>CAXMNF010000338.1:0-2903 GCA_964194645.1 uncultured Gammaproteobacteria bacterium
TGATCGCCTGTCTGGCGGGCTGCGGCCTGACCGGGTGCTCGGGCGTTGCCCCGAGCTACGAGCGCCGCGAGCGGAGCCTGTCGAGCGGGTCGCTGGCGGCCGGTCCGGCCGGGCCGTACCTCGAGGACCAGGCGCGCGAGCTCGAGGCGATTGCCGGCGCCGAGGTGCAGCGGCGCGACGATGCCCTGCTGGTCAGCTTCTCCGACGAGATCCTGTTCCAGACCGGCAACGCGGAGCTGCAGCCGCAGGCCTACGACCTGCTGCGCGCACTCGCGCGCACGCTGAACAGCTATCCCCAGAGCCACGTGATCGTGAAGGGCCACACGGACAGCGTGGGCGGCGAGCGCCTGAACCAGCGGCTCTCCGAGGATCGGGCCGACCGGGTGCGCAGCTTTCTGATCGCCGAGTCCGTGCAGCCCGCGCGGCTCACCGCGATTGGCTTCGGCGAGTCAATGCCCGTTGCAACAAATGATACCCAGGTCGGCCGCGCCCAGAACCGGCGGGTCGAGGTCGAGATCCGGCCGGACGCCGAGGTGCTGGAGGGCGGCTAACGCAGGCCGCAGCCCGACAGGCTAAGGTCGCGTCATTATTGCGCCGATCACGCTTGCGCGGGGAAGGAAGGCAAGGTGAGGGCGATTGCCCAGCGCTGGACAGCAGGTTTCATAGTCGCCATCGGCTGCGCACTCGCGCCGCCGCACGCGTTTCCTGCGTCCGCAACCGACGATCAGGTGCGGATCGTCATCGAGTCCCCGCGCCCCGGCCAGGTGGTGCGCGCGCGGCTCGACATGGCGCCGCTCCATGGCGTGGCCCAGGCTGGGAACCGCCCCGCGCGCTTCGACGTGATGCTGGTGATCGACGTGTCCGGATCGACCGCCTACCCGAGCGGCATCGACGTGGACGGCGACGGGCTGCTCGGCGTCCAGGAGTCGTCCCTGGTGGCGGGCATGCCCGACACCAAGAACACCGACCCGGGAGACTCGGTGCTCTCGGCCGAGATCGCGGGCGGCCGTTCGCTGCTGATGGGGCTGGACCCGGAGCGCGTGCGGGTCGGCGTGGTCACGTTCTCGGGCGAGTTCCACCCACAGACCGGGCGTCGCGTGAACTTCAAGCAGACCGACGCGCTGCTCGAGGTGCCGCTCACCCCGGACTATCCGCAGGTGGTGCGCACGCTCGACGCGGTCGAGGCGCGCGCCCCGCACGGTGGCACGAACATGGAGGCCGGCATCAAGCTGGCTCTGCGCGAGCTGGCGGGCCTGGACGGCGCGCGCTCGGCGCCGTCGCGCGGTGCGAAGCCGGTGATCCTGCTGCTCACCGACGGTCGGCCCTCGCTGCCCTTCGGCCCCGCGAACGTCGAGGACGAGGGAGACATCCTCGCCGCGATCGACGCGGCGCGCCTGGCCAAGGAGGCGGGGGTCACCGTGAACGTCTACGGCCTGGGCCGCCTGGCGATCGACTACCCGGTGGCGTCAACCGAGGTCGCGCGCGTGACCGGGGGCCTGTACACGCCCGTGCGCCGGCCCGGGGACATCGTGACCATGCTCACGGGGGTTTCTTTCGCGAACGTCGAGGATGTGATCGCCGTGAACCTGACGATTGGCGAGATGGCCGGGCCGAACGACATCCTGCTGGCCCCCGATGGCTCGTTCCGCGGCTTTGTGCCCGTGCGTCCCGGCAAGAACCGGATTCGCGTGTCCGCGCTCGCCTCGGACGGGTCGCGCGGCTCGACGGAGCTAGAGATCACTTTCAAGCACCAGGCCAGGACCAGTGCCGAGCTCGAGGTCGAGCGCGAGCGCATTCGCAACCGCAACCGGGAGCTGGGGCTCCTGATGGAGCGCCGCCGCCAGGACGCGTTCCGCAAGGCGGAGCGGGACCGCATGCTCGAGATCGAGGTCGAGGACGACGCGAACGAGGAGAACAAGCCGTGAGCAAGCGCTGCACCATCACCCTGCTACTCGCAATTTCGCTGGGGATCGGCTTCGCCGCCCCGGTCTTCAGCCAGCAGGAGCCGGCCGCGGAGGCCGCGCAGGAGGCGGCCAAGGTGCGCGCGCGCGCCGAGTTGGAGCGGATCGAGGCAGAGTCCGCGCTGGCCGTCGAGGAGGGCCGCACGCTCGCCGACTGGTACGGCATGGGCGGCTGGATCATGCACGGTCTGGTGTTCTGCTCGGTTCTGGTGTTGACCCTGGTCCTGGAGCGGATGTGGGCGCTGCGCCGCAACGCCGTGATCCCGCGCAAGTTCATGAAGGCGGTCATGCAGCACTGGGAGAAGCGCGAGATTCCGCAAGTCGTGGCGCTGTGCGCGGCGTCCGACGTGTCGATCGCCCGGGTGATGCGCTCCGGTCTGATCCACTTCGATGAGGGGCTGGCCCGGGTCGAGGACGCGATCTCTGTGTCGGGCGACCACGAGGCGACCTTGCTGCGCCGCAACCTGCCGGTGCTGGCGGCGCTCGGCAATATCGCCACCATGATGGGACTGCTCGGTACCGTGCTCGGCATGATCGTGGCGTTCGATCTGATCGCGAAGACCGGCACCGGCGACGCGCGCGTCGTGGCCGGCGGTATCTTCACCGCGCTGGTCACGACGGCTGCGGGCTTGATGGTCGGCATCACGGCGATCGCCGCGCACTCCTACCTGCGGCGCAAGGTCGAGGTGCTCGAGATCGACCTGGAGGAGACGTCCTTCCGCCTGCTCGAGTCCCTGTCGGTGGAGCGCGGCGTCACGCCTGGACCCGCAGCCGCCGCCGACGCGGGCGGGCTGACCCCACAGGAGGCGTAGCGTGAAGCGGCGCGCGCGCACCGAGGAGGAAGTCAGCCTGACCATGACGCCGTTGATCGACGTCGTGCTGCTGCTGCTGATCTTCTACGTGGTGACCACGGCGTTCATCGATCGCGAGATCGAGCTGCAG
>CAXMNF010000339.1:0-2219 GCA_964194645.1 uncultured Gammaproteobacteria bacterium
GCTCGCGCGCGTACCAGGTGCTGCCCTCCAGGCGGGTGCGCCCGTCCGTCAAGGCGACCAGGCGGAACTCGCCGCGCCGCGCCGTGAGGCCCGTGAGCAGGTGCGGGGCGTTGATCCGCGCATACGGGCTCCACTCGTGCATCGGCTCGGGCTGCGCGGCCACGTCGAAAGCCAGCCGGTGCGGGGCGTCCCAGGCCGTGATCGGCTCGACGAACGCGCCCGTCGAGAATTCGCAGTGGCGCAGCGCGCCGACCCCCGTTCCCTCGATGCGCGCGCGCTGCGGGAAAGCCACTCCCGCTGCGAAGACCCAGCGCCGCCGAACCAGAGCGCGGCAAGTCGGCGCAGGCGGCTCACCGCGCACGGCCCCGGTAGTGGAGCTCGAGCTCCGACAAGTACGTTCTGCCGAGCGTCTGCCCGTGCGCCCGGAGCCACTCGCTGAGGCGAGTCCCGCAGGAAGGTGGAGCGCTCGACACCAGCAGATTGGCCCGCAGGCCGGCGAGCTCTTCTCGGGTCAGTAGGACGTCGCGCAGCGCCCAACCGATCCCGCGCGCCAGGACGTAGGCGACGTTCGGGGGCAGGTGAACCAGCCGCGCACGGCTGCGCACGGCCGAGCGCAGCTTCTCGACCAGCTCGCGGTAGCTGTACACTTCTGGACCCGCCGCGTCGACGACGAGGTCCTTCTTCTCGTCCGCGACCGACACGGCCAGGCGTGCCAGGTCGTCGACGTGCGCCGGCTGGATCTGGTAGTCGCCACGGCCGGGAATCGCGAACAGGGGCAGGCGGCGCAGCAGCCAGGCAATATTGTTCAACAAGATCCCGCGACCGCCGAACAGCACGGTCGGGCGCACGATCGCGTAGGACAGGCTGGACTCGAGCAGCGCCTGCTCGACCAGCGCCTTGCCGCGGTAGTACGGAAGCGCTGAATCGAGCGAAGGATTCGCGATCGACACGTGCACGACGCGGCGCACGCCAGCGACTCGTGCGGCACGGAACAGCTGTTGGCTGTGCTCGACCGCGCGCTCATGCGTGACGGAGCCGCGGGCGAAGCGCACCCAGTAGGTGTTGTAGAGCGTGTCGACGCCCTCGAGGCTGGCAGCCAACGCCGCGGGATCGTCGAAGCACCAGGGAAGCGTGCGGAGCGCGCTCCCGGGCGGCGCATTCGCGCTGGTGAGCGTGCGCAGCGCTACACCGCGGGGCTCGAGCAGCCTTCGAATGGCGCTGCCCGTGAAGCCGTAGGCGCCGGTGATCAGAGCCGTGGTCTGCGTGGTCATGCCGGTCTCCTAGGCGCGTTCAGAGGACTTTGAAGCCTGATCACCCCAGCCACTCTTCAGGAGCGTGATCAACGACAGGGCCGCCGCCTCGTTCTCGAAGATCTGTCGACCGAAGCGATCGAGGGTGCGAAGAAACTCGCCGATCTCGGCGAAGCGGGCGCGCTCCGCTCCGTCGGCGCCGGCCTCGAGTCCCTCCAGCACGGCCAGTGCGTCGTCCAACGCCGGGTCGAACTCCCGCCGCTTCCGCTCACGCGCGATGGCCACCGCCATGCGCCACAGATCGTGCTCGGACTCGTAGTGATCCCGGCGGTCTCCCGGCGTGGGCACCAATCGCGCCACACCCCAGGTGCGCAGCTCCTTCAGACACATGCTGGCGTTGCCCCGGCTGATCTGCAGGCGCTCCGCGATTTCGCCCAGCGACAGGGTTTCACCGGTGGCGATGAGCAGCGCGCTGACCCGCGCCGTGGACGGGCTGAAGCCGAACAATTCGCCCAGGGCGCCCCAGGCGTCGACCAGCCGCAGCAGAGGATCCTTGCTCACTTCGTTCTCATCGTTCTGATTGATTTGAAACTTTAGAACGGTCAGTACGCCCAAGTCAAGTAACTTTGACCCTTCTGAGCCTTTACGATACGCTGCGGCTCGTAAATCCCCGGAGGGAATCCCCCGTTTGGACCTGCGCTACTCGGAGACGGACGAGCGGTTTCGCGCGGAGCTCCGCGCCTGGCTCGAGAAAGAGGTGCCGGCCCACGGCAGCCCGCCGCCCTACCACGAGTGGCCGGCGCGCCGCGCCTGGGACACGGCCTGGCAGCGCAAGCTCTACGACGCCGGCTACGCGGGCATCAACTGGCCGCGCGAGTACGGCGGGCTCGACGCGTCGCTCTCCGAGCAGCTGGTCTACTACGAGGAGACCGCCCGGGCGAACGCGCCCTACGTGGGCGTGAACTTCGT
>CAXMNF010000340.1:0-1716 GCA_964194645.1 uncultured Gammaproteobacteria bacterium
GGCGCAGCGAGCGAGCGCTACTTCGCCACCACGCCCGCACGCCTGACCCGCAGCCAGGCCGCGCTGCTGGCTGCGGTGCTGCCGAACCCGAGCTTGCTGCGGGTCGACCGGCCCTCGCCCTACGTGCTCGAGCGCCGCGACTGGATCCTGGAGCAGATGGAGATGCTCGGCGGCAGCGACTACCTGCTGCTCTAGCTTGGCGAACCAGGCCCCGGCTTGGTACGGTTCCGCCCGCTTGACCCGAACGGTTTCCCTGCTTTTGCTGCTCGCGTTGGCGCTGGGCGGCTGCCAGAGCGGCCTGCGCGCCGAGTACGAGCACGACCCGAGCGTGTCGCTCGAGTCGCTGGCGAGCTGGGCCTGGCAGCAGGACGAGCCGTTCCTCGTGGCCGTTTCGGGCCAGCCGCAGGACCCGCGCATCAACCCGCTGCTGGACCAGCGGGTGCGCACCGAGCTCGAGCGGCAGCTCGCAGCCAAGGGCTACCGGCACAGCGCGGACCGCTCGGGCGCGGACCTGCTGGTGTCGTTCTCCGTCTCGGCGCGCGAGGAGGTCGACGTCGACACCTATCCCGTCGGCGGCTACGGCCGGGGGCCGAGCGGGGGCTGGTACACCAGCACCCAGGTGCGCAGCTACACGCGTGGCACGCTCTCGATCACGTTCAGCGCCGAGGCGCGCGCCGTGTGGCACGGTTGGACCTCGAAGCGCATCTATGCGGAACCGGCTCCCGAAGTGCGCGAGGCCAACCTGCGCCAGGCGATCGCGGCGATCCTACAGCACTTCCCGTCGCGCACGGCCGCGTAGTAGGGGCTGGCTGGCGGTTCGATCTTCGTCCCGGCGACGGCGTATAATCCGGGGCCAATTCCAGGGGAGGGATCCAAGTGACGGGAATCTGCATCCGGGCAGCGTTCGGGGTTGCCGTGTTGCTGCTGGCACTCGCCTCGGCTGGCCCGGCGCATGCGACCGATGCTGCGTCGTGGGACCAGGCGCGCGCGACCGAACTCGCTGTCGAGCTCGACAAGGCCGTGAAGGCCCTGTCGCGTACTGCGAACTCAGAGAAGCTCGATTCCATGAATACCAGGAGCGTCCAGGCGTTCCTGATGGTCGAGGACCTGAAGTCGCTGTCGCGCTACGCGAGGCGCCTGGCTCGGCACCTGGGCGAGGGCGCCAGTCAGGCCGACACGGCGCGGCTCTTCGACCGGATGCTCGCGATCGTGCGCGGCCTGCGCGACCAGCGTGGGTCTTCACCGGTGCTTGCCAACTCTTCCGCCGAGGTCGACGAGGCTCGCGAGGTCCTCGAGGAGCTGGCCCAGCTCTACGGAAGGACCCTGCCGCCGCCGGTCGCGGCGCCAGGGAGCAAGAAGTAGTCAATGTCGCTGCGGGTATTGCTCCTGATCGCGTTTGCGTTGGCCTGGCCGCTGGCTGGCGCGGCTCAGGAGGAGACGGCCTCTCCGGCCGAGGAGCCGGCGTCCGAGGAAGCGGCGCCTGAAGAGCCCGCCGCCGAGGAGGTCGCACTCGAGGAGACCGAAGAGCCCGAGCCGCTGGTCGAGGAGGAGCGGAGCCTGGTCGCCGGGGTGCTCCTGTACCTGCCGAACCGGCTCTTCGACCTCGTGGACATTGTGCGCCTTCGTGGGCGCGTCGGGCCGGGCTTCGCCGTCGGAGCGCGCGCTACTCGGCCCGTCTCGGCACTCTTGGGCGGCTACGGTTCCGTCGGGGTTGGG
>CAXMNF010000341.1:0-3803 GCA_964194645.1 uncultured Gammaproteobacteria bacterium
CGACCGGCGGCTCTTGATCATGGGCGTGATCGCGGCGCTCGGCGAGCGCGACACCTTCGGCATCCAGGTGCGAAGCGCCTTGAAGAACGGAGAGCTCACTCCCGAGCAGGCGCGCGAGGTGGTGATCCAGCTGGCCCAGTACGCCGGCTACCCACGGGCCGCCGGCCTGCTCGGCGTGGTCGAGAAGGCGATCCAGGAAGCCGGCGCCTGAGCAAACCGCAGCTGCTCGATCCGACCCGCAGCCCGGCTCCCCGCCGGGCCCCTCCCCCCGTTCCCGTAGGAGGGCGAGCGACGCGACGCTACGCGCGCTCGAACAGCGAGGCGAAGCCCTGGCCGCCGCCCACGCACATGGTGACGATGCCGTAGCGCTTCTTGGTGCGCTTCAGCTGTCGCAACAGCAGGCCGGTCATGCGCGAGCCGGTCATGCCGAACGGGTGGCCGATCGAGATCGAGCCGCCGCACGGGTTGAGCTTCTCGTTCGGGATGTCGAGCTCGCGCTGGCAGTACAGGAGTTGGGAGGCGAACGCCTCGTTCAGCTCGACGATGTCGATGTCGTCCATGGTGAGCCCGTGGCGCTTCAGGAGCTTCGGCACGGCGAAGACCGGACCGATGCCCATCTCCTCGGGTCCGCAGCCGGCCACCGCGCTGCCGCGGTAGATGCCGAGCGGCTCGACGCCGAGCTGCTCGGCGCGCTGCGAGGACATGAGCAGGGTGGCCGAGGCGCCGTCCGAGAGCTGCGAGGCGTTGCCCGCCGTAACCACGCCGTCCTCCTTGAAGGCCGGCTTCAGCTTCGCGAGCCCTTCGAGCGTGGTCTCGGGGCGGTTGCACTCGTCGCGCTCCACCGTGAAGTCCTCTTCGTAGGGATCCTCGCCCTTCTTCATCACCTTGCGGCGCACTTTCATCGGAGCGATCTCCTCGGAGATCCAGCCGTTCTCCCAGGCGGCGGCATAGCGCTGCTGGCTCTGCAATCCGTAGGCGTCCTGGTCCTCGCGCGAGATCTTGTAGCGCTCGGCGACGATCTCAGCGGTGGCTCCCATCGGGTAGTACAGGCCCGGGAAGCGCTCCTTGGCGGCCGCGTTCACCATGCGGTTCACGTTCTGCGTGCCGTCCTGCATCATCGTGATCGTCTCGACGCCGGCGCCGATGGCGACGTCCGCGCCCTCTTCCAGGATCTGGTGCGCGGCCATCATCACCGCCTGCGAACCCGACGAGCAGAAGCGGTTCACCGTGGTCGCCGCCACCTCCTTGGGGAAGCCCGCGGCCATGGCCGCGATGCGGGCGGTGTTCATGCCCTGGCAGCCTTCCGGCATGCCGCAGCCCACGATCACGTCCTCGATCTCGTCCGCATCGAGCTTCGGCACGCTCTCGACAACCGACCGGAGGGTGTGCGCGGTGTAGTCGACCGGTTCGGTCATGTTGAACGACCCGCGGTGGGCCTTGGTGAGCCCGGTGCGCAGGCTAGCGACGATGACGGCTTCTCGAGCCATGGGGGTGCCTCCAGACAAGGTGTGTTGCCGGGGAGCTTACGACATCTACCGGGGCTGCGCGGCCCCGGGCGCCCACTAGCGGGTCAGAGACGCGACAGGTCGGGGAGGCGCTCGAGCCGGGCGGCTATCTCGCCGCTGCGCAGCTTGGCCCGGTACCAGGCGGGCCAGTCGTGGCCACCGGGATCGGCGAGCGGGACCGGACCGAGGTCGTCGGGATCGACCTCGTAGAGCGCGAGGCACGGCGCGTCGGCGTCGCGGAAGTAGAGCGAGGCCGCCAGCCGCACGGCGTGTGCGCGACACTCGGGTTCGGGCGAGGACGCAGCACAGCGCGCCACCGAACGGACGAAGCTCTGCCGCCACGACTCGCTGCGCGCCACCGCGCGCCGGCACTGCTCGGCGAGCGCTTGTTCGTCCCAGCCGAGCTGTTCGAGCAGGCCTTCCGGATCGGCCAGCGGCCCGACCACGGTGCCGCGCGGATCCGCGGCGCCCGCCAGGCACGTCTCGCGCGAGTGCCCGGCCCCGTCATAGAAGAGCGTGCGCACCGAGACGACCTCGGCGCAGTAGCCGGGGTCCTGAAGGTTCGCCGCGACCCCCGCCAGGCAGCGCGAGCGCACCGAGACCGGCTCGCCATCGATCCAGCTGAGCGCCCCAGCCGCGATGCGCTCGCACGGCTCGGCGCGGCGCAGATCCCAGGCCAGGTACGCGTAGCTCACCTCGGCCGACGAGGCGCGATGCCACGCGCCCGGCCAGAGCAGGCGCTCGGCGTCGCCCGAGGCCCCGCAGGCGGAGCCGAGTAGCAGGCCGGCGAGCAGGGCAGAGGCGCGCATGCCTCCGTATCGGAGGGGGCGCCCCGGCCGTTGAGCCATCGCCCGGCCGACTTGCGGATATACTGATCGGACTCAGAGCCCAGGGTGCGGGCATCCCGCGCCAGGAGGACTCCGGTGAGCACCAACCCCGATCCGAAGCGCCCGTACATCACGATCTCGGCCGATACGCACGCCGGTGCGGCCCTGGACGTGTACCGCGACTACCTCGATCCGAACTACCGCGAGGAGTTCGACGCGTGGCGCAAGGCCTACAAGAACCCGTCGAAGAAGCACATCGGCGGCAAGAAGACCAAGAACTGGGACACCGCGGAGCGCATCGCGGACCTGGAGGCCGACGGCGTGCTGGGCGAGGTGATCTTCCCGAACACCGTCCCGCCCTTCTACGACACCGCCTTCCACGTGTCGGCGCCGCCTCTTCCCGACCGTTACGAGCACTGGCGGGTGGGGATGCAGGCTCACAACCGCTGGCTGGCCGACTGGTGCCAGGAGGCTCCGGAGCGCCGCGCCGGAATCGGTCTGATCCATCTGAACAATCTCGACGACACGATCGAGGACGTGCAGTGGATCGCCGAGCACGGCCTGCGAGGTGGCGTGCTTCTGCCGCTTCCCCCCGACGACATGAAGCACCTCCTGCCGCTCTACGCACCGGAGTACGACCGGCTCTGGGCGGTGATCCAGGACTGCGGCCTGGTCGTGAACCAGCACTCCGGCGCGGGCACGCCCGACTACGGCAAGTACCCGGCCGCGCACCCCATGTGGATCCTCGAGGTGCCGTTCTTCTCGCAGCGCGGCTTCAAGCAGCTGATCCTGGGCGGAGTCTTCGAGCGCTTCCCCGGCTTGAAGTACATCCTCACCGAGTCCGGCTGCGCCTGGGTGCCGGGCCTGCTGCAGCGCATGGACGGCGTGCACGCCGGCATCAAGGCCGGGATGATGGGCGAGATGGACTACTCGCAGGTCGATACCCTGCCCGAGCCGCCGAGCTTCTACGCCAAGCGCAACTGCTGGTACGGGGCGAGCTTCCCGTCCCCGCGCGAGATCGCCGACCGGCACGTGGTCGGCGTGGACCGCATCCTGTGGGGCAGCGACTACCCCCACTACGAGGGCACGTTCCCGTACACGCGCGACGCCCTGCGGCTCACCTTTGCCGACATCGATCCGGCCGAGACGCGCATGATGCTGGGCGAGAACGCCGCGAACCTGTACGGCTTCGACCTCGAGGCGCTGGCGCCGCTGGCCGAGAAGGTGGGCGTCACGCCCGACGCCGTGGCCGTACCGCTCGACAAGATCCCGCGCGAAGCGACCAGCCCGATGCTGCGCCGCGAGCGCTTCGAACGCCGCAAGCCGCGCGGCTAGCTGCCCCACCCGGCTAGAGCTCCGGGAGGTCTCCGAAACCAGAGCGCGCCAGCTCGGGCCGCACGGCGGCGATCGGATCGCGCGAGTCGTCGATGTAGCCCAGCGCGTAGGCGCCGCGCGCATAGCCCATCAGGCG
>CAXMNF010000342.1:0-8229 GCA_964194645.1 uncultured Gammaproteobacteria bacterium
CCGAAGATGTCCGCTTCTCGACATGGACTGACAGGATAGCGCGAGACCGTCGCCCGGAGCACCGGTACGCTGCTTGAGGAAGGAGGCACTATGCAGGCGGAGGGAATCTTCTACGTGTTGGCGCACGTCGCCGACCTGGCGCGGAGCAAGAAGTTCTACGGGGAAACGCTCGGCTGGCAGCTCGGCACGGACGAGGCCCAGGTGGCGGGCTTCTCGTTCGGCAGCGGCTACCTGGTGTTGCACCAGGACGACCGCGAGGCGGAGTTGCGGCGCTACGGCGGAGGGATGCACGTCGAGGTCAAGGTGCGCGACGTGGACGCCGAGCACGCGCGGCTCGCGAACCTCGGTGTCGCCGTCAGCGAACTCCGCAATGCCCCCTGGGGCGAGCGCTGGTTCTCGTTCGAGGACCCGGATGGCTACCCCTGGTCCTGCGGACAGCCCATTGGGGATGTCCACTAAGCCCGCGTCCGGAGCGGCTGGCTGCTGTTTCTAGACCGTGGGCGGTGCGCCTTGGCGCGCGGGGTCGCGTGGGCTCATGATCCCGACGTGGTTCCCGTCGGGGTCCTCGATGATCGCGTAGCGCGCCCCCCAGAACGCGTCGTAGGGCGGCTGAAGCCCGCGATGGCCCTCGCCAGTGAGCGCCGCATAGATCTGGTCGACGGCCTCGCGAGTTTCGACCGAGAAGCCGATCACCACTCTCGCGGTCGGCGCTTCGGCTTCGCGCCACGCGGCGTTGTACGCCTGCGCGAGCGCCTCGCTGTCGAGATCGAGATCGACGCCGTTCGGCATCGGAATATCGACGTGATGTGCCCCGCTGTCCGTCTTCCAGACGACGTGCTCGGGAATGTCGAGACCCAACCGCCGGTAGAACGTGAGCGTGGCGTCCATGTCCTTCGCCACCAGGTTCAAGCCCTTCAAAACGGGGCGCGCGTCGCTCATGTCTGGTTCCTTTCGTCTTCGGCCCGGCGGACGCGGGCGAGTTCGCGGGCGATCCGATCGCGTTCCTCCAGCAGCGAGTCGAACTGCTCGTCGCAAGCTGTGATGGGCGACGGGTAGCTGCGGATCCGTTCGAAGACCCGATCGCGCTCGCGTTCGAGCGCGAGCCGCTTCTCGGTGTGCTCGTCGGTGAGCTGCTGGTTGTCCGCCTGGGACGTCATGACTCGCCCGTGTCCTTGATCGGCTCCATCCCCGTGGGACCGCCGAGCCGCGGCAGGCCGTCGTCGGCGGACACCCACTCCGCACGGTCGTCGAAGTAGACGTGCGCCTGCGGCACGCGGTCGATCGGGTCGTCCACGTTTGCGAGCACAACGTCGACCTGCTCGGGGTGGTTGGAGGACTCGCAGAAGAGCGAGCTTCCGCAGCGCCCACAGAACGAGCGCGTACCGTGCTCCGACGAGGCGAAGCGCTGGAGATCAGCCGCGCCGCGCTCGAGCGAGAAGCGCTCGCGCGACACGCCGAACCAGGTGACGAAGCCCGCCCCGTGATTGCGCCGGCACATCGAGCAGTGGCAATGCGCGCAGAAGAGGCTCGGCAGGGTGACGCGGAAGCCGATCGCTCCGCACAGGCAGGCCCCGGTGACGCTGGAACTCACGGCTACCTCCGGCGCCATCCGGCGCGCTCCCCATGCTCGCACACGGACCGCTAGCGATGGAACTCCACCAGGAAGCGCACCGCTCCCAGCGGCTCGACCTCGTGGGGCACGTCTGGCTCCACAACGCCCGGGCTCCCCGGCGTGAGCACGTGCTCCTCGCCGTCGGGCTCGAGGATCCGGTAGCGGAGCGAGCCCTCGAGTACCTGGATGAGCCCCCAGACCCCCGCCTTCGTGGTGTGCCGACGCAGGAGTCCGGCGGGAACCGTCGACTCGCTGTACTCCGGCGTTCGGCGGTAGGCCGAGACGTTCGGGGGCAGCGACTTCACGCGGGCTCTCGCTCTGGATCCAGCACGCAGAACTCGTTTCCCTCCGGGTCCTGCATCACCGTGAAGCCGCCGCGCTCTTCGCGCACCGTTGCACCGAGCGCGCGGAGCCGGGCGACCTCCGCGATCCGGTCGGCGCAGGCGAGGTCGAGGTGGACCCGGTTGCGCTCGGTCTTCTTTGCTGGGACCTGCTGTAGCCAGAGCGTCGGACCCGGACCGTCCACAGCGACCTGTGGGTCCGTCTCGGGCGTGAGGCCGAGCTTCGCCAGCCGCTCGATCTCCTGGGCGTCGTACGGGCGCACGTCGTAGCCGTCGAGGGCCTGCGCCCAGAAGCGCGCGAGCGCCGCGGGGTTCGCAGCATCGATCACGATGTCGCGCAGCCGTGCCACCGGGGCTCCTTCTACTTCTCGGGTAGCGAGCGGGCGAAGGCAACGCCGCGCTCCACCCACGTCTCGAGTTGCCGGGCGCTGCGCAGGCCCTTGGCTTCGACGTAGATCATGCCCTTCATGGGGCGTCCGGTGAAGTCCATCTCTCGGGCGTGCGCCCGGGCGAGCGCCGCGTCGTAGCCCTCCGGTCCGACGCGCACCATCAGGTCGGAGCCGACCACGCCGCAGGCCATGTTGCCGCGCACGAGGAAGGAGAGGCCCCCGAACATCTTCTTCTCCGAGACTCCGCGGCGGCTCTTCAGGAGCAGCCGGATGCGCTCAGCGAGGCTCTCGTCGTAGGCCATTCGGACTCCTCTCTGTTGGTCTGTTGACTTCGAGCTGGCCGGAGGCGAGCCGCACGAACTCGAGGCAGCGTGCTCGTGCGGGCGCGCGGGCCGTGCGGTCGGCCTTGGAGCGCCGCCTCCATTCTAGAGCGTCCGCGATCAGATCGGACCAGTCCGGGTGACGCTCCGCGGCCCACGCCGCAGCCTGGTTCTTCGATGACTGCTGTCGCTCGCTGTGCGCGTAGAGCGCGCGGCAAGCCGTGACCACCGCGTACGCGGGAAAGCCCGGATGAGGCGAGTGCTCGAAGTAGCGCGGCATCTGGCGCATGTGCGCGCGGACCGCCGCCAGGAAGTCGTCGATGCTGGTCGACGCGATCACGCTTCGGGCCTGCGGCCCGAGCAATGGCAGGCCGTGCTCGCGCACGACGTGCCAGTTCATGGTCCAGCCCTGCTCGGTTCGAGTTGCGTGGAGCTGCTCGCCGGGGCTGATCACCACCAGTGGGCTCTCCCGTTCCTTGAAGCTGCGCAGGCCGTCGAGCGACAGGTAGGACGCATCGACCCGGTCGTTCCAGTCCGGATGGCGGCGCGCGAACGCGTCGTGCAGCAGCTGCAGGCGCTCGAGTCCCGCGTCGTCGACGTCCGAGCGCACCGCAACGAGCAGATCGATGTCGCTCGTCTCGGGGTCGAAGTCGCCGAAGACGAGCGAGCCGTACAGGTAGACGCCCGCGAGCTCGTCGCCGAGCGCGCTTCGCAGCCCGGCCACGAGCTCCCGGAGCAGCGTCTTCACGTGGGGAGGACAGGGCAGGGCCGCTTCCCAAGCCCCGTCTGCTCGCGGCCGGGTCGTGCCAGGCAACGCCCTAGTCCTCGATGCCCGGATGGGCGTCATCGAGCCAGATGGCCGAGCCGTGATAGAACGCACCGCAGAACCCGGGAAGCGCGGATCCCTCCTCTAGGACCCAGCGGCGGGCCGCGTACTTCGCGTCCCGGACCCGCAGGCCGTTCACCTAGGAGGAGGCTCCGCCGATCAGCCCGGTCACCAGCTGGTGCAGCACGAAGCCGATCGCGAGGCACACGAAGGCCAGGGGATACGCCTGCCAGAAGCCCAGTCCAAAGCGCTCCACGAGCAGGAACGGCACGAAGAACGAGAGGGTGAGCGGCACGGCGACCGCGATGCTCTTGGCCAGGAGAACCGTGTTCACGAGATTGCCGTGCTCGAGGTAGGACATGGGCAGCACGATCGCGGTCGACAGCGGCAGGGCGACGAAGAACCCGGCGAGCAGCGGCGAGCGGCCCGAGAGCCACGACGCGAAGGCGATGATGCAGGCTGTGAGCGCGGCGTTGATGAGGAACTGCATGGGTACGCTCCGTATGCGGGGGTTCCGGCGCCTATTCGGCGCGCTTGCGCAGCTCAACGAGTTCGGCCTTGCTGAGCTGAGGAAGCGCGTCGGCGATCTCGTACCAGGCGCTCTTGCACTCCACGAAGATGTGCTTGTCCGGGCGAAGCTGCGGGTCGCCCTCGAGCAGGCCGGCCGGGATCTCGAACCATTCGGCGCCGGCTAGCGGATCGGGCACGGGTGAGCCGCAGCGCGAGCAGAACGCCACGCGATACGCCGGTGGCCGCTCGCGGATCGGCGCTTGGTACGAGCGGATCAGCTCGGCGCCTGAGAGCAGCCGGAAGTCGTCCACTCGCACACCGAGTCCGGACACGAAGGCCGAGCCCGACACCTTGCGGCAGCGCGGGCAGTGACACAGCTCGAAGGGTCCGACGGCGCGCTCGATCTCGAAGCGGACACCGCCGCACAGGCAGCCACCCGGGATCACGTCGCGGCTGCCTCGGCGAAGCAGGGGGCGGCACTCTGGAGGGACGGCATGGGTCGGGCCTCCTGGCGGCCAATCCTACCAGCTTCACTGCACTCGAGTGACGATCACCTCAGTCGACCTCCTGGCTGCCGAAGCCCTCGACCAGCTTTGGTGTTGAGCTCGCGATCTCGTCCCAGGGCGCTTTCGAACCCACGTAGATGTGGCCCGCGACGCGCACGCCAGGGTCGGAGTCCAGCAGCCCCGCGGGCACCCAGTACGCGCCGCCCTCGGGGTGCAGCATCGGCACTGGCGAGCCGCACACCGCGCAGCGCCAGGTTCCCCAGCCGCTGGGGAGCGCGAACTTCGCAATCTGGTCCTCGCCGGAGATCCAGGTGAGGGCATCGCGGCCCGTCATCAGGTTCGCGTTCGACGCCACGCCGGAGACCTTGCGGCACTTCGAGCAGTGGCACATGCCGATTTCGGTGGTCTTGCCCGTAAGCTCGAACGCGACCGCGCCGCACAGGCAGCTCCCTCTGGTCATCGCTGCGCCTCCTCGAGGAACGTCAGACGGTACCCCAGCCCGGCCTTCCAGTGCAGCAACATTCGGCTGAAGGGACATCCAGCGGCGCGCGGCGCGGGCGCCTCTGGCCGATCCTTCAACCTCGACACGCGATAAAGGAGGATGGAATGTTCCTGGAGCATGTAAACCTGACCGTGACCGATCTCGAGGCGTCGGTGGCCTTCTACTGCCGACTGTTCGATTTCAAGGTGCGTTGGGAGGGCAAGGCAACCGGCCGCAAGGGCCTCGTGCGGGCCAGTCACGTCGGCGACGATCGCGTCTACCTGGCGCTATTCGAGGCCGAGCAGCCGGGACGGGCGCCTCACGACTATGGCAGCGCGGGCGTCAATCACTTCGGCTTCGTCGTCGACGACCTGGACGAGATGCGCAGGCGGGTGGCCGCCCTGGGCCTCGCGCCGCACCTCGACTTTGAGTACGACCCGGGCGAACACGTCTACGTGATGGATCCGGACGGGATCGAGATCGAGTTGGTGCGCTACGCAGCCTGAAGCGCCGGCGCTCAGGTCAGGCGGTGGCCCACGCACCGCTCTTGCGTGCGAAGAAGAGCGCCAGGCCCGCACTTCCGAACTCCAGAATCAGGGCCATGGCGGTATAGGACGACAGGCCTCCGCCGGCCGCGACGCCGGCGAGCCGCGCGACGCCCAGGCCGGCGGTGAGAACCCCCAGGCCAACCAGGGCATGGTTGCGCCACAGTGGCGAAGCACTGCCCAGGGCGCAGAGCGTGCCGACGGCCGCTTGGAGTCCGCCGTACATGGCACGAAGTTCGACCGTGCCGGTGGCCGTGGTTGCGGCGATGCCCGCCGCGCCGGCCAGGAAGGACGGCTGCACCAGACAGAAGACCCCGTAGGGTAGCCAGAGCAGAGCAGAGAGACCGAGAAAGATTCGAGATCCCACGTCACCTCCGAGCGTTGTTGCCCAAGGCTACCAGCCTTGACGCGAAGAAGCTCCAGATCGCGGCGGGCCAATCTGCGACAATCGCTCGGGTGACTGCGCGGGAGTATGACGTCGCGATCGTGGGGTATGGGCCGGTCGGGGCTTTCTCTGCTCTGCTGCTCGCCGAGGCGGGGCTCCAGGTCGCCATCCTGGAGCGCTCCAGGAAACCCGTGGTGCTGCCGCGCGCGGTCGGCCTGGACGGCGAGTCGGTGCGCGCCTTCCAGCGCATCGGTCTCGGCGCGACGGTGGCCGCCATCCTCCAGCCGCCCCGCGAGGTGGATCGCGTCTGCTTCACGGACTCCAAGCACCAGCCGCTCTTCGGCCTCGACATCCCCAAGTACGGAGCGAACGGCTGGCGTGACACGGCCTTCTTCGACCAGCCCGAACTCGAGGCTCTGCTGCGCGAGTTGGTCGCTGGGCGGGAGCGCATCGACGTGTTCTTCGGACGAGAGGTGGTCGGCCTCGACGCGTCGCCAGAAGAGGTCGTCGTGCACAGCAAGGGTGCGACGGACGGCGCGTCCTCGCTGCGCTCCTCGTACGTGATCGGCTGCGACGGGGCGTCGAGCTTCGTGCGCGGCGCCGTCGGGATCGAATGGCAGAGCCTGGGCTACGACCAGGACTGGCTCGTGATCGACATTCTGCAGAAGCCGGAGGCAGACCTGCCGCTGGTGACCATGCAGGTCTGCGACCCGGCCCGCCTCACAACCTATGTGTGTGTGAAGGACCCGAACCGGCGTTGGGAATTTCAGCTGCTTCCGGGCGAGACGCGCGAACAGATGGAGAGCACCGGAAAGATCCAGGAGCTGCTCGAGTCCTGGATCCCGCCCGAGCACTACGAGATCCGCCGCAAGGCCGTGTATCAGTTTCACGCCGCGACGGCTGACCGCTGGCGCGAAGGCCGCGTGTTCCTGGCCGGCGACGCCGCGCATCAGACGCCGCCCTTCCTGGGTCAGGGCCTGAACGCTGGCTTCCGCGACGCCGTGAACCTGGGCTGGAAGATCCCCCTGGTGCTCGCCGGCGTGTGCGGCGAGTCGCTGCTCGACAGCTACGAGGCGGAGCGCGACGCGCACGCCCGCGACCTGGTGGAGTGGGCCGTGGCCGTTGGCCAGCTGATGGAGACGCTGGCCGCCCGCGAGGCCGGCCTGCCCGATCCCCACGCCGCCGATCAGAGTTCCGGCTACGGCCAGGGCCGCAGCGCTCCCCCTCTACGCGGCGGCGTCCTGGTCGACGAGCAGACCGGCGGCGCCCACCCGGTCGGCGCCCTGCTGCGCCAACCCACGGTGCGCGTCGCGGACGGGACCGTGTGCCGGTTCGACGAACTGCTCGGCCCGGGCTTCGCCGTGGTCGCGCGCAAGCGGAGCGATCTCCAGCTGAGCCCCGCCGCTCGCACCATCCTGGAGCGCCTCGACGGCCGCGTCGTTCCCTTGGAGGGTCTAGAGATCACCGAGGGTGAGGCCGACCACCTGTTCGAGACCCACGCAGCGGCCGTACTCCGCCCCGACCGCTACATCTTCGGCGTGGTCGACGACGACTGGGACCTGGACCGGCTGCTGGTGGAGCTCGCTCGCAAGCTCGCGCTGCAAGGCGCGACGCACCAGGAGGACCGAACGCGATGATGCTCTCTCGAGCCGCTCTGCTGATCGCCCTGCTCGTGACCAGCGCACTGGCATGCGGCGGGCCACGCCTGATCTTCCCGGGCGGAGAGCTCTCGGGCGAGGTCGTGAGCGAGCCCGTCCATGACTGGTCGTTCCTCACCGAGCTCTTCATCGACCTGGAGACGCGGCCGGACGATCCCTACTCCGTGCAGCTCAACTACTTCGTGCGCGACGGCAGGCTCTACATCGATCCCGCCGAGGGCCGGCGCTGGTTGGAGCACATTCGGGCGGATCCGCGCGTGCGCGCGCGCTTCAGTGCGAAGATCTATCCACTCAGGGCGGTCCTGGTCGGCCGACCGGGCGAACTCGAGGGGTTCGACTCCGACCGTTTCGTGTACCGGCTGGACTCACGCGCCGAGTAGGCCTCAGGCCGTGTCTAGCTCAACCGTCTTGAAGTACACGGTTCGCACTCGCGTACCCGCTGGATCTCAGCGACATCCGAATCGATTGCCTGCCGGACGCCCATTCTTGCCGCCTGTCTCTGGCTAGGGAGAACTCAGTCGATCGAGTTCGGCACCGGTGGGATCCAGGTAGAGGATGTCGCCACTTGGAGCGTCGACTCGAATCGTGATGTGGCATCCGCCGGGTAGTCTTGAATGCCGCACGAGACGCCAAGGCCCCCCGGACTCGCGAAACGC
>CAXMNF010000343.1:0-3882 GCA_964194645.1 uncultured Gammaproteobacteria bacterium
GTACACCGCCTGGCGGGAGATGGCGCCGATCTCGGACCGGACGACCTCGGCGACGTCGTCCGCCGTGCCGTGGGGCCGACCCGATACCGCCCGCAGCACGGCCAGGCGCTGGGCCGTGACCTGGACCCCGTGTTCGCGAAGCAGGCTGGCTGCGTCGATGGACGGCTGCATGGGCATGATCGCATCGTGTGCCCACTTTTGGACAGTGTCAAGAATCTGCAAGCGGGACGTAGACCGCACGTTTCCGTAACTCCGTCACCTATCGAAGTTTTTGCCCCAGAATTCAGGGGAATCGCGCGGATCGGCTCGGTGTGCGCCGATCCCAAAAGGCGAGCCACCGCTACCATGTAGGCCCCCGGGATCCTATGGGTCCCAGGGGACTTTGTTGGTGTGGCCCGCGACCTGGGGGTCCACTAGGCGCGCCGCGGCCCGCTTCGACCCGCGCCAGTACGAGGAGGAGCGCATCGCGGCCGTGCCGAGCTCTCTCCTGAGTCGCGCGCCTCGCTGGCCGCGGACCTGGTGAGCTAGGGAGCGCCGTCGTCGTCGGGGCGCACGAAGTCGATCAGGTTGCGCAGCAGCGAGCTCTCCTTGGCGCCCGACAGGAGGATCTTCAGGTCCTCGTAGACCGTCGGGTCGTTTACCAGCGCCCCGAACGATCCCTCGCCTTCGTCGATCTTGCGCAGCACGCTCTCGAGTCGTTCAGCCGCGCCGCGCATGGCTGCCAGGGTGGAGCGATCGGTGTCCTCGGCTCCGTAGATGAAGTCGTGCAACAGTCCATCGCCCTCCTCGACCTGGGAGAGGATCACGTTCAGGCGCCGGAGGGACTCGCGCAGCTCTGAGATCGAGCCGGCCAGGTCGGCTGAGGCGTCCCCCGACTCGTCGTAGATCAGCGCATGGAGCATGCCGTCGCCGGTCTCGACCTCGTTCACGATGTTCGCCAGCGAGCCGAAAGTCGAGGCCACGCTCTCGCTGCCCATCGCCTCCTCGAAGCTGCCCACGATCCGCTCGGCGCTGGCCGAGAACGCGACCAGGTTGGCGAGCAGCTCGGCCCCCTTGTCGGCCAGCTCGTTGAACGAAAGTGGCTCGCGGCTCGCGACCATGCCGCCGTCGGTCAGCGGCTCGGCCCGCTCACCGCCCAGGGAGATCTCGACGTACATGTCGCCAAGCAGCCCGGCGGCGTGCACCGAGGCCAGCGAGTCGCCGCGGATCCGATCCTGGACCGAAGCGTCGAGGTCGAGCTCGACGCGCAGCGCGCGGGAGGAACCCGGCGGCAGGAAGGAGATGTCGCGCACCCGGCCCACGTGATTGCCGGCCAGCCGCACCGGCGCATTGGCGAACAGCCCCTCGATGTTGTCGAAGTCCGCATAGAGCGTGTAGCGCGCCGTAAACAGGCCGGCCTCGCGGTTCAGGGAACTCACCACCGCCGCCAGCGCCGCCAGCACGATCAAGGTGAACACACCCATTCGGATCTGAAGGGTTCGCTCGGCGTCCACGCGTCCTCCTAGGCCCCTGCGATTTCCGAGCCGGCGAAGAACTCGCGTGCCTCGGCTCCGGGCTGTCCCCGCAGCTCCTCCGGACTGCCGACCTGCACCAGGCGGCCGTCATCCAGAAGGCCGATGCGGTCCGACAGGGCGAAGCACAGCGACAGGTCGTGCGTCACCACCACTGACGTCACGCCGAGCCGTGCCTGCAGGCTCGCGATCAGCTCGCCGATCCGGCGGTTGTTGGCGGGATCGAGCCCGGCGGTCGGCTCGTCGTACAGGATGATCTCGGGGTCGAACGCCACGGCGCGCGCGACGGCCACGCGCTTGCGCATGCCACCGGAGAGCTCGGCGGGGAGCTGGGCCTCGATCCCCTCCAGGCCGACCAGCGCCAGCTTCTCGGCGACCCGGGCGCGAATCTCTGCCTCGCCGAGATCGCTGTGCTCGCGCAGCGGATACGCCACGTTCTCCAGGATCGAAAGCGAGTCGAACAGGGCCGCGCCCTGGAAAACCATGCCGAAGTCGCCGCGCAGCGCCACCCAGTCGCGCTCCGGGAGCTGCGTTACGTCGCGTCCCTTCACGAGCACGCGGCCCGCGTCCGCGCGCAACAGGCCGATCATCAGCTTCAGGCTGACCGACTTCCCGCTGCCGCTTCCGCCCAGGATCGTGAAGGTCTCCGCGCGCCGGACCTCCAGGTCGAGGCCGCGCAACACGGCCTTGCCGTCGAACGACTTGCAGATGCCCTGCAGTGCGATGAGCACGTCGCTCACAGCAGCAGGAAGAGCTTGGTGAGGAAGAAGTTCAGGATCAGCACGGCGACCGACGACTGCACCACCGCACGCGTGGTAGCGCGCCCCACGCCGACTGTCCCGCCCGCCGTGGACAGGCCCTGGTAGCAGGCGATCACAGCGATCGCGAAGCCGAAGAAGAAGACCTTCGCCACGCCCGACACCACGTCCGAGACCAGTACGCTCTGCCGCACGGTCTCCAGGAAGTAGTGGGACGGGATGCTGAACTGCGCACTCGCGATCAAGGTGCTGCCCAGCAGGCCGAGCACGTCGGCCAGCACGGCGAGCATCGGCAGGGTGATCACGCAGGCGATTACGCGCGGCACCACGAGCTTGCGGATCGGGTCTCCGCCCATCGCTCGGATCGCATCGACCTGCTCGGTCACCTTCATCGAGCCGAGTTCGGCGGCGATGCCGCCAGCCACCCGCCCGCCGACGATCAGCGCCGTCAGCACCGGACCGAGCTCGCGCACGATCGCCAGCGACACGATGTAGCCGGTGTACTCCGAGGAGCCGAAGCGCTGCAGGCCGATGCCCGTCTGCAAGGTCAGCACCAGGCCCGTGAACAGCGCCGTCAGCGCCACGATCGAGGTGGACTGCACCCCGATCACTTCCAGGGAACGCAGCACCTCGCCCCAGGGCAGGCGGTGCTCCAGCCCGGCGCGCAGGGTACGCAGCGAGAGCAGGGAGAGCCCGCCGAAGGTCTCGGCCACGCCCACCGCCCGGGCGCCTAATCCCTCGATCGGGCCGGTCACGGCTCCTCCCGGTGCAGGCGCACACGCGCCATGAAGCTGTCGAAGACCAGGTCCGCGCCCACGCCCTCGGGGGCCACCTGCACCACGTCGAGCGAGCAGTCGCCCGTCCGCACCGTGGCGGTGCGCAGATACAGGCCGTCGGACTGTGCGGCCATGCTCACACCCTCGTAGCCGTCGACGTCGAAGTGGAAGCGCTCGATCTGGTCGCGCGGCACGCCCAGCCAGAGCTGACGGCCCTCCCAGCGCAGCGGAACGCCCTCTGCAGGCGCCGGACAGCGCAGGCGCGCGGCGACCACGCCGATGCCGTGCTTGCTGAAGGCCAGATCCGCATCGTCCACTGAGACTCGCTCCCAGCCCGCGGCCGACAGGTCCGGCACCGCCACGGCTTCCCGGGGATGCCAGAGCAGGTCGTGATCCGGCACCCAGGCGGAGGTGGCACAGGCGGCAGTCGCGAGCAGCGCGACTCCGCCAAGCGTTCCGCGCCACCCGGCTCTCCGCACCGTCTCTCCTCGTGCGCTGTGCTAAACCGTTGTCGATTATAGGAGAGAATTCAGTCCCATGGGCGAACCGAGGCGCGCCGCGCCGCGCACCCTGATCCTGGCCAGCTCGTCTCCGCGTCGCCGGATGCTGCTCGAGCAGGCCGGCTACCGCTTTCGGGTGTGCGCGCCGGACGTGCAGGAGCGCTGCGACCCGGGCGAGAAGCCAGAGGACGCGGCGCAGCGCCTGGCGTTGGAAAAGGGCCGCGCAGTGGCCGTGAACTGCGAGGTCGACAGCTGCGTGCTGGCCGCGGACACGATCGTAGTACTCGACGGCGAAATGCTCGGAAAACCGCGCGACGAGCTCGACGCCCTGCGCATG
>CAXMNF010000344.1:0-3460 GCA_964194645.1 uncultured Gammaproteobacteria bacterium
CAGGCTGCGCGAGCCCGGCCAGGATGAGCGTCCGGTGCGCGAGATCGCGCGCGAGATGTTCCGCCTGGCCGACGGCTGCACAATGAGCGCGAAGAAGGACGGCCTGTCCAACACGGGCGGCTTCGTGTGCACGAACGACCCGGCGCTGGCCGCCGAGATGCGCAACCTGCTGATCCTGACCGAGGGATTCCCGACCTACGGCGGGCTCGCGGGGCGGGACCTCGAGGCGATCGCGCGCGGGCTCGCCGAGGTGACGGACGAGGACTACCTGGCCTATCGGATCCGCTCCACCGAGTACCTGGGTGAACGAGTTCGCGCAGCCGGTGTACCGATCGTCGAGCCGCCGGGCGGCCACGCCATCTACGTCGACGCGAAGCAGATGCTGCCGCACATCCCCCCACTCGAGCTGCCCGGCCAGGCGCTCGCCTGCGAGCTGTACCGGGCGGGGGGAGTGCGCGCCTGCGAGATCGGGACGGTGATGTTCGGCTCCAACGGAGTGCCCGCGCCGATGGACCTGGTGCGGCTGGCGATCCCGCGGCGCGTCTACACCCAGAGTCACATCGACTACGTGGTCGAGGTGATCGTGGACGTGCACGCGCGCCGCGAGGCGCTGTGCGGCCTCGCCATCGTCTGGCAGGCGCCGACCCTGCGCCACTTCACGGCGCGCTTCGAGCCGCTGAAGCCGGGTCTGTGAGATGATGTCCGCGGGGCGCGCGCCCCGGGGAGACCGCCCATGGCCGAAGAGCTGCTGCGCTACGAGCAGCGCGGCGAGGCCGCCCTCATCCAGATCGACGACGGCAAGGTGAACGCGATCACGCACACCCTGCTGGACCCGATCAACGCGGCGCTGGACCGCGCGGCCGCCGAGGCCAAGGCCGTGGCGCTGGTCGGGCGGCCCGGCTGCTTCTCGGCGGGCTTCCACCTCGACACCATGCGCGGCGGCGGTGCAGCAGTCGGGCAGTTGGTCGGCGCGGGCGCACGGCTGGCCATGCGCCTGTACGAGTCCGAGCAGCCGGTGGTGCTGGCCTGTTCGGGCCACGCCATGGCGATCGGCGCGATCCTGCTCCTGTCGGGCGACGTGCGGCTCGGCACTGCGGGCGAGTTCCGGATCGGCCTGAACGAAGTCGCGATCGGGCTGCCCCTGCCGCGCTTCGCCATCGACTTCGCGCGCGAGCGCCTGTCGAAGCGCCACTTTTTTAATGATACGGCGACCACCGAGATCTACACGCCCGAGGGCGCGATCGACGCGGGCTTCCTCGACCGGGTGGTCGCCCCCGAGGTGCTGATCGACCTTGCGGTCGCCGAGGCACAGCGCCTGGCCGGCCTTCCCGGCGCGGCGCACGCCGCCACGAAGCGGCGCATCCGCTCCGAGGTGCTGGCAAGGATGCGCAGCGAACTCGAAGCCGACATGGAGAAGATGGGGGCGGTGCCGGCTTAGGGCCGGACGTACAGGCCTTCCTTGTCGCGGAAGTTCCCGGTCGCGAGCAACACCAGGTCGATGATCCACCAGATGCCGCCCAGCCCGCCGGTCAGCAGCATCAGGATGCCCGTCCCGATCTTGCCCACGTAGAAGCGGTGGATGCCGAGCACGCCGACCAGCGCGCAGAGTAAAAGCGTCAGCGCAAAGCCCCGATCGCTCAGGTCCCAGTCGTCCTCGAAGTCGGTATCACGCATCCAGCGCTCCTCGTGATACATGGTGGACCGCCTGGATCGGATCCACAACAGGGGCTGGGCGGCGTCGACTTCGCGGACCTGGCGATCGCTAACGGTTGGCGCTGCCCAGGTCGCGCAGGTTGCGTTCGCCGAGCGCCTGCTCGCGGGCTCGCTCGAGCTCATCGAGCAGCGCGTCGACCTCGCGGTCCGGCGGCAGGCGTTCGCTGCTCAGGTAGGCCGTCTCCTCGGCGCGGCGCACCGCGTCGAGGACGTCGCCGACCGGCATGCGATCCAGCGCGCGCGACGGGACGTAGCCGGCGGGCTCGCCCGACGTGCGCAACAGCAGCTCGCTGGCCTCCAGCGCGTCGAGCACACCGCCGATCACGTCCATCGGCACGCCGAGCCAGCCGGCCAGCCGCTCGGTGGTTCCGGGGGGGCCGCCCGCGACGTGGTCGCGCGCGATGCGCGCCATCAGCAGCAGGGCGATGCGCTCCTTCAAGCGGCTGGACAGAGTCGCCTCCTGCCGGTGCGGCGCCACGTACTCGGGGTGCTGCACGTAGAAGGACACCGCGGCGCCGAACAACAGGATCAACCAGGAGAGGTACACCCAGATCATCAGCACCAACACGATCGCGAAGCCCGAGTAGATCGCGGTGTACTTGACGGACGAGACCACGACCGACGCGAAGGCCCAGCCGACCAGCTGCCAGAGGAAGGCCGCCAGCGAGGCGCCGACCAGCGCCGGGACCAGGCGCACGCGTGTGCTCGGCACGA
The DNA here is from genome assembly GCA_964194645.1 of uncultured Gammaproteobacteria bacterium. Lineage (GTDB taxonomy): Bacteria > Myxococcota_A > UBA9160 > SZUA-336 > SZUA-336 > CAXMNF01. The sequence continues at coordinate 2,428 of CAXMNF010000344.1, forward strand.
ACGCGTAGACGAAGGCGAAGGCGCCGACCACCAGCAGCCAGGGCACGATCCGGCCCGCAGCGGAAACGAATGCCGCCACGGCCTCGACTTCGAACAGCCGCTGCACGAGCTCGGCGTTCATCAGGGAGGCGGACAGGCCCATGGCCGCGAACAGCAGTACGGGACCCACCATGATCACCGACAGGTAGTTGCCGAAGCGCTGGCCGATGCTGCGCGTCTGGGTGGTGTGCCACACGTAGTTGAAGGCGCTCTCGATCTTCTGGATCAGCGAGACGACCGTGTAGAGCAGCAGCGCCAGGCCCAGCGAGCCGAGCACGCCGACCTGCATGTTCTCCACGAAGCCGATGATGGTGGCGGTGAGTTCCGGGCCCCTTTCTCCCAACGGCGCCAGCAGGTTCGCCAGCAGCGGCTCGATCTGGTTGTGTACGCCGAAGCCCTTCAGCACCGAGAACGACAGGGCGAGCAGCGGCACCAGCGACAGCAGCGTGGTGTAGACCAGGCGCATCGCGCGCAGCGTGAGCTGACCATCGCCCAGGTCGTTCAGCACCGCGTGCAGCACGCGCGCGGCCCGGGTCAGGTGAACACGCCAGGTCGGAAGCCGTCCCAGGTCCACGTCCCAGATCGCACGCGCGATCACCGCTTCGATCGGTCTCACGGCGCCACCTCCAGCTCTCATAGTAGGATATGGGCTGCATCGCCGGACCGATCCTGTATACCGGGCCCGTCGCGGCTGCGCGCCGCGCGCAAGGAGGAAGCATGGAGAACTTGAACGAACAGGGGCTGGAGCTCCTGGCACAGTACGGACCGGGACCGCTGGGAGCGGTGCTGGTCCTGGTGGTCGGGTGGTTTGCGTCCCGACTTCTGACGCGCTTGGTGCGGCGCCTGATGGAGCGCGCGCGACTCGACAGCACCTTGATCGGCTTCACCACGAACATCTTCTACATGGCGCTGATGGTGCTGGTCGTGATCTCGGCCCTGGGTCAGCTCGGCGTGAACACCACGTCGTTCGCCGCGATTGTCGGCGCGGCGGCGC
>CAXMNF010000345.1:0-4168 GCA_964194645.1 uncultured Gammaproteobacteria bacterium
CCGGCCTCGGCGACCAGCGAGTCTCTGCTGCGGCTCTGGAATCCGCCGCGGATCCCGGGGATCGCGCAGAACGCGCAGATCCGGTCGCAGCCCTCGGCGATCTTCAGGTAGGCGCTGTGACGTGGCCCGATCAAGAGGCGCGGGTCGTCGCCGTCCAGGAGGTAGGTGCGGCCCGCGTCGACGTACACACCACCGCGTTGGCCTTCGAGCGCGCGGTCCAGGATGCTCGCGATCTCGGGGAAGTCGCCGGTGCCGATGAACGCATCGACCTCCGGCAGCTCCTTGGCCAGCTCCTGGCCGTAGCGCTGGGGCAGGCAGCCGGTCACCAGCAGCGCTCGCAGGCCACCGCTGGCGCGCTGCTCCGCCAGCTCCAGGATCGCGCCGATCGACTCCTCGCGCGCCGAACTGATGAACGAGCAGGTGTTCACCACGGCCACGTCGGCGTCCTCCGGCCGTTCGCAGATCGCGTAGCCGTGCAGGGCGAGCGCGCCCAGCATCACCTCGCTGTCGACCTGGTTCTTGGGGCAGCCGAGCGAGCGGAAATGCACCAGGGCCTTGGGGCGGACGGACGTCACGGCCGGCAGGGTACCCCGTACCAGGGCTCCGCGCAGGCCGCCCGCGCTTGCGGGAAGCGGCGTTTCGCGGCATCACATGCATTGGGGGGTGTGATGGTTCGACGTCTGGCCTCGGCCTACTTCGCCGGGGCTGCGGCCGCGCTCGCGGCCTCGTTGGTCCTCTGGCTGGTCGCTCGCGCGGACCTGCTTGCGGCTCTCGGCGTCGCGCTGCAGCCCTCGCTGGACTGGCACGAGCTCGCGCCCCAGATCCTCTGGGGCAGCCTCTGGGCGCTCGGCCTGCCGCTCTTGCGACGTCGCATGCCCGGGCTGAACCGGCCCGCGCTGGCGCTCGCGCTCGCCCCTGCCCTGTCCGAACTGTTCTTCTTCCTGCCGCAGGCGAACCACGAGATGCTCGGCGTGGGACTGGGACCGCTCATGCCCGTGGTGGTCCTGGCCCAGTGGGCGCTCTGGGGATGGGTGCTCGCGCGCGTGGTGAGCCGGGTCGAGGGCAAGCCCTCCTGATGCAGCGCAGTGTGCTGGAGATCGCCGACGAGCTGCGGGCCATCGCCACGACCGGCTTGCACTACGGCGAGGGCGAGTTCGACCGCGAGCGCTACCAGAAGCTGCTCGACCTGGCCGTGCGCCTGGCCCGAACCGCGGCGGGAGATGCCGCCGGCGAACTGGAGCCGATCTATGGCGCGGACCGCGGCTACGTGACGCCCAAGCTGGATGTGCGTCTGGCGATCTTCCGCGAGGACCGCGTGCTGCTGGTGCGCGAGCGCAGCGACGGGCTCTGGTGCCTGCCCGGCGGTTTCATCGACGTGGGCGAGAGCCCCTCGGAAGCGGCCGTGCGCGAGACCGCCGAGGAGGCGGGCGTGGCCACGCGCGTGCGCGGCCTGGTTGGCGTGTACGACAACCGCCTGCGGCCCGACGCGCCCGTGCACCTGTTCCACATCTACAAGCTGGTGTTCCTGGGCGAGCTGGCCGACCCGGGCGCCGAGCCCGCCGCAGGCGACGAGACCGACGCGGCTTCGTTTCACCCGGCGCAAGCGCTGCCCGAGCTGAGCCGCGGCCGAACGCTCCCGACCCACGTCGAGCACGCCCTGCGCATGTCCCGTGAGGCGGGGACCCGCACGCACTTCGACTAGCGCATCGGGTCCTGGTGGGGCGCGGCAAGCTCGACCTTACGGTCAGTGATCGCGGCGGCGGGCGAGCTCGTGGTTGTAGGCGAGCATCAGCTCGCGGTAGTCGATCATGCCGATGATCGGCTGGGACTCGTCATCGGAATCGCCGATCACGGGGATCTGCGGGCAGCCCGAGGCGCGGAACATCTCGTGCGCCCGGTAGAGGTCGTCGTCCGGGCGCAGCACGCAGGGCGGCGCGGCGATGTCGCCCGCCACCACGAAGCGGTCGAGCTGGTGCTCGTCCATGACCGGGCGGATCTGCTCGGCCGTGAGCAGCCCCACGATCCGGCCCGCCTCGTCCACGACCGGCACGGTGGGCTCGCGCGCCACCAGGATCAGCTCGCGCACCCGCTGGAAGCCGGTCTGCGGGGACACCGCCGGCACCGCGTCGGTCTTGCGGTACACGTTCTCGACCTTCATCTCCTCGAGCACGTTCATCGTCAGGTCGCCCACGTGCGCAGGCGACTGGAAGCGGTCCTGGACCTGGGCCTCGTAGATCGAACGGCGACGCATCAATACGATCGCCAGGACCGAGACCAGCATCAGCGGCGGCAGCAGGGCGTAGCCGCCCGTCATCTCGGCGACCATCAACATGGCGCCGATCGGCGCGCTGGCCACGCCGGCGAAGAAGCTGGCCATGCCCACCAGCACGTAGGCGGCCGGGTTCGGGAAGATCTCGGGGATGAGCAGGTTGCCGCCGTAGCCGATCACGCCGCCCAGCATGCCGCCGATGAAGAGCATGGGTCCGAAGACCCCGCCGCTGCCGCCGGACGCGATCGTCAGGCTGGTGGCGAGGATCTTCGCGAACAGGATCCAGGCCATGGTCTGCAGCAGGATGTCCCCGTCGAGCGCCATCTGGATGTAGCCCCAGCCCGCGCCGTAGACCTGCGGGAAGAACAGGCCGATCACCCCCACGCCAAAGCCGCCCAGTACCGGCAGCAGCGGCCTGGGCAGCGGCAGCCGGCCGAACACGCGGTCGCGCAGGCCATAGTAGGTCCTGATGAACAGCACCCCCGTGGGAACCGTGACCAGCGCCAGCAGCAGGTAGCCGATCAGCTCGATCGGGTTGAGCAGCGGGATCTCGGGCACCGCGAAGATGCGCGTACCGCCCATCAACATCACGAACACCACGTAGGCGGTGACCGACGAGATCACGCAGGGGATCAGCGCATCGGACTCGAAGTCCTCGGTGTAGAGCACCTCGATCGCGGTGATGGCGCTGCCGAGTGGCGCTCGGAAGATCGCGCCGAGCCCGCCGGCGGCGCCCGCGAGCATCAGGATGCGCCGATCTCGCGCTGTCATGCCCAGGCGCGTGGCCAGCAGCGAGCCCAGACCGGCGCCCATCTGGGCGATCGGGCCCTCCTTCCCGGCACTCCCACCGGTCGCCAAGGTGGCGACCGTCGCCAGCCCCTTGATCAGCGGCACGCGCGGGCGCACCACACCGCGCCCCACGTGGAAGGCGCGGATCATTGCATCCGTGCCCATGCCCTCGGCTTCCGGCGCGAAGCGGTAGACCAGCAGGCCCGAGATCAAGCCGCCGATCGTCGGCAGCAGGAAGAACACCCAGCGGCGCGGCGCGCCCAGCGGGGAGCCCACCTCGAAGAACTGCTCTCCGGGGGGCGCCGGCTGGGGCATCGCGGCGAGCTGGTGGAACGTGTAGTAGCTGGCGGTCTCGAGCGTCACGAAGAACAGCGCTGCGAGCAGGCCCGAGCCCACCCCGCAAAGCAGCCCGTAGAAGATCCAGCGTGAGCGGCTCTCCTGAAGGCGCGCGAACCAGCTGCGATGACGATCCGCTCGATCCAAGTTCAGGCCGTCCGGGCTGTTGGGACACCGGGGGAAGGAGGCGCGGGAGTGTAACCCATCGCCGCGAAGCGCTTGCGTCTACAGCCCGACGTGGAACGCCCCCGGCGCCAGCACCTTGAGCGCCTCTCCGTGCGAGAACGGCTCGGCCTCGGCCCACTCGCGCTCCTTGGCGTCCAGACCCAGGTGCAGCAGCCGCAGCTGGTCTTCGCTGAACTGGGCACGGTACGCGTCGATCGCGCGGTGCTTGCGCTCGCGCGAGGCGCTGATGTCGAAGCACAGGTTCGGCTCGCGCGTGAAGTAGAAGGCGACCGCGGCAATGTCGTGCGGTTCCCAGGCGGGGTCGGGTTCCGGATCGACTCGCAGCCGCTTCATGCGCTGCAGGAAGGACGCCTCGGCCACCGCCCGGCCCACGCGCAGGTGGTCCTGGTGTGCCTCGTAGGGCAGCCACGGGTCCACGGTGAACACCAGGTCGGGCCGGAAACGGCGCAGCTCGGCGATGATGCCGCGGCGCAGCTCGAAGTAGTCCCACTCGCCCGCGTCGGGCAAGCCCAGCCAGCGCTGCTCAGCCACGCCGACCGCACGGCCGGCCTCGTGCTGCTCGGCGCGCAGGCGCTCCGTGGCCTCGGC
>CAXMNF010000346.1:0-4423 GCA_964194645.1 uncultured Gammaproteobacteria bacterium
AGACGTTTCAGGGGCGGCGTACGGCGCAGGGGCGGCTCCCGTCGAGCCAGGCCGAGATCGTGCGCCTGCGCATTCGGCGGCGCCGGCGGCTGTGCATTCCCATGGCCAGCAGCGCCAGGCCCACAGTCGGAATCAGTACACTCATGCCCAGGCCTATCGGCAGGGCCAGCGGGGACTTGAGCGGACTCCTGCGCGCCCGTGAGGGTCCCGTGCCTCAGGGAGCCCGGACGAGCGCCTCGGCCGCCTGCCCGGCGCCCCAACGCGCCAGCTCCCCGGCGCTGAGCCAGCGCGTGCCGCCACCGGGGTAGCGCCGCGCCCTGCCCGGGCTGTCCGAGAGCGAGATCTGAGCCTCGTCGAACACGCCGGACCAGAGCCGGCGACCGTCCGGCAGTCCATAGAGCACCAGCTCGAAGGCCACGCTGGCCGGGCTGGTACTCCCCATCCCCTGGCCCGAGCGCGTCCGATAGCGGATCACCCGGCCCGCGACCAGGCCCGTGGCGCCGAAGTCGCGCACCACCACTCGGCTCACCGTCGCACGATCGTGCACTGCCCCCGGACCCGCTCCCTGCCGCCCGACGGCCGACCGGACGTCCTGCACCGGGATCACCTTTACGCCCCGGCTCCCGAGTTCCTCGGCAACGAAGCGCTCGACCAGCTCGACAGCCCCCGCCCCCTCCACGCCGAGCGCCGGACCCGGCGAGAACGGGGCCAACGCGACGCGTCTCATGGCCGGCTGCGCCAGTCCCGACGCGTGCTCGACGATCACGGGCGGCGGCCCGACCGTGCCGCAGGAGAGCCCGAGGCTTGCGACCAGCGCCCAGACACGCCCGCTCATCGGACGCTCATCGGGCTGTGGGGCGTGGAGTCGTTCACCGGGTGAGCGCATCATAGCGGCCTGCAGCGAGACCGAGTGACAACTGTACCGTCCAGACGGTATAGTTCGCGCATGGGCTCGGACGGGGCACGGGATCGCATCCTCGATGCAGCCGAGGCCTGCCTGCTGCGGCACGGATCGGCCGGGTTGGTGCTCGACGCCGTCGCTCGCGAGGCCGAGGTCAGCAAGGGCGGCCTGCTCTATCACTTCCGCAGCAAGGAAGCCCTGGTCGCCGGCCTGACCGAGCGGATGCTGGATCGCTTCGACGAGGTGCAAGACGAGGCCGCGGCTCGAGACGGACAACGGACTGGCGCCTGGTCCCGGGCCTATCTCGCCTCCACCGTCGCCGAGGACGGCCAGGCCGCCGACAACTCGGCCCAGCTCATGGCCGGGATCCTTGCGGCGCTGGGACGCGAGAGCGCCGAGCTCGAGGAGCTGCGCGAACGCTTCGGCCGCTGGCACCGCCGTCTGGAGCGGGATGGGATCGATCCGATCACGGCCTTGATCGTGCGGCTCGCCGCCGACGGGCTGTGGCTGTCGGCCCTGCTCGGACTTCCGGGACCCGATCCGCAGACCAGCGCCCGCGTGCTCGCCACCCTGCGCGAGATGACCGGAGCCGCGGATGGACCGGCTTCACCTGGGAGGCCCGCTAGCCGGTGAATAAGTGGCTCGAGCGCAGACTGGTCGCGTTTCTCACCGCTCCGGTGGCGCGCTACGAACGCTACGGACGCGACAACCTCGAGGCGCTGCGCAGCACCATCCACAAGGGAGACGTGCTGCTCTCGCAAGGCGACCAGCGGGTCTCCGCGATCATCCGCTACCTGACGCAGAGCCCCTGGTCGCACGCCACCCTCTACCTGGGCGACGAGCTGCTGCAGCACGGTGGACACCTCGCCGATCAGGTGCGCGAGCGCTTCGGCGATGAGGCTGACTCGCTGCTGCTCGACGCGCTGCCTCAGGGCGTGGTGCTGGCCCCGCTCTCGAAGTACTCGCGCCTGAACCTGCGCCTGTGCCGGGCGCGGCTGGCACCCGAGGACTTGAAGACGGTGCTCGACCGGGCCATCTCCTCACTCGGCTGGCGCTACGACCTGCGCAACCTTGTGGACCTGGCACGCTTCTTCCTGCCGGCGGCGCTCGTGCCGCAGCGCTTGCGCGCGTCGGGTCCGCGGCTGGGTAGCCGGGCCGGAGCGGCCGTGATCTGCACCAGCCTGATCGGCGGACTGTTCCACGCGGTCGGCTACCCGGTGCACCCGACGGGCGCGGGCCGGCATGCTTCGCTGCTCGCGCCCTGCGACTTCGACCGCTCCCCGTACTTCGAGATCGTCTCGCACCAGCTCCCCCCGACGGACTTCGACTATCGCGCGCTGGCCGGCGCGCCGACATCCCCGGAGGACGCATGATCAAGCTGCGCGTCGCCGGTCCCGACGACGTTGCCGAGCTCGCCGACCTGGCGGAGCTGACCCGTGCGGAGTACGCGCACTACGAGCCGGACTTCTGGCGTCCAGCGCCGACCGCGCGCCTGATGCACACGCCCTTCCTGTCGTTTCTGGTGGGCGCGCCCGAAGTGACCGTGCTCGTGGCAGAGCGCACTGGAAGAATCGACGGATTCCTTGCCGCCCGCGTCTCCAGCCTTCCACCCGCCCTTGGCGTCCGGGGCCGCCTCTGCCTGATCGACGACTTCGCCGTGCGCCGCCGGGCCGACTGGGCCGATGCGGGCTGCACCTTGCTCGCGGAGCTGCGCGCGCGACTCGCAGCAGAGTGCCAGGGCTGGCTGATCGCTGTGTGCGGGCATCGCGATCGCGCGAAGAGTGCGGCGCTGCTGGCCGCCGGCCTGGAACCGCGCTGCGGGTTCCGGCTGCGCCGCCTCGACGAACCGCCGCGTGACGTGGCGGGCGTCAGACGCGCCCGCTCCGACGACGCCGAGGCGCTGTTCGAGTTGGCCCGCGCCGCCCCACCCCGCCTTCACGGCATGCAGCTCGTGTGGCGCGAGCCGCGCACCGTCCGGGGGTATCGCGAGCTGTGCGACCGACCCGACTGCACGACGCTCGTGGCCGCGCAGGACGGCCGCATCGAGGGCTATGCCCTGGCAATGCCCGCTCTGCCCGCTCCGCCGGTCTACGAGCCCGGCGGGACCACCTGCCTGGTCGATGAACTCGAGGCCGCGCGCCCCGAGATACGCGCCGCCCTCCTGTATGCGATCGAAGGCGCTGCCCGGGAAGCTGGCGATGTACAGGTCCTGCTGGCCTGCGCGGCCCGCGACCGGGCGAAACGCGCCGTGCTGGACGCCCGCGGCTACCGCTGGCCGGTCGACTGGTTCAGCGCCCCCCTGCCCTGGGGTGCACCTGCGGCGCCCGCCTGAACCCGCCGCGCGATCGACTGGATCGTCCACCAGATCGCCGAAAACCAGCAGGGCGTGGTGCTGACCGAGCGCACAGACCGCTTCCAGATCGGCGAGAAGTGGCTCGAATTGCCCGTAATGGGCAGTTTCGAGCTGGCGGACGGCAAGATCACGGCCTGGCGGGACTATTTCGATATGGCGCAGTTCCAGAGCCAACTTCCTGGCGGCTGAGCAATTTCCAGTCGCCGGCCCCTTGCCAAGAACAGCGGTTTGCTTAGCTTGTCTCGGGTCGGCCGGATGAGGCATTCCGGCCACACCGCCCGCCGGGGCGCCGTCCGGACGCCCGCGCAGAGCTGAATTTCCGCCCCAACCAGGCCGTCTGACGGGCGTTTCGGCCCGCTCAGGCGGACCGCCCATGGCCCCCCGGAACAGGCCCAGGACCCATCATGACCGACGAGACACGAGGCCCTGAGCGCCTCTCGACAGATCTCGAGCCCCGAAGCACTACGCCGACGCGGCCCAACGAGAATCCCTTCCACGGGCACGACGCTCTGGCGTCGTACCTGGGGGACATCCGGGCCATGCGCACGTTCACCCGGGCCGAGGAGGTCCAGCTCGCCACCGAGCTGGCCGACGCCACGGCCGCATTCCGCGAGGGCCTGCTCTCGATCCCCTTCACCGCGCGCGAGCTGGTGCGCCGCTGGCGCGCCCTCGCCGAGCGCAATCGGGTCACGGGCAAGCTCTCCGAGTCGTTCGGCAGCGGCTCGCTCGACAACGCCGAGGTCTCCGAGCGGGTCGACGCGAAGCTGGCCAGCGTCGAGCGGGCGCTGCGCCGACGCGAGCGCCTGGAGGGGCAGCGCGGCGTCACCGCCGAGCTGGAGCGGCTCGACCGGCGCACCGTCCGCCTGCTCGGCGAAGCCGACATCGCACTGCGCGTGCTCGAAGAGATCCGGCCCAGTGTGCTGGCGCGCCTTGCCGCACTCGACCGGATCGAGGACGAGCGCGAAGAACTGCGCTCGCCGCGGCGCCAGCCGCGCAGCGAGTCCGGCCACACCAAGCGCCGCGCCGAGCTGCGCGAGCTGTCGCGGCGCCGACGCAAGCTCGAGCTCAAGGTCGGGCTGCCGCACGCGCGCCTGACGCGCAGCGCCGCCGGCCTCGAGGACGCCTGGCAGCAGCTGCACGCGTTCAAGAACCGCTTCATCGACCACAAC
>CAXMNF010000347.1:0-9172 GCA_964194645.1 uncultured Gammaproteobacteria bacterium
CCAGACCTGCTGCGTTTCCCGGCCCTGCGCGTGGCGCGCGAGGCTCTCCTGGCGGGCGGGACGGCCCCGGCGGTCCTGTCGGCGGCGAACGAGGTGGCGGTCCAGGCGTTCTTGGAGGATCGTATTCCGTTCACGGCGATCCCCGGGGCCGCCGAAGCAGTTCTGGAAGCGCAGCCGCACGCCGGTGGGCTGGAGATCGGGGAGATCTTCGAAGCGGACCGCGGCGCTCGCGAGGCTGCGCGCCGGTGGATCGAGGAGCACAGCCGATGAACCTGATGGACTACCTGGGCCCCTTCCTGCTGCTGCTCGGCATCCTGGTGGTGGTCCACGAGCTGGGCCATTTCGCCGTTGCCAAGTGGTTCGGCGTGAAGGTCGAGCGCTTCTCCGTGGGTTTTGGCCCGTCGATCCTGCGCCGCAAGCTGGGCGAGACCGAGTACGTGATCGCCTGGCTGCCGCTGGGCGGCTACGTGAAGATGGCGGGCGAGTCGCCCGACGAGGAGTTGCCGCCGGAGGACCGGGCGCGCAGCTTCAACGCCCAGTCGCCCGCGCGGCGAGTGGGCATCGCCCTGGCCGGGCCGGCCATGAACCTGATCCTGTCGGTGGCGGTGATTGCCGCGCTCTACATGAGCGGCTGGCCGACGCCGACCTCGAAGGTCGGCAGCGTGCTGCCCGACAGCCCCGCCGCCGAAGCGGGTCTGCTGCCCGGCGACCGGATCGTCGCGCTCGGCGACCGGGAGATCTGGCGCTGGGAGGACCTGGCCGAGGGCGTGCAGGCGAGCGGCGGCGATCCGATCCCGCTGCGCGTCGAGCGCGAGGGCGAGGCTCTCGAGTTCACGCTGGTGCCACGGGCCGGCAAGGGCGGGTCGCTTCAGATCGGTATCACGCCGCGCACGGCAGCGGCCGTGCTGGGCGTTCCCGAGGCCGACACGCCGGCAGGACACGCGGGTCTGCAGACCGGCGACCGCGTGGTGCGCCTGAACGGCGAGCCGATCTCGGACTGGTACCGCCTGATCAGCGCCCTGGATCACGCCGCGGGTCCGCTGGAACTCGAGGTCACGAGGCAACTGGACGGCGAAGAGGAGCGGGTTTCAGTGCGCGTGGACCCCGCGTCCGCCGAGCCCTGGTCGCTCGAGCGGCTCGGCGCGGTGCGCGCCGACTTCGCCGTGATCCAGACCGCGCCGAGCAGCCCGGCGCGCCGCGCCGGCTTCGAGCCCGGCGATCTGCTGCTCTCGGCGAACGGTGCGCCGCTGCGAAGCTTCGAGCAGTTCGCACAACAGATTCGCGAGGGGGCCGGGGCGCCACTTTCTGTCGAGTTGCTGCGCGACGGCCGTCATCACACGCTCGAGGTGGTGCCCGCCGGGTCGACCGAGAAGATCGACGGCGAGGTGCGCACCGTGCACCGCATCGGGCTGACCGGCGGCCAGCCGGGCACGGCCGGCGAGCGGATCGACGACGTCGTTCGCAACCCCCTGCGCGCGCTCTGGCTCGGGACAGTGCGCACCGCCAGCATCTTCGGCCTGATCGTCGATGGTGTGCGCATGCTGATCACTCGCGAGGTGGGCGTCGAGAACCTCGCCGGTCCGATCGGCATCGGCGAGCTGGCCGCGGAGTCCTTCCGGGAGGAGGGTTGGTTCCCGTTCCTGTGGATGATGTGCGTGATCAGCGTGAACCTGGCGATCCTGAACCTGCTGCCGATCCCGATCCTGGACGGCGGCCACATCCTGTTTGCGGCGGCCGAGGCGGTGAGCGGCAGTCCCGTGGGCGTGCGCGCCCGAGAGGTCGCGCAGACCATCGGCATCTCGCTGGTGCTGCTGCTGATGGGCTTCGCGTTCTGGAACGACATCTCGCGAAACTGGGCGGGCATCGTCGGTTTCTTCAAGGACCTGGTCTGAAGGCCTGGCCGTGGCTCTGATCCTTGCGCTCGAGACCGCGTCCGAGAGCGGGAGCGTGGCGCTGGCCGAGGACGGCAAGCTGCTCGGCGAACGGCTCCTCGAGGCGGGCCGGCACGCCGCCGAGCTGCTCGGCGCGGTCGATGCGCTGCTCGCGGCCTCCGGGCGAGACCTGGCCGACGTGAGTGTCATCGCGCTCTCGGTCGGTCCCGGCTCGTTCACGGGTCTGCGGGTCGGCCTGGCCAGCGCGCTCGGGCTGTGCTTCGCAAGCGAGCGATGCATCGTGCCCGTCCCGACGCTTGCGGCGCTCTCGCTACAGGCCGGGGAGTGCGCCCCGATCGTGCCGATGCTGGATGCGCGCAAGGGACAGGTGTACGGCGGGGTGTACGGGCCCGGTGGCCGCTGCCTGCGCCCCGATGCCGTGCACGATCCTCTGCCGTGGCTCCGCGAGCTGGCCGGCTGGCCGGGCGCGGAACCGATCAGCCTGTTGGGCCCCGGGGCGCTGCTCCATCGCGATGAGATCGATTCGGTCCTGGGGAGCCGGGCGCGCCTGCTCGATGCAGCGCTGGGTCAGCCGAGTGCGCGCAGCGTTGCCCGACTGGGGAAGGAGCGGCTCGAAGCGGGCGGGGCTCGGCCAGCCGAGGAGATCGAGCTCGCCTACCTGCGCCCCTCCGAGGCGGAGCAGAAGCGCTGCGCTTTACACGGTCCGGGGAAGCCCATATCCTAGCCACGAACCCCAGATTCCCGAGGATTCATGGAGAATTACGAGCGCCGTCGGATCGAGGCCCTGGTCGCCACGGACACGGAGCTCAAGGGGCTCTGGGAGCAGCATCTGGGGTTTGAGCGCGAACTCGAGGAGCTCGACGGCCGCGTCCACCTGAACCGGGACGAGGAGTTCGAGCGCAAGCGCCTCCAGAAGTTGAAGTTGGCCGGGAAGGACCGGATCGCGGGGATCCTCGCCCGGCACGAGGCGTCGGCCGAGTCATAGGAGCGCCCCCGCGCTTCGTTGCTCGTGCGGGTGTCTCCAGCAGGAGATAGCGGGATGAAGGTCTATTACGACAAGGATGGCGATCTCGCCCGGTTCGAGGGCAAGACGGTCGCGATCCTCGGCTACGGCAGCCAGGGGCACGCCCACGCGCTGAACCTGCGAGACAGCGGCGTGTCGGTGGTCGTCGGCCTGCGCCGCGACTCGGGGAGCTGGAAGAAGGCGCAGGCGGAAGGCCTCGAGGTACGCACACTGTCCGATGCCACCGCGGCCAGCCAGGTCGTGATGATGACCCTGCCCGACGAATCCATGGGTGACATCTACGGCTCGGAGATCGCGCCCAACATGAAGCCCGGGGACTACCTGGCCCTGGCGCACGGGTTCAACTTGCACTTCGGCTGCATCCAGCCCGCCGAGGGCATCAACACGTTCATGGTGGCGCCGAAGGGCCCGGGCCACATCGTGCGCGACCTCTACGCGCGCGGGCAGGGCGTGCCAGCCCTGGTCGCGGTGGACCGCGACCCGAGCAGCGACACCCTGCAGATCGCGCTGGCCTACGCCAAGGGCATCGGGGCCGGGCGCGCCGGCATCATCGAGACGACCCTGCGCGAAGAGACCGAGACCGACCTGTTCGGCGAGCAGGCCGTGCTCTGCGGCGGGCTCACCGCGCTCATGACCGCCGGCTTCGAGACCCTGGTCGAGGCCGGCTATGCGCCCGAGATGGCGTACTTCGAGTGCATCCACGAGATGAAGCTGATCATCGACTTCATCTACGAGGGCGGCATCTCGAACATGCGCTACACGATCTCGAACACCGCCCAGTACGGCGACGTGACGCGCGGTCCACGCGTCGTGAACGCCGAAGTGAAGCAAGAGATGAAGCGCATCCTGAACCAGATCCAGTCCGGCGAGTTTGCACGCGAGTGGCTGCTCGAGGCGCGCGCCGGCAAGCCGGTCTTCAATGCGCTCACCCGGCACGGCGAGGAGCACCAGCTCGAGTCGGTGGGCCGCTCGCTCCGCGGGCTGATGCCCTGGCTCGCCGAGAAGAAGCTGGTCGACCGATCGCGCAACTGACCCGAGGAGATCGTTGGCCGTCCCCCGTCCCCTCCAGGCGCTGATCGTCCCGCAGGCGTATCCGCTCTCGGGTGCGCTGGCGGCGTTGGCGGTGCTCTGCGCGGTGTTCGGTTGGACCAGCGCTGCGCTGGTGGCGCTCGCGCTCTGCGCCGCGAACTTGGCCTTCTTCCGCAACCCGCGGCGCAGGATCGCCGGGGACGACCGCTCGATCGTCTCGCCCGCCGACGGGCGGGTCGTCGAGGTCGCCCGGGTCGAGGACCCCGACGGCTTCGTGGGTTCGGGCTGGCGGATCGCGATCTTCCTGTCGGTGCTGAACGTGCACGTGAACCGCGTGCCCCTGGCCGGCAAGGTGCGCGCCCTGCGCCGCAAGGGCAGCCACTTCCTGGCCGCGTTCAACCCGGACGCGTCCGTACGGAACGTCCAGGCGCGCATGGACGTCGAGGCGGCGGACGGCACGCGCTATGCGGTCGTGCAGATCACCGGCCTGATTGCCCGGCGCATCGTCTCCTACCCGGGTGAGGGGGACACCTTGCTGCGCGGCGAGCCCTACGGCCTGATCTGCTACGGTTCGCGTGTGGAGCTCTACCTGCCGGAGTCGGCCCGGATCGCCGTCGAGTCCGGGGCCCGCGTGCGCGGCGGCGCGACCTTGCTCGCCGAGGTGGGCGCGTGACCGGTGAGCAGCCCGGGGGCCGCCTGCGCCGCCGGCGGCGTCCGCGCGGCGAGCGGCGGCGCGCGGTCTACTTGCTGCCGAACCTGTTCACGACCGCCAGCCTGATGCTTGGCTTCTGGTCGATCACGCAATCGATGCAGGGCCACTGGGACCGCGCCGCCTGGGGCATCGTGCTGGCGGGCTTCGCAGACATGATGGACGGCCGCATCGCGCGCGCCACGCACTCCACCAGCAAGTTCGGTGTCGAGTACGATTCGCTGGCGGACCTGGTCTCGTTCGGCATGGCGCCAGCGCTGCTGGTCTACGCGTGGGCGCTGCAGCCGATGGGTCAGCGCGGCTGGATTCTGGCGAGCCTTTTCGCGATCTGTGCGGCCCTGCGCCTGGCGCGGTTCAACGTGCAGCAGCACGTCGAGGAGAGCGAGCGCTACCAGGGACTGCCCAGCACCTTTGCCGGTGGAATGACCGCGGTCTTCGTGTGGTTCCTGGGCTGGCTGGGGCTCGATCCGCCGTTCTCGACGCCCGTGGGGCTGGTGATCACGGTCAGCTTCGTGAGCCTGGCGCTGCTGATGGTCAGCTCGGTGCCGTACCCGTCGACCAAGAGCTTACCGACTTCGGGCCGCGAGGCCTTCCCGATCCTGGTCGGCATCGTGCTCGCGATCGTGCTGCTGCTGCTCTATGGCGACCCCGCCTTCTTTGCGATCGGCGTGACCTACGTGCTGTCCGGTCCGGTGCTCTGGCTGTCGGAGCGCTGGGGACCCGCGCGACGCGCCCGCGAGACCGCTGGAGAGTCCCGCGATGCCTGAGCAGCCCGAACAGCGCGTCCTGATCTTCGACACCACCCTGCGCGACGGCGAGCAGGCCCCGGGCTGCAGCATGAACCTGGAGGAGAAGCTGCTGCTGGCCCGGCAGCTCGCGAAGCTCGGCGTAGACGTGATCGAGGCCGGCTTTCCGATCGCCTCCGAGGGCGACTTCGAGGCGGTGCAGTGCGTGGCGCGGGAGGTGCGCGGCCCGATCATCTGCGGACTGGCGCGCACCGGCTTCGAGGACATCGACCGCGCGGGCGAGGCGCTGCGCGACGCCGAGCGCGCGCGTCTGCACACCTTCATCGCCACCTCTGAGATCCACATGCGCGACAAGCTCAAGATGGGCCCAGGCCGCGTGCTCGACGAGGTGTCCCGCGCCGTGGAGCGCGCGCGGCGCTATACCGACGACGTGGAGTTCTCGCCCGAGGACGCCACGCGCTCCGACTGGGACTTCCTGGTGCAGGTCTGCACCCGCGCGATCGAGGCGGGCGCGTCCACGCTCAACATCCCGGACACCGTCGGTTACACGACTCCCCAAGAGTACGCCGAGCTGATCGCGCACCTGTGCCAGCACGTGCCGGGTGCCGACGGCGTGGTCTTCTCGGTGCATTGCCACGATGACCTGGGGCTCTCGGTGGCGAACTCGCTGTCTGCGATCCGCGCCGGTGCTCGCCAGGTCGAGTGCACGGTGAACGGCATCGGCGAACGCGCTGGAAACACGGCGATGGAAGAGGTCGTGATGGCGTTGCGCACTCGCCCGGAGTTCTACGGCGGCGCGGACACCCGCATCAACGCTCGCGAGATCTACCCGTCGAGCAAGCTGCTTTCGCAAGTGATCGGCATCCATGTGCCGCCCAACAAGGCGATCGTGGGCGACAACGCCTTCGCGCACGAGGCGGGCATCCACCAGCACGGCGTGCTCCAGAACAAGCTCACCTACGAGATCATGACACCCGAGTCGGTGGGCCGCGGCTCGAGCGAGCTGGTCCTGGGCAAGCACTCCGGCCGCCACGCCTTCTCGGAGCGCGTCCGCGAGCTGGGCTTCGACCCGCAGGAAATCGAGTTCGAGCAGGTCTTCACCCAGTTCAAGGCGTTGGCCGACCGGAAGAAGACCATCTACAACGAAGACATCGAGGCGCTGATTACCGATCAGATGCTGCGCGGCGCTGGCGAGCACATCAAGCTCGAGAACCTGTCTGTCACCTGCGGCACCTTTGTGACGCCGACCGCCACCGTCGAGCTGCGGCTCGGGGACGAGCTGCACAAGACGGCAGCCATGGGAGACGGGCCGGTCGACGCGGCCTTCAAGGCGATTGCCGAGCTGGCGGACACCAAGGCCCGCGTGCTGCGCTACCAGGTGAACGCGATCACCAGCGGCATGGACGCGCAGGGCGAGGTGGTCGTCACGCTCGAGGACGACGGCATGCGCGTGCTCGGCCAGGGCGCCCATACCGATATCATCGTGGCCAGCGCGCGCGCCTACATCCACGCGCTCAACAAGCTGATCCAGCGCCGGGCCGCGGGCCAGACCGCGCTGCGCGGCATCTAGGAGCGCTGGTGCCGCGTGTTCTGGTGCTGCCCGGCGACGGGATCGGGCCCGAGGTCGTCGGCGAGGGGCGGGCCGTGCTCGAGGCCGTCGCGCCCGACGTGGAGATCGAGGAGGGCCGGATCGGCGGCTCGGCGATCGACTTGGACGGAACGCCGCTGCCCGACGCGACCTTGGAACGCGCGCTCGCTTGCGAGCTGGTGTTGCTCGGCGCGGTGGGCGGCCCCAAGTGGGACGCCCTTCCCCCGGAGCGGCGCCCCGAGAAGGGGCTGTTGCGCATCCGCAAGGAGCTCGACCTGTACGCCAACCTGCGCCCCGCCGCGGTTCTGCCGGCCCTGGTCGAGGCCAGCTCGCTGCGCCCCGAGGTGGTGAAGGGCGTGGATCTGGTCGTGGTCCGCGAGCTCACCGGCGGGATCTACTTCGGCGAGCCGCGCGGGCGCGACGACGCGGCCGGCTTGCGGCGCGCGCGGAACACCATGGTCTACGACGAGCGCGAGATCGCGCGCATTGCCCGGGTCGCGTTCGAGACGGCCGGGCGGCGCCGGGCGCTGGTCACGAACATCCACAAGGCGAACGTGCTCGAGGTCTGCGCGCTCTGGAACGAAGTGGTCGGCGAGGTGGCACGCGACTACCCGGACGTGACTCTCGAGCACCAGCTGGTGGACAGCGCGGCGATGCTGCTGCTGCGCGAGCCGCAGCGCTTCGACGTGCTGCTCTGCCCGAACCTGTTCGGCGACATCATCTCCGACGAAGCCGCGATGATCACCGGTTCGCTCGGCATGCTGCCCTCGGCGAGCCTCTGCGACGGCAGTCGTGGCCTGTACGAGCCCGTGCACGGCTCGGCGCCGGACATCGCCGGCCAGGACAAGGCGAATCCGCTGGCCACGATCCTGTGCGTCGCCATGCTGCTGGAGCACGGCCTGGCGCGTCCCGAGCCGGCGGCTGCGATCCGTGCCGCGGTGGAGCGCGTGCTGGGGCAGGGCGCGCGCACGCCCGACCTGGCCCGCGCGGGCAACACCCTGGTCGGCACAGCCGAGATGGGCCGCCGGGTGCGCGAGGCGCTCGGCGGATGAGCCGGGTGGGTCACCGGCTGGCGCTGCTCGGCGCTACCGGGGCCGTCGGCGCCGAGATCCTGCGTGTGCTCGAGGCGCGGAGCCTCCCGGTCGCTGAGCTGCGCGTCTTCGCGTCGGCCAGCTCCGAGGGCGAGCTCCTGGAGCTGTACGGCGAGGATCTCGAGGTCGAGGTGCTCTCGCCGGGCTGCCTGGCGGGAATCGACCTGCTGTGGGTGGCGGCGCCGGGTGTCCTGGAGCCGTTGCTGCCGGAGCTCGGCGATTGCGCGGTCGTGGACCTCTCGGGCGTGCTGGAGCTCGACCCGACGGTGCCGCTCTACCTGCCGGGCGCGGCGCTCCAGGGCCGCCGTGTCGCGGTGCCGCGCGGCATCGCGACCGGCCTGGCGTTGGCGCTGATCCCGCTGGCGCGCGAGTGCGGCCTGGCGCGCGTGAGCGCGACGACGCTCGAGTCCGCCTCGGGCGCCGGCCGGCGTGGCCTCGAAGAGCTGCAGCAGCAGACCCTGCACATCCTGTCGGCACTCGACGGCGACGCGGGGGAGGGTTCGGTGTTTCCCCAGTCCCTGGCTTTCGATTGCCTGCCCCGCGTTGGCGACTTCGCCGACGACGACGAGACCTTCGAGGAGCGGCGCCTGCGCCACGTGCTGCGCCGGGTGCTGGGGCGCCCGGATCTGCTCGTGGAGCTGACCCGGGTGCGCGTGCCCGTGTTCATGGGCGCACTGGCCGTCGTGCACGCGGAGCTCCAGAAACCGCTCGAGTTCCCGCGACTGGCGGAGCTGTGGCACGGGGAGCCGGTGCTGCGGCTGCTCTCGGACCCGGAGCTTCCCACCCCGCGCGTGGCCGCGGCCCACGACGCCGTGCAGGTCGGACGGGTGCGGCTCGCGCCCGGCGGCGAGCGTCTGGCGTTCGTGCTGGCCCTCGACCCGCTGCGGCGCGGCGCAGCGCTCGGTGCAGTCGAGGCCGCTCGGCTGCTGCTAGGGGAATGAGGCGCCTGCGCCTGACACTCGAGTACGACGGCGGCGCCTTCCAGGGCTGGCAGGTCCAGTCCGAAGCACGAACCGTGCAGGGCGTGCTGGAAGGGGCCCTGCTCGAGGTGACGGGAGAGGCGGTGCGGATCGTCGGGGCGGGCCGCACCGAT
>CAXMNF010000348.1:0-24910 GCA_964194645.1 uncultured Gammaproteobacteria bacterium
GGAGATCTGGGCAGGGATCGGCGACTTCGCCAGGGCCTCTCGGACCTGCTCGGGATGCGCATGGGCGTTCACGATCAGGCGCTCCACCCCCTGATCGGCCAGGGAGCGGGCCAGCCGCAGCACCAGGGGCTCGTCGAGCACGGGAAGCACCGCCTTCGCGTAGCCCTCCGTGAGCGGTGCCATGCGCGTACCGAGCCCGGCGGCGAGGATCATCGCCCTCACGCGTCGAACCACTCGAGCGCGTCGCGCAGGGCGCGTGCGAGATTCGAGCGACCGCGGGGCAGCGCCTCGACATGCTCGAGCAGCGCCGTCCGGGAGCTCGTGCGGGCCGCGCCGAAGCGAGCGTCGGCCTTCACCCGGACCAGGCGTTCGAAACGGCTGTAGTCCTTCGCCTTGCGCTGAACGCCGAGCAGCGCAAGCGCTTCTGGCGCGGGCGCCACGGCGCGTAGCGCCGCATAGCGCTCGAGCAGCGCCGTGCGTCGCGCGGGGGCGATCACGACATAGGAGTCCCAGAGGAGCGCCACCAGGTCGAGCTCGGGCGGCGCGAGCAGGGCGTCCTGGTAATCGATCACACGAAGACGCCCCGCCGGGTCGATCATCAGGTTGTGGCTCTGGTAGTCGCGCAGGCACAGGCAGGGGGGCAGGGCGGCGATCGCGTCGGCAAGTTCCGCGAACTCGCGTTCCAGCGTCCGGCGCAGTGGCTTGGCTTCGACCAGCTCGAGGAACAGGCCCAGCTCGAAGCCGACCCACTCGCGATCGAAGCGCCGCCGGAACGGCAGGGCGTCGCTGCGCGGAATCTCATGGACGCGGGCCAGCAGGTCGATGGCCTCGCCGTGACGTTGCGCGCGTTCCTCCGCGGAGAGATCGGCCAGGTGGGTGCTGCCCAGGTCCTCGAGCAGCACCCAGCGCTCCTGTCGCATGGCGGCATACACGTCCGGAACAGGCACCGCGTGGCGTGCGAGCAGCTCACCGACCTCGAGGAACGGCAAGGCGTCGCACGTCGAGCGCAGCGCCGGCGGCAGGATCTCCGCGTCCTCGGGCAGCGCGTGCATCAGCACGGCGCGGCTGCCGTCGTCGAACTCGAGACGCCAGTAGCGCCTTGCGCCGGCCCCGCCGTCCAGGGCGCGCAGGCTCCGCACGCGCGCGCCGCGGACCTCTTCGGCCCACGGCTGCGCGCCGCGCGGGGGTTCGAGCATCGGATCGCGCCGCGCCACGGAGGCAGAATCGCGTTCCCCCGCGCTCCGCACAACCGCCAGCCGCTAGGGCCGTGGACGAAGCCCGGGCTGGTTGCCTAGGCTCGTTGCGGGATGGGAGCCCTTCGCACGATCTTGCTCGCGTTGCTCCTCGCGCTGCCCGCCACGGCCGCCCAGGCTGGCGACGCAGCCGACCGGGCTCTGGCGCTGCTGCTCAAGGACCGTTCGCTGCGCGGCGCGCAGGTCGGGCTGGTCGTCGCGGACCTCGAGAGCGGCGCGACCCTGCTCGCGCGCGAGGCCGAGCGCCCGATGGTTCCGGCGTCGAACCAGAAGTTGCTGGTCGCGGCCGGGGCCCTGCTGCACTGGGGGCCGACACACCAGTTCGAGACGCGGCTGGTCTCCGCGAGCGCTGCCACGCACGAGGGCGTGCTCGAGCACCCCCTCTGGGTGATCGGCTCCGGCGATCCGAGTCTGGTCTCAGAGACTCTCTGGAAGCTGGCCGAGGAGCTGCGGCTGCTGGGCATTCGCGAACTGCGCGGGGGCCTCGCGATCGACTCCGGCCTGTTCGACTCGGCATACACGCATCGAGACTGGGAGCCGCTCTCGTCGCGCGCCTATCACGCGCGGGTCAGCGCCTTTGCCGCGAACTACTCGAGCTTCCGGGTGGACGTCGCTGCAGCGCCGCGCCACGGTCAGGCCGCACTCGTGACTGTCGCGCCACAGGTTCCCTACTTCCGGGTAAGCGCGCTCGCCCCCACGGTGCGCGGCCGCGGCGTGGTGCAGGTGGATCTGCAGCAACTCCCCGACGGTTCGGGCGAGACGATCCTGGTGAGCGGCGCGATGGGCGCCGGCCGCGAACCCAAGACGGTCTGGCGCTCGGTGCAGCTCCCCGAGCGCTACGCGGCTTCGATCCTGCGCACCCAGCTCGAGGCGCACGGCCTGCGTGTGTTGGGCGCAACCCGCTACGGTCGTGCGCCCGACGACGCGCGCGAGATCCTGGTGTTCAAGGGCGAGCCGGTCGGCGAGATCGTGCGGCGGCTCAACAAGTTCAGCAACAACTTCATCGCCGAGCAGCTCGTGAAGCGGCTCGGCGCCGAGGCCAGCGGCGAGCCCGGGAGCTGGGGCTCCGGCACACGCGCGCTGCACGAGATGCTGACGTCGCAGGGTGTGCTGGGGCCGGGCACCGTGATCGCGGACGGCTCGGGTCTTTCTCCGCGGAACCGCGTGTCACCGGCGACGTTCCTGCGCGTGATCCTGCACACCGCGCGAAACTTCGACGCCGGCCCGGAGTTCCTCGCCTCGCTACCGCTCAGCGGGCTCGACGGCACACTCGAGGACCGCATGGAGGAGCACCCCGTGCCGCTGCGCGGGAAGACCGGCCACCTGCGCCGCGCCTCGTCGCTGTCGGGCGTTCTGTCCGGCGACGGAGGGCGGCTCCTGGCGTTCTCGTTGATTGTGAATGGCGGACGCGGTGGGCGCGAGGACATCGATCTGGCGGTCGACAACTTCGTGGCGAGGATTGCGGGGGCGACCTGGCTGGACGGAGACGCGGCGGCTCAGGGCACCATCGGCGACTGAACCCGCGCCATCACCTTGTCTACGTACTCGACCGGCATGGCCCGCCCGCGGCGCAGCCGGCCGTCGATGTGGCCCGGACCCCAGTTGTAGGCGGCGAGCGCCTGACCCCAGTTCCCGTAGCGGCCGTGCAGCCAGGCCAGGTAGCGCGTGCCGAGCTTCACGTTGACCAGCGGCTGGAACAAGGTGTCGGGTCCGTGCCAGGAAACCTGCTCCTCGCGCGCGAGTCCCTCGCCCGTGGCGGGCATGATCTGCATCAGGCCGAGCGCCCCGACGTTCGATATGGCGAAGTTGTGGAAACCGCTCTCCGTGTGGATCACGGCCAGCACCAGGTCCCAGGGCAGGTCGTTGGCCAAGGACTCCTCAACGACGGCCTCGGCAACCTGGCGGAGTTCGCTCGCCGAGAGGCTGGCGTGGAAGGAGTGGAAGCGCGCCTCGACGTACTCGACCGCCGTGGGCCCGGCCGGCTCGGCGTCCAGGTGGACTACGCGGGCAGGCTCCAGGGCCGGCGGCTGCCAGATCGAGCAGGACAGGCTCGAGAGCAGCGAGCAGAGCAGCAGCGTGGTACGAGCGTTCGCCATCAGAGCCCCGGAACCTGGAGGCCGACCTCGTGGATGACCTGCAGGTTGTTGGCCACCGCCCAGGCGGGCAACAGGGCCAGGATCAACAGGAGCGCGATCCGCGCGTTCCGGGGGATGCGTCTGGTGAGCACCAGAAATGCAACCGCTGCGGTCGTAATGACAGTTTCGATCATCAACCCCTCGAGCAGCCCGACTGCATCGAAGATCCAACGGGCCACTGGATTGGCTTCGAAGACCTCGAAGCCGTTCACGGGCTCTCGCAGGCAGAGAAAGGTCGTCGTGTTGTCGAGCAGATTCAGCACGACGGCCAGAACTCCCAGCAAGAACCGCATTCCCGTCCTCCAGACAACCAGAATCCGGGGCCCCACAAGTACAAGAAGCATGCCCCCGCCGGGCCCGCTCGGGAAACGCGCCTGCGCCGGGCGGCCCTGGGGGCGTCGGCTGCGCGAATCCTGCCGGCCGCTGCGCGCTGCCGGCGGGGAAGTCGGCTACCCAGGAATGGAAGGCCGGTTCCGCCGGGCGCTTCGCTAGCGGCGCCGGGGTCTTCCCTTGCCCAACAGCAGCCAGTCGAGCGACACATTCTCCTGGAGTGCGAGGGTGATCAGGAAGTCCGCATGGGGCGTCGTCCCGCTCTCGTAGCGGTTCACGTTCTGCTGGAACACGCCCAGGTCACGCGCGAACGAGCGCTGCGAGCGGTCGCCGCGCACTTGTTCGAGGCGCCGCGGAATCTGGCGCTTGCAACGGTCGAGGGTCGCCCGATTGGGGCGCAGGGATTTCGCGGTCCTGGGCCTCGTGGAGCGTCGCGCCACTTGCGATTCCTTTCCGTGCCGATTCCGGTGATGATGCGGGTAGGTCGCGTCCGGCTGAGGGTCCCCGGATGGCACGTTGGCACGGGGAACACTCGACACCATACCCTGTTGTGGGCGGAGCATCGTAAGCGAAGCATCGTGACGGTTCAAGCCAATGCATGCCACCACTGCCAGCGGCCGGTACGGCCTACCTGTCATCTGCGCAACCGTGCCCGCGTGGACTACTACCTCACCGTGACCGGTACAGGCCGCAGCGAGACGTCCGAGGACCCGCGCACGGGTGCGACGGTCCGCGTGCTCCGGGTGGAACGCCTCGTGGAGTTGCGCACCTGCGCCGATTGTTGGCAGAAGCCTGCCGTCCAGGCCGCGCTGGCGCGTGCGAGACGGACTGGCGCGCTCGGGCCGATCTGAGGTGCGCATCGCCGGAGGAACGCTGCGCGGCCGCCGCTTGCAGGTTGGGCGGGCTCGCGACCTGCGGCCGACCTCGGAGCGCGCGCGCGAGGGGCTGTTCGACTGGCTTGGCGAGCGGGTCAGCGGCTGCACCGTGCTGGATCTGTATGCCGGCACCGGCGCACTCGGCATCGAAGCGCTGTCGCGTGGCGCTGAACGCGCCGTGTTCGTGGAGCGGTCCAGAAGGGCGCTCGAGGCGCTGCGCCTGAACTGCCGGGAACTGGGGCTCGAGGCCGTCACGCGCATCGTCCCAGGCTCGGCCAGCGCGGTGCTGACGCGCCTGGCGCGATCCGGCGAGAGCTTCGACCTGGTCCTTGCGGACCCCCCGTACGGGGCCGACGATTGGGCCCGACTGGCGAAGGGCGCGAATCTCGTCGACATTCTGGCCCCTGCGGCGCTGCTGCTGTTGGAGCGCGCCACGCGAGACGAACCATGGGACGGAGCGCCGGGCCTGATCCGGCGCGATCAGCGGCGCTACGGCGAGACCGCCTTCGACTGGTACGATCGGACCTCACAGGAGGAGGGCAGGGCAGAATGAGCCGCATCGCGGTGTACCCGGCGAGCTTCGACCCGATCACCAACGGGCATTTGGACCTGATCCACCGGGCCTCGCGCCTGTTCGACGAGCTGATCGTGGGCCTGGCGGTGAACCTCGACAAGCAGGGTCTGTTCAACCCCGAGGAGCGGCTCGAGATGATCCGCGACGCGGCCGGCGATCTTCCGGGCGTGCGCGTGGAGGTGATCGAGGGCCTGCTGGTCGACTACGTTCGGGAACACAACGCCCGCGTCGTGATCCGCGGAATGCGCGCTCTGGCCGACTTCGAGTACGAGTTCGAGATGGCCATGATGAACGCGCACATGTACCCGGACGTGGAGACCGTCTTCCTGATGACCAGCGCGAAGTGGTTCTACGTGAGCGCTTCGCGGATGCGCGAGCTGGTGCGCTTCGGCGCGGACGTGTCGGATTTCGTACCGAAGCTGGTTGCCCAGCGCCTGAAGGAGAGGATCGGCCCTGACTCTTAGCGGGGCGACTCGCTCCCCCCGTTCCAGTAGGAGAGCGGCTCTTCCCAGAGTCGCTCTCCGTCGCGGCAAGGCGAGCTCCGCTCGCCGCTAGGCCGCTAGGCCCTGTCGATGCCCAGTTCGCGCATCTTGAGCTGCAGGCCGCGCCTCGAAAGGCCCAGCCGCTTGGCCGCCTGCGTGACGTTGCCGCGGGTCAGTTCCAAGGCCTCGACGATCGCCTCGCTCTCGATGCGGCGCGTGGCCGAGCGGATGCGCTCCTTCAGCACGCCACCCTCGCTGCGGCCCGCAGTCGGCGCGCCGCTGTGGAGCAGCTCCGGAGGCAGGTCCGCCACGTCGATCTCGGGACCCTCGGTGAGCACCACCGCGCGCTCCACGGCGTTCTCCAGCTCCCGCACGTTGCCCGGCCAGTCGTGGGCGCGCAACGCCTCGATGGCAGCGGGAGTGAAGGAGCAGGCCGGGCGACCCAGCCGCTGCGCGAAGCGCGCGGCGAAGCAGCGGACCAGCCCCGGCAGGTCTTCGCTGCGTTCGCGCAGCGAAGGCAGGCGCACCGGCACGACGTTCAAGCGGTAAAACAGATCCTCTCGGAAGCGCCCCTGCTGCACGTCGCTGCGCAGGTCTCGGTTGGTCGCGGCGACCAGGCGCACATCGACGCTCACCGTGCCGGTCCCGCCCACCCGGTAGAAGCGCCCCTCCTGGATGGCACGCAGCACCTTCGGCTGTGCGGACAGGGGCATCTCGCCAATCTCGTCGAGGAACAGGGTCCCGCCGTCGGCCAGCTCGAAGCGGCCCGGCTTGCGACTGGCCGCGCCAGTGAACGCGCCCTTCTCGTGACCGAAGAGCTCGCTCTCCAGCAGGCTCTCCGGAATCGCGGCGCAGTTGATCTTGACGAACGGCCCGTCGCTCCGGTCGCTGCGCAGGTGGATGCGCCGGGCGACCAGCTCCTTGCCCGTGCCGGACTCGCCCATGATCAGCACCGTCGCGGGCGTCGCCGCTACGACCTCGGTGACGCGCTTCACCTCGAGCAGCGCCGGGCTCTGTCCGATCATCAGCGCGTCCGGATCGTCCGGCTCGAAGCTGGCGTCGCGCTCCTGGTGGGCCCGGGTCCGGACCGCCTTGGCGACCACCTGCTGGATCTCGTCCGGGTCGAAGGGCTTGGTCAGGTAGTCGAACGCGCCACGTTTCAGCGCCTCCACGGCGCTGCCGATCGTGCCGTGCGCGGTCAGCAGGATGACCGGCACCCGGGCGTGCCGCTGGCGCGCCGCCTCGAGCAGCTCGAGGCCGTTCATGTGCGGCATCTTCAAGTCCGAGAGGACCGCGTCCACGTGCTGGTCGTCCAGGCACTCGAGGGCGGCCTGTCCGTCGGCCGCTTCGAGTACCTCGAAACCGCCGCGTCGCAGCAGTGCGCCGAGCACGCGCCGCATGTTGGTCTCGTCGTCGACCACGAGGATTCGGCCGCGGCGCTTCACGCCGCTTCCTCGTCCGGGTCGGGCTCTGGACCGCAGGGCAGGCGGACCGAGGCCACGGTCCCCTCGCCCGGCCGCGAGCGCAGCCGCAGCTCACCCCCCTGCTCACGCACCAAGCGGTCGCACAGCGCCAGGCCCAGGCCGGTGCCCGCGCCGCGGGTGGTGAAGAACGGCAGCGTTGCGCGCTCGAGGGTGGCTTCGTCCATGCCCGGGCCGTCGTCCTGGATGCAGATTTCCGCGCTCACTGGCAGCTCGTCATCGGCTTCCGCGCGGCGCACGCTGACCCGGATCGTGCCCTTGCCGTCGAGGGCCTGGTAGGCGTTGCACACCAGGTTCTCGATCACCCGTTCGAGCTGGTCGCCGTTCGCGGTGGGAGCGGACAGTCCGCGCTCGAGGTCGAAGCGCAGCTCGACTTGCGAATCGGCGAAGCGCCGGCCCGCGCCGCGCACGCGCTGCCGCACGAAGTCACCCAGCTCCCGCACGGGCGAGGGTGGCGCGGCGGGCTTCGCATAGTCGAGAAACGTGCCCACCACGCGGTCCAGCCGACCAATCTCCTCGATGATCACGGCGTGAAACTCGCGCGCCTGCTCGTCCGCCGGGTCCTCGAGCACAGCGAGCGCGCCCCGGATCGACGCCAGGGGGTTGCGGATTTCGTGCGCCAGGCCCGCCGCCATCTCGCCCAGGCTCGCCAGCCGATCGCGCACGCGGACGCGCTCGAAGGTGCGCGAGTTCGCGATCGCCACCGACATTTCGCTGGCCACCGAGCGCAGCAGTTCGAGCTCGCTGGTCGAGAAGGGCTCCGAGCTGCGCTGGTCCGAAAGTGTCCAGAAGCCGAACGGTTGGCCATCCGTTCTCAAGGGCAGCACGAGCTGAGCGTCGAGCTGCTGCATGCGCCGCAGCAGGGCCTGCAGGCGGTCCGCCTCGCCGGGCCGGCGCGCGTGTGCGAGTGCCTTCTCCAGCTCCTCGGCGAGCAGCGGCTCGCCGGTCGCCAGCGTCTCGACCCAGGCCGGGTCGCGGATCAGGTTCACGCGCCGCCGCGGAGTCAGGCCGACGCTGCCCACCTGCTGGAAGCCCACCTGCGGGTCGTCGCGCAGGAACACGGCCGACGAACGCAGCCGGTCGAAGCGCTCGAGCGCTTCGAGCAGCTCCGCGAGCAACTCGTCGAGCGTGAAGATCTGGGGCAGCCGCTCGCGCAGCGGGCCGAGCATCTTCTCGAGCTCCAGTCTCCCCGCCACGAAGCGGCGGTCCACGGCGCGCTGGATCGAGGCGCGCCCCGGCTCCAGTAGCAGCAGCAACAGGAACGAGGCAACGAAGGCGTTGAACAGGAACAGGTCGAGTCGCGGGCCGACCCAGAGCCATACCGCGGCGAACGAGGCTGCCAGGCCCCCGGCCAGGAACGTCAGGGAGACGGCGCTGCCCATCAGCTGGCGCAGGTCCGCGACGCGGACTCGCGCCAAGTGCAGGTAGCCCGCGTAGAGGTACAGCAGGGGCAGCAGCAGCCCGCCGATGCGGGCGGCGCCGAGCTGCCACGCGATCAAGTCCGATGCTGCGCCGACCAGGGCCACGCCGTGCGCGATCGCCAGGTAGCGCAATCGGGTCGCGTCGGGGGACGGGTCGTTGCGCGGATCGGGGGCGTAGCGCATCAGCACGAACGTGCCGGCTGTCATGCCCCACAGCGCGAAGCTCGCGGCCGCGATCTGCGCGGCTCCGCGCAGCGGCTCCGGGCCCAGCAGCAGCGCGGCCAAGACGGGTGGCCCCAGCCACACCAGCGCACCGAAGCGGTGCAGACTGCCCCCCGCGCCCGCAAGCGCGGCGGCAGTCGCGGGAAGCAGAGCGCCGAGAGTGGCGAGCCCGAGGTGGGTGACCAGGGGCGCCTGGGGCCAGCCGAGTCCGGACGCTCCGCGCCCGCCCGCCCACAGCGCGAAGACCGCTACCAGTGCCGCGTACACCGCCGAGGCGTGGTCGCGCCGCACGCGCAGCACCGCGACAAGCAGCACGAGGGCCGCCGCGGCCGCCATGAAGGCGCTCTGGGTCTCCATTGCCGGAGCCCCGATGTCGATCCGCATCGCGCTCCTTCGTGTGGGGCTCGTGCGACGGGCGTCGATGGCTCCCCGGGTTTAGACTCCAGACCCCTTATCGGATCTTCAGCAGCGGAGCTGTGAATCGATTGACACGCCATTTCGTGCTAGCTACTTTCCGGCAAATGCCCGGTTTTACAGGGAAATCCTCATCCGCGCTGCGGAAAGGCCGCCGATGAGCCGGGTGCTGCTCGGCGTGACCGGTGGGATCGCCGCCTACAAGGCGTGCGAGCTGGTCCGCGAGCTGCTGCGCCGCGGCCACGAGGTCCGCGTGGTTGCCACCGAGAACGCGTTGCGCTTCGTGTCGGTGCTGGCGCTGCAGACCGTCTCCGGGCACCCGGTGCGCAGTGATTTGTTCTCGCCCGGCGACGAGTCCGAGATCTCGCATATCGAGCTCGCGGACTGGCCCGAGCTCGTGCTGATCGCACCGGCCACGGCCCACACCCTGGCCCGGCTGGCGCACGGCCTGTCGGATGATCTGCTCGCCACGCTGTGCCTGGCGACCCGCGCTCCGCTGCTGGTGGCGCCTGCCATGAACGTGAACATGTACGAGCACCCGGCCACCCAGGCGAATCTCGAAACCCTGGCCAAGCGCGGGGTGGGGCTCGTAGGCCCGGCGACCGGCGAACTCGCTTGTGGCTGGGAGGGGGCCGGACGACTGGCCGACCTGTCCGAGATCGTGGGCGCGGTCGAGCGTCGGCTCGCTGGCGGGCTCCTCGCGGGAGAGGTGGTGCTGGTGACAGCCGGACCGACCGCCGAGCCCCTCGACCCGGTGCGCGTGCTCACCAACCGCTCGTCGGGCAAGATGGGCTTTGCGCTGGCGGAGGAGGCCGCGCGCCAGGGGGCCGAGGTGCTGCTGGTGGCGGGTCCGGTGGCGCTCGCCACGCCCTTCGGCGTGCAGCGTATCGACGCCGAGACGACGCGCGAGATGTACGACGCCGTGCTCGCTGCGCTCGACCGGGCGACGATCGTGATCAAGGCCGCGGCCGTGTCGGACTACCGCGCGGCCGACCCCCTGGAGCACAAGCTCAAGCGCGGGCGGCGTGAGACCCTACAGCTCGAGCTGGTGCGAAACCCCGACATCTTGGCCGATGTCGCGGCGCGGCGCGGCTCCCGTACCGTGGTCGGCTTTGCCGCAGAGACCGAGCGCGTCCTCGAGCACGCGCGTGAAAAGCTCGAGCGCAAGGGCTGCGACCTGATCGTGGCCAATGACGTATCGCGCAGCGATATCGGCTTTGACAGCGACCAGAACGAAGTGCAGGTGGTCGGCCCCGGCGCCGACGACGTGCTGGCCCTGCCGCTCGGTTCGAAGCGCGAGATCGCCGCCGGCATCCTCGCGCGAATTCGCGAGGTGCGCGCGAGATGACCCGGCTCGTCGCGGGTCTGCTGGCCGCCCTGCTGCTGGGCGGCGCCGGCTTGGCGCGCGCGGCCAGCGTCTATGTGGCGACGATCGACGGAATGATCAACCCGGCTGTCGCCGACTACGTCGAGCGCGCACTCGACGAGGCGCAGGCGGCCGGTGCCGATGCTCTGGTGATCGAACTCGATACGCCCGGCGGACTGGTCAGCTCAACCGAGATCATCGTGAAGGGCATTCTGAACGCGCCCCTCCCGGTGCTCGTGTTCGTGTCGCCCCGCGGCGCGTCGGCCACCTCGGCCGGGGTGTTCATCACGCTGGCCGGGCATGTCGCGGCGATGGCGCCCGGCACCAGCATCGGCGCCGCACACCCGGTTCCGGCGCTGCCCGGCGGCGGTCCGCCGCCCGAGGAAGGCGAAGAAAACCCGAAGCAGCCGCCGCGCGACGTGATGGGCGAGAAGATCGAGAACTGGGCCGCGGCCTTCATCGAGTCGATCGCCGAGATGCGCGAGCGCAACGTCGAGTGGGCGGCCGAGGCGGTGCGCAGCTCGGTGGCGATCACGCAGAAGGAGGCGATCGAGAAGAACGTCGTCGACCTGCTGGCCGAGGACGTGAACCACCTGTTGGAGCTGGTGCACGGCCGCAAGGTGCGGGTGGGCCGCCACGAGGTCGAGCTCGATACGCGGGACGCCAGCCTGGTGCCGATCGTGATGGGAGCGCTGAACCGCTTCTTCGACGTGATCGCGCACCCGAACATCACGGTCCTTCTGATCCTGGCCGGACTGGGTGGGCTGTACGTCGAAATTTCGAACCCGGGCCTGATCGTGCCCGGCGCGCTGGGGCTGCTCTCGCTGCTGCTGGCTGGGCTCTCGCTGCAGATCATTCCTTTCAACTCCGTCGGGTTGCTGCTGATGACCGCCGGGGTCGCGCTGATGGTGACCGAGGTCTTCGTGGCGAGCTTCGGCCTGCTGTTCGCTGCGGGTCTGGTGTGCCTGGCCCTGGGAGGCTATCTGCTCTTCGATGTGCCAGAGCTATCAGGCGTGCAGGTGCCCTTCTTCTCGGTGATCCTTCCGGCCGTGCTCGGCTTCGCCCTGTTCGGCGCGATCATCGTGTTCGGGCTCTCGCGCAGCATGACCCGGCCGCAGGGCGCGGGGCGCGAGGGGATGCTGGGTGAGTTCGCCGTTGCAGACAGCGACCTGGACCCGACGGGCCGCGTCTTCATCCATGGCGAGTACTGGAACGCCGAGGCGCCGGAAGCGGTAAAGGCGGGAGAACAAGTTGTGGTGGTGGAGGTTCGCGATCTCGTGCTGAGTGTCGCGCGCCCCGCTGACCGCGGAGGGGAGAGCTGATGCCTCTGATCGTATTCTTGGTCGTGGTCGGGCTTCTTCTGCTGTCTGGAGTGCGAATCCTGAAGGAGTACGAGCGAGGCGTGATCTTCCGCTTCGGTCGCTTCGTCGCCGTGCGCGAGGCCGGTCTCAAGTGGATCATTCCCGGCGTGGACCACATGGACCGGGTGAGCCTGCGCGAGATCGTGATGGACGTCCCGCCGCAGGACATCATCACGCGCGACAACGTGTCGGTGAAGGTGAACGCGGTGATCTATTTCCGGGTCCTCCACCCGGAGAACGCCATCATCAAGGTCGAGAACTTCATGTACGGAACCTCGCAGCTCGCGCAGACCACGCTGCGCAGCGTGTGCGGCGAGCAGGAGCTCGACGGGCTCCTGACCGAACGCGAGACCCTGAACCGGCGGCTCCAAACGACTCTCGACGAGTCGACGGACCCCTGGGGCGTGAAGGTGCGGGCCGTCGAGATCAAGCACATCGACCTGCCCACCGAGATGCAGCGCGCGATGGCCAAGCAGGCCGAAGCGGAGCGGGAGCGGCGCGCCAAGGTGATCCACGCCGAGGGGGAACAGCAGGCCGCGGAGAAGCTGCGCCAGGCGTCCGACATCATGGCGCAGTCTCCATTCACCCTGCAGCTGCGCTTCCTGCAGACGCTGTCGGACATCGCGACCGAGCACAACTCGACGATCATCTTCCCGCTGCCGATGGATCTGGTCGAGCCGATCATCACGGCGGCGCGCGCCCATCGGAACCGCCCGGCCTGAACTCGTGAAGCTGTTGGCGCGCTTCTCGGGTCTGGCGCTGCTGCTGGCCCTGCTCGGCCTGTACGGCTACCTGGCCTACTTCCAGATCGAGGCGGACGAGCAGGGCGTGGTGCTGCGCCTGGGACGCTACGCGCGCTCGGTCGGGCCCGGCCCACACTTCTACCTGCCCCCCTTCGAGTTGCTGGAGCGCCGGCGGGTGATCGTGGAGCGCGCCGAGTTCGGCTTCCGCACGATCAAGACCGGGCCGCCTCAGGAGTACGAAGAGCGCCCGCTCGAGAAGCGCATGATCACCGGCGACCAGAACATCGTCGACACCGAGTTCGTGGTGCAGTACCGGATCACCGACCTGCGCGACTATCTGTTCAACGCGCGCGACGTCGAGCAGTTCACGCGCGACGTGGCCCAGGCGGCGATCCGCGAGGTCGTGTCGCAGCGCTCGATCGACGCGGTGTTGCGCGAGGAGCGCCGCCAGATCGCCCTGGAGACTCGTGACCGCATCCAGGAGCTGGTGGACGCCTACGGCCTGGGACTCAGCATCCAGCAGGTGGCCCTGCAAGAAGTGCAGCCTCCGCTCGAGGTGCAGGACGCCTTCCGCGACGTGGCGGGCGCCGAGCAGGACAAGCAACGCCTGATCCTCGAAGCGGAGGGTTATGCCGACCAGATCGTTCCGCAAGCGCGCGGCGAAGCCGAAGCGCTGCTGAACGAGGCGCGCGCGTATCGGGAGACGCGGATTCTCGAAGCGCAGGGCGAGACGGCCCGCTTCAACGACCTGCTCCTCGAGTACAAGAAGGCGCCGGCCGTCACACGCGAGCGGCTCTACATCGAGACGCTCGAGGCGATCCTGCCGGGCATGGAGAAGATCATCGTCCAGGACGGCGGTACCGAGCGCGTCCTGCCGTATCTGCCGCTCGGCCGGCGCGGCGAGACACCATGACGCGCTGGCTTGCACTGCTTCTGCTGCTGGCGACGGTTGCGGTAGCCGGCGCGTTCTGCATCGTGGTCGTCGACGAGCGCGAGACGGGCTTCCGCACCTTGCTGGGTGGCCCGGACCCGCTCGGCGCGGTGCTGCTCGAGCCCGGCCTCTATCTGCGCGTACCGGGCCTGCAGAGCATCGACATCTACGACAAGCGCCTGCAGCGCTTCGACGCGGACTCGCAGGAAGTGCAGTTCTCGGACGGCCGGCTGATGGAGGTCGACTACTACGTCGCCTACCGCATCGAGAATCCACAGCTCCTGCGCGAGCAGCTGCGCAGCCAGGAGCGTCTACAGAGCTTCCTCGACGACAACAGCTTCGGGCCGGTGCGCGACGCGCTGGGCAAGTACCCGCTCGACGCCTTGCTGTCGGAGCAGCGCGGTGCGGTCATCGCGGAGATCACTCGGGAGATGAACGAGAAGCTCCAGCCACGCGGCGTGCTGGTCTCCGACGTGCGGCTGCGGCGCACGGACTATCCCGAGGGAAACCTGCCCCAGACCTACCAACGCATGATCAAGGAGCGCGAGCGCTTCGCGCGCAAGTTCCGGGCCGAGGGCGAGGAGCAGGCGCTCAAGCTGCGCTCGAAGGCGGATCTCGACAGCCAGCTGCTGCGTGCGGAGGCGGGTCGCCAATCCTCGGAGCTGCGCGGCGAGGGCGATGCGAAGGCCACCAGCGTGTACGCCGACGCCTACAGCCGCGACCCGGACTTCTACGCCTTCCAGCGCAGCCTGGAGGCTTATCGCCGCTCGCTCGACGCCGAGACGACCGTGATCCTGTCCCCGCAGATGCCGTTCCTGCGCCACTTGTTCGACCAGGCCGGAAAGCGGCGCGCTACTCCCTGAGTGCGCGGAAGCGCCAGCCCGCCACGCCCAGCACCAGCGCAACCACGCCCCACACCGGAAGGGGAGGGGGCAGCCAGCCGCTGCGCGCAACCAGCAGGCCCAGCCCCCAGAGCACCCAGTAGCCGCCGGTCGCCAGCAGCGCGCCGAGCAGCGCCCGGGGAAACGAGTCGCCGCGCTCCACGTCGCCCACCGCGAAGGGAATCGCGAACAGCACCAGGATCAGGACCGCAAGCGGCTGCGCGAGCCGGCCGTGGAAGCTGGCCTGGATCGCGCGGCGTTCCTCGTCGTTGGGACGGCCGCGGCGCAGGCGCTTGGCCATGCCGTTCAGCGTCTCGGCCGACAGCGGCCGCTCGGCGCGTTCGAGATCCCCACCGCTGATACCCAGGTCGAGGCGCAGCGTCTTCGCCCGACTCTGCTCGAGCCGCGTCCCCGCGAACTCGCGCACGATCGCGTCGCGCAGTTCCCAGCTGTGCCCGTCCACGTAGTCTGCCGCGTCAGCGTCGATGCGTCGTTGCACCCCGCGCGTGTCCGACAGCTCGAAAACGGTCACGCCACGCAGCGTCCCGGTCTCCGGCTCGTAGCTCGACGCCGCGAAGATGAACGTGCCGCCGGCGTACCAGTAGCGCCCGTTGGTTCGTTCCAGGCGCGGGCGTCCCGCCACGTCCTGCTCCTCGGACTCGCCGGCGATCTGAGCCTGACGGGCCTTGATGATCACGCGATCCTCGAGCCAGCCGAGGCCGGCGGCGATCAGCAGGGACGCCACGAGGATCGGCGCCAGGGCCGCGCGCAGGGCGATGCCGCCGCAGCGGATCGCCGTGATCTCGCGGGCTTGTACCGCGCGAGTCAGGCTCCAGACCACGCCCACCACGCAGGCGATGGGCACCCCGGAGGGCAGGATCTCGAGCAGCCGGAGCAGGGTGGCGCGCAACAGCTCCGCGGCGCCGTCCTCCAGGTCGTCCAGGTGCAGCAAGCTGTCCGCGGCCAGCCAGGTCACGCACAGTGCCAGCAGCACCGCGCCCGAGGCGACCAGGAACTCGCGCAGCAGGTAGCGCGGCACGGTCTTCACGCGGCACAGGATACGGGCGGGCGGTTCCGTTGCAAGCCAGCGGTCCAGGGCCTAAGAATGTGGCACCCATGCGCACGTACGAAGGAAGCGCTGCGGTCGGCGAGGGTGTCCGCGGCTGCGTGCTGACCATCGGAAACTTCGACGGCCTGCACGTCGGCCACGCAGCGCTGTTACGCGCGGTGCGGGAGCGCGGCCGCGAGCTGGGCGTGGCCACCGGGGTCTACACCTTCGATCCTCACCCGCGCCGGGTGCTCACGCCGGAGCGGCCGGTGCCGCTGCTCATGACCTGGGATCAGCTTCTGCTCGGAGTCGGGGAGGCGGGCATCGACTTCCTGGTGCGCGAAGCCTTCACCCAGGAGTTCGCGGCGCAGAGCGCCGAGACCTTCCTCGGCCAGGTGATTCGGGAGCACCTCGGCCCCGCTGAGCTGTTCGTGGGCCGCGACTTCCACTTCGGCAAGGGAGCATCCGGCTCGGGCGAGACCCTGGGCCGCATCGGGCCCACGCTCGGCATGCGCGTGACGATCATCCCCCAGGTGCGGGTGGACGGCCGGGACGTGTCGAGCACTCGGGTGCGCGAACTTCTCCGGCGAGGCGAGGTCGAGGAGGCCGCCAGCTGCCTCGGCCAGCCCTACACGATCTGGGGGATGGTGGTCGAAGGTGACCGGCGCGGCCGGACACTCGGCTTCCCCACCGCGAACCTCGAGCCGGATAACGAGCTGATCCCAGCCAACGGCGTCTACGCAGGTACGGTCCAGGTGCTGGAGGGCGGCCGGCCCGCGGGGGCGCCGCTGGCCGCGGTGACCAACGTGGGCACGCGGCCCACCTTCGAGCCGGGGCGTGTACTCGCCGAGGCCCACCTGCTCGACTGGGACGGCGACCTGTACGGACGGCGGCTGGCGCTCTCGTTTCACGCGCGCATTCGCGCGGAGCAGCGCTTCGACGGCCCGGACCAGCTCGCCGCACAAATCCGCCGGGACGCCGAGCAGGCTCGAGTACTACTGGCGCCGGCCGGCGGCTAGCCGGATTCCCGCGCGGCGACGCGCCGCTGGGCGCGAAGCTGCCGCATGACGAGCGGCGCGCGCAGCCGGCCGGGGCCGCCCCGGGAGCAGCGGCTCGTTGGGCGCGTTGCGCCCTCACGCGAGTAAAGGAAGCCCCGAACCCCACCGATACACCTCGCGAACCAGTGTCGCGTCCTGACTCTCGCTCGCTGCGAACGGACCAGGACGGGGGGGCGTCTTGAGCGATCGCATCGGCGAGCTGCTTGTCCAAAAGAACCTGCTGTCCGCCGACCAGCTCGAGCGGGCGCGCGAAGAGGCCAAGGTCAGTGGCACTCGCGTGGGTCTGCAGCTGACGCAGATGGGCTTCGTCGAGGAGTCTCAGCTCGCGGAAGCGATCTCCTCTCAGTACGGCGTCCCCACCCTGAACATCGCGGACTTCGAGATCGATCCCGAGGTCATCAAGCTGATTCCCGAAGACGTGGCCGCGAAGCACCAGATCCTCCCGGTAAACCGGGCCGGAGCCACGCTGATCATCGCCACTGCCGACCCCTCGAACATCTTCGCGATCGACGACGTGAAGTTCCTCACCGGCTACAACGTCGAGGTCGTGGTCGCGGCCGAAGAGGCGATCCGGCGCGGCATCGAGAAGTACTACGACAGCTCCGCATCCCTCGACGATGTGATGGCGGACTTCGACGACGGCGACTTCGAGGTCGTCTCTGATGAAGACTCGGTCGACGTCGACGAGCTGGCCAAGGCCACCGAGGACGCCCCAGTCGTCAAGCTCGTCAACCTGATCCTGACCGACGCAATCAAGAAGGACACGTCGGATATCCACATCGAGCCCTACGAGAAGGACTTCCGGGTCCGCTACCGCATCGACGGCCTGCTCTACGAAGTGATGAGGCCCCCCAAGAAGCTGCGCAATGCGCTCACCTCGCGCGTGAAGATCATGGCGGACCTCGACATCGCCGAGCGGCGCCTGCCGCAGGACGGGCGCATCAAGCTGAAGATGGGCAAGAACCGCGAGATGGACTATCGCGTCTCGGTGCTGCCCACCCTGTTCGGCGAGAAGATCGTGCTCCGGCTCCTCGACAAGTCGAACCTGCAGCTCGACATGACCAAGCTGGGCTTCGAGACCCCGCAGCTCGGCGGCTTCCAGAACGCGATCCACAAGCCCTTCGGGATGGTGCTGGTTACGGGGCCCACCGGCTCCGGCAAGACCACGACGCTTTATTCCGCGCTCTCGGAGCTGAACAAGACCTCCGAGAACATCTCGACAGCCGAGGATCCCGTCGAGTTCAACCTGACCGGCATCAACCAGGTGCAGATGCACGAGAGCATCGGGCTAAACTTCGCCGCGGCTCTGCGCTCGTTCCTGCGGCAGGACCCCGACATCATCATGGTCGGTGAGATTCGCGACTTCGAGACGGCCGAGATTTCCATCAAGGCCGCGCTCACCGGCCACATGGTGCTCTCCACGCTCCACACCAACGACGCCCCGAGCACCATCAACCGCCTGCTCAACATGGGCATCGAGCCCTTCCTGGTGGCCAGTTCGGTGAACTGCGTGGTGGCTCAGCGCCTGGCCCGTCGGATCTGTGCGGAGTGCAAGGTCGAGGACCCCGAGGTCACGAAGGAGAAGCTCCAGGAAGCCGGCATGTCCGCAGAAGAAGCGAACTGCACGCCGTACAAGGGCTCCGGCTGCGACAACTGCGCGGAGACCGGCTTCCGCGGCCGGGTGGCTGTCTACGAGGTGATGGTCATGACCGACACCTTGAAGGAGTACGTCCTGAACGGTGCGAGTGCCGCCGAGATCAAGCAGGAAGCCATCCGCGGGGGTCTGGCCACGCTGCGCCGCAGCATCCTGAACAAGGTGATCGAAGGCACCACGACCATCGAAGAGGTCTACCGCGTGTCGACCTCGGACTCATAGGAAGCCCATGGCGAACCTGCACCAGCTACTCAAGGCGATGATCGAGAAGGGCGCTTCGGACCTTCACGTCACCACCGGGACACCGCCGCAGCTGCGCATCGACGGTGCCCTGAACCCGCTGCGCATCCCGGCGCTCACGCCGCAGGACACCAAGCAGCTGTGCTACTCGATCCTCACCGACAGCCAGAAGCACAAATTCGAGGAAACCAACGAGCTCGACCTGAGTTTCGGCGTGAAGGGGCTGGCCCGCTTCCGTGCCAACGTCTTCGTACAGCGCGGCGCAGTGGCTGGCGCATTCCGGACGATCCCGTTCCAGATCCTGACCTTCGAGGAACTGGGCCTGCCGGCTGTCGTGGCAGAGCTGGCCAAGCGGCCGCGCGGCCTGCTCCTCGTGACCGGCCCGACCGGGAGCGGCAAGTCCACGACCCTGGCTTCGATCGTCAACAAGATCAACACCGAGCGCCGCGACCACATCGTGACGATCGAGGACCCGATCGAGTACCTGCACCCGCACAAGAGCTGCGTGGTGAACCAGCGCGAGGTCGGAGCGGACACGGCGACCTTCAAGGACGCCCTGCGCTACATCCTGCGCCAGGACCCGGACGTCGTGCTGATCGGCGAGATGCGCGACCTGGAGACGATCGAGGCCGCATTGACCGTGGCTGAGACCGGCCACGTCTGTCTGGCCACCTTGCACACCAACTCGGCCGTGCAGACCGTCAACCGCGTGATCGACGTGTTCCCGTCGCACCAGCAGTCACAGGTCCGCGCGCAGCTGTCGTTCACGCTCGAAGGCGTGATGTGCCAGTCGCTTTTGCCGCGCGCCGGACGGGGAGGGCGGGTGATGGCGCTCGAGATCATGGTGCCGAACCCGGCCATCCGGAACCTGATCCGCGAGGACAAGATCCACCAGATGTACTCACAGATGCAGATCGGACAGGACAAGTTCGGCATGCAGACCATGAACCAGGCCCTGGCCAGCCTGGTCAACCGGCGAATGATCACGATCGATGATGCCATGGCGCGCTCGGCCGATCAGGACGAGCTGCGCAAGCTGATCGCAGAGCCCGGGAGCGGCGAGGCAACGGCCCGACGCCGGTCCGCGGGCTAGGCGAACGCGGAAGCGGGAGACGAAGCGATGCCGACGTTCCAGTGGGAAGGAAAGACGCGCGACGGAACTGCCCGGAGCGGTGTGCTCACGGCCGCCAGCGACCAGGCCGTCATCGCGCAGCTCAAAGAGCAGAACATCATGGCCACGCGCGTCAAGCCGAAGGCCAAGAATATAGAGGACTACCTCACCTTCCTGCAGCCGAAGGTCGGGGAGAGGGACATCGTCATCTTCACCCGGCAGTTGGCCACCATGATCGACGCCGGACTTCCCCTGGTGCAGTGTCTGGACATCCTGGGCAGTTCGTCCGACCACAAGACCTTCAAGAAGATCATTCTAGACGTCAAGGCAGGCGTGGAGAGCGGCGGCACCTTCTCTGAAGCGTTGAATCGTCACCCGAAGACGTTCGATCGCCTGTACACGAACCTGGTCGCGGCCGGCGAGGTCGGCGGCATCCTCGACACCATCCTGAACCGCCTGGCGGCCTACATGGAAAAGGCCGCGGTGCTCAAGCGCAAGGTGAAGAGCGCCATGGTCTACCCGATCTCGGTCAGCGTGATCGCTGCGGTGATCGTGGTCGTGATGCTGGTCAAGGTCATCCCGGTCTTCGAGAAGATGTTCTCAGACTTCGGCGGCGAGCTCCCCGGGCCTACCCAGGTGGTCGTGAACATGTCGCACTGGATGCAGAGCAACCTGCACTTCGGGATCGGCCTCGTGGTCGCCCTGGTCTTCGCCTTCAAGTACATCTACAAGACGGAGAAGGGCCGCTACCAGATCGATAAGTTCGCGCTCAAACTCCCGGTCTTCGGCAGCCTGATCCGAAAGGTGGCTGTTGCGCGGTTCAGCCGTACCCTGGCGACGATGCTGAGCTCGGGCGTGCCGATCCTCGATGCGCTCGAGATCGTGGCGCGAACGGCGGGGAACATGATCGTCGAGCAGGAGATCCTGCGCGCCAAGGCCGCGATCGCCGAGGGAAAGACGATCGCAGAGCCGCTGAAGGGCTCGAAGGTCTTCCCCAGCATGGTCGTGTCGATGATCGGCGTGGGCGAGCAGACCGGCGCAATGGACGCCATGCTGTCCAAGATCGCGGACTTCTACGACGACGAGGTCGACGCCGCGGTGGACGCCCTGACGTCGCTGCTCGAGCCGGTGATGATGGTGGTGCTCGGCGGCTCGATCGGAGGCTTGCTCGTAGCCATGTACCTTCCGATCTTCAAGATCGCCGAAGCCGTGGGGTAGCGAGCCGCCGGTGCGCGGAGCGAGCCGAGCCGACGTCGGGCCGGTGAACGCGTTCGCCGCGCGGCTGATGGCGATCGCCGCGATCTTCGCGCTGGCGGTCCTGCTCCAGCTGCGGGCGCTTGGGCCGTACTCCGAAGAGCAGCTCACGGCCCTGTACGCGCTGGTGCTGGCCGGCTTCCTGCTGTCCCTGTCGTACGGCGTGCTCGCCATCTACGGGCGCTCGGGCCCGCGCCTGCTGGCCTGCGAGCTGATCGGTGACGGCCTGCTGATCACGGCGTTCGTGTACTGCTCGGGAGGCGTCGGGTCGCTCTTCGCCTTCCTGTTCATCGTCTGGCTCGTGCATGCCGTGCTGCGCGCGGGCTCCCGGGCGGCCGTGTACGCCTGTGGGGCGGCTACCGCGTCCTACGCCGCGGTGGCGCTCGGGACCGCCAGCGGCTGGCTCCCGCCCTTCGAGGGCACCGCGGCCGCGTCCTTCGACGAGACGGTGACGGCGTTCGGGATCCACACGGCCGCGTTCGTGTCGGTCACCCTGCTGGCACGGCGCCTGGCGCGCCGCGTGGAGATCGGTCAGAGCGAGCTGATCGAGCTGGGGGAGCTGCAGCAGCGCATCGTCGACAATGTGTCGAGCGGCCTGCTCACGGTCACCGACAACGGCCACATCCGCTCCTTCAATCGCGAGGCGGAGCGAATTACCGACTGCCGGGCCGAGGATGTCGTGGGCTGGGAGCTGGGCCGGCTGTTTCCGGCCCTGGAGGAGGCGCTGCTCGGCGCGGCGGAGAGCGAGCGGGCCGGTCCCCTGCGCGGCGAGGTTCCCTTTGCCAGGCGCGACGGCGAGGAGCTGCAGCTCGGCTTCTCCCGCTCCACCCTGAGGGACGCCGCGGGCCGGCCGGATGGGGCCATCCTGATCTTCCAGGACCTGACCCGGGTGCGTGAGATGGAGGAGCGGCTGCGGCGCTCGGAACGTCTGTCGGCCGTCGGCCAGCTCGCGACCGGCCTGGCCCACGAGATTCGCAATCCCCTGGCGTCGCTCTCTGGTGCGATCGAGCTGCTCGGCGTCGACCTGCGCTCCGAGGAAGCCAGCTCGCGCAAGCTGCTGCGCATTGTCGAGCGCGAGACCGCTCGTCTGAACCGCCTGGTGAGCGACTTCCTGTCCTATGCCGGCGGGCGGGAGCCCCGCCGAGAACGGGTCGTGCTGGCGGAGCTGTTCGAGGAGATCGAGGTATTGCTCGGGTCCGGCGAGCACGCACACGTGCGGCTCGAGATCGAGGTGCCGGCGGGGCTTGCGGTGATCGGCGATTCCGACCAGCTCCGGCAGGTGTTCTGGAACCTGATCCTGAACGCGGCCGAGGCCAAGCCGCCCGATGACCGGGTGCGCGTACGCGCTGCGGCGCTGCCGCCCGCAGCGCTCCGGTCGCCGCACGTCGGCATCGAGATCGAAGACCGCGGCTCGGGTATCCCGCCCGAGGCGCTCGAGCGGGCCTTCGAGCCGTTCTTTACCACGAAGCCGCAGGGGACCGGCCTGGGCCTGGCGACGGTCCATCGCGTGGTCGAAGCGCACGGCGGCGAACTGAGCGTCTCCAGCGAGCCGGGCAAGGGCACCTTGGTGGGCATCGTGCTGGAGCAAGAAGAGTCGTAAAGCGGGGCCCGCACAGGGCCGATGCAGGCCAGGGGGCCGAATTGGGTCGAATTCTCGTCGTCGATGATGAGCGCAGCATGCGCGACTTCCTGGAGATCCTGCTCCAGCGCGAGAGCCACGAGGTGGTCGCTTGTGGCTCGGCGGAACAGGCGCTGCTGGCAATCGAAAGCGACGAGTTCGACGTGGTCATCAGCGACATTCGCATGCCGGGCATGTCCGGCATGCAGCTGTTGGATCGCGTGCGCGAGTCGAGTCCCGAGACCCTGGTCATCCTGATCACGGCGCACGGCACCATGGAATCGGCGGTCGAGGCGATGAAGCTCGGCGCCTACGACTACCTGACCAAGCCTTGCTCGGTCGACGAGATCCGCCTGGTCGTCGAGAAGGCCCTCGAAAAGCGCAACCTGGCCAGCGAGAACCAGACCCTCCGGCGCCGGCTTCGCGAGCAGGCCGGCATGCCGACCATGCTGGGTCGCAGCCAGCGCATGAAGGACATCTTCGAGCTGATCCGGCAGGTGGCGCCGGCTCGCACCAACATCTTCATCACTGGCGAGAGTGGGACCGGAAAGGAGCTGGCTGCGCGCGCCATCCACGCGCTGTCGGAGCGCCGCGATCGCCCGTTCGTGGCGATCAACTGCGGCGCGATTCCCGAGAACCTCTTGGAGAGCGAGCTCTTCGGCCACGTGAAGGGCTCCTTCACGGGCGCCGTCTCGCACAAGGAAGGTCTCTTCGAGGTCGCGGACGGCGGAACGCTCTTCCTCGACGAGATCGGCGAGATGCCGTTGCAGCTCCAGGTGAAGGTGCTGCGCGCAATCCAGGACCGGACCTTCAAGCGGGTGGGCGGCACCAGCGACATCCGGGTCGACGTGCGGATCCTGTGCGCGACGAACCGCGTGCTCGCAGACGAGCTCAAGGCGGGCCGCTTTCGCGAGGATCTGTTCTATCGCCTGAACGTGATCGAGGTGCGCCTCCCGGCCCTGCGCGAGCGCCCCGAGGACATTCCGGAGCTGGTTCGCTCGTTCGTCGCACGCTACGCCAAGGAGCTGGGCCGCGGCGTCTCGGCTGTGGATCCGGAGGTGTTGACCGTGCTCGAGCGCCACCCCTTCCCGGGCAACGTACGCGAACTCGAGAACCTGATGGAACGCGCAGTCACTCTGGCGCCAGGGCCTCGGGTGACTCTCGACTGCCTGCCGGACTCGGTACTGCGCCAGCAGCCCGAGGTAGGACCGGCGTCGCTCCTCGCAGAGGGCGACAACTTGAACGACCTGCTCGCCGAGTACGAATCCCAGCTACTGCGCGAGGCGTTGGGGCGCAGCGGCGGCGTGAGGAAGAAGGCCGCCAGCCTGCTTGGCGTAACCTTCCGCTCGTTCCGCTACCGCCTGGAGAAGCTGGGACTGGACGTGGACGCCAGCGACGACGAGTGACGTTCCTCGTCACCGCGGAGCCGCGTTCCGGCACCGGAGCGGCTCTCCGGCGAGCCAGCGACCACGACGCGCGCCGCGCAGGAAACGGCCTGGCTCCGGGGGAGTGGCCCCCCTTCTGCCGCTTCCTGAACCGGCAGCGGACCTCGGGCACGAGGCTTGCTAACTCCGACTGCTGCCCGACATCGGGCGGGCGGGATCTCACGTAGGGCCCCCGTCGCTGTGGACCTACAAGGAGACACCATGTTGAATTGGAACCTGACGAAGCGCGAGGGCTTCACGCTCATCGAGCTCATGATCGTTGTCGCGATTATCGGCATCCTGGCCGCCATCGCCATCCCGAACTTCATCCGCTTCCAGCTGCGTTCGAAGGCCGGCGAGGGCAAGCTGAACCTCGTGGCGATCCGCTCGGCCGAGGGCAGCTACTTCGGCGAGTTCGGCACCTACATCCAGATGCTGGCCGAGCCGCTGACCACCGGCGGCGCCATCCCCTCCTCGGCGAAGCGCGTATGGGCGTTCTGCCCGCCCGTGATCGTGATGGGTAGCCCGGGCCACTGCATCATGGGCTTTGCGCCCGAGGGACCGACGTACTACGACTACGGAGTCGGCACCGTGACCCTGAACACGGCACTCACCCCGGCCACGATGAACGTGGACTACTTCGCGTCGGCGCAGTCGGACATCGATGGCGACACCTTCAGCAACATCTGGGGCCTCCAGGTTCCGGATGCGAGCGGTGCCACCGCCGCTGTCGACCTGCTCGCCTGCGGCTCCGTCCTCGACGCGTTTGGCGCCCCGAACCTGCTGGGCTCCGTGGGACCCTGCGGCATCGGCATGGGCCAGACCATCTTCTAGGTCGTCCCGGACGACCGATGGGGCCCGGCGCTCCGCCGGGCCCCATCTCCTTTTCTTTCGCTCCCAGCCACACTGGGTAGGCCCGCTAGAGAGCGAACCACGCCATGCAGCCACGCTCCACATCCAGAGGCGACCGCGGCTTCACG
This sequence comes from uncultured Gammaproteobacteria bacterium, assembly GCA_964194645.1. Lineage (GTDB taxonomy): Bacteria > Myxococcota_A > UBA9160 > SZUA-336 > SZUA-336 > CAXMNF01. The sequence goes on from CAXMNF010000348.1 coordinate 24,857, forward strand.
CTCATCGAGCTGATGATCGTGGTGGCGATCATCGGAATCCTCGCGGCCACCTCG
>CAXMNF010000349.1:0-2464 GCA_964194645.1 uncultured Gammaproteobacteria bacterium
CGTGCAGGCCGCGGACGCGGGCCTCCAGCGCGTCGAGGCGCGCCGCCAGCTCCGGCGCGGCGAGTTCAATGTGTTCGAGCTGGCCATCGGGGTCGAAGGCCATTCCCCCACCCACCAGCAGGCTCCGTCCGAGCCGCCGGCCCCACAGGTAAGGCAGGTCGATGGTGTAGAAAACCGTACCGCTGCCCAGGCCGAGCGCTTCTGGGGCATGGTCCTCGAGCGGCTCGGAGAGGAGCGCCAGGCTCAGCCCGGCCGCAAAGCCGGCTCCGGGAGCGAGCAGCGCCGGCGTGTAGGCGTTCAGGGCCAGCACCACGTGATCGCAGGCGACTGCCTTGCCGTCGTCCAGCACGATCCGCCCGTTGCCCAGTGCGCGCACCGGCGCCCGCTCGCAAAGCGTGGCGCCAGCGTGCCGCGCTCCGCGGGCCAGCCCGTCGAGCAGCCGGCCGCAGTCGAGCGAGCCGCCCGGCACCTTCTGCGCGATCCCGAGCGAGCCCTCGCCATCGCGCCACAGCGGCTCGACGTCCGAGTGCGCAAGTTCCCAACAGCCGGGCAGCGACAGCTCGCACTCGATGCGCTCGTCGGCCACCAGCTGTTCGAGCGCGGCGATGCAACCCCCGACGCCGGGCAACGCGCCGACGGCGGTGTCCTCCAGCACCAGGCCGCCGGAGCGGCCGCTCGATCCGGCACCGATCCGCGCGGCTTCGAAGAGCGCCACCTGGCAGCCGCGCAGGGCCAGCTCGCGCGCGCTGGCGAGACCGGCGAGGCCGCCGCCCACGACGGCGACGTCGCAGCGCGCCGGGGGCGCCACACGCGGCGCCGAGCCCACCTGCCAGGGGGGCTCGCCCCAATCTGCTGCGCGGCTCATCGCAGGGCGGGGGCGCTCAGCAGCCAGAGGCCCGCGAGCGTCTTCGCGTCGACGCGCACGCCCTGGCCCTGGCGTTCGCGCAGGAAGGCGGTGACCTCGGCCAGCGGCACCTCGTGCACTGTGATGTCCTCATCTTTGTCGCCGCCGCCGGGGCCGACGCGGCGCAGGCCGTGTGCGCGAAAGAAGCCGTAGGTCTCGCTGGTGAGCCCGGGCGTGGACGGCGTCTCGATCAGCGGCTCGAAGCTCCGGGCCTCGTAGCCGGTCTCTTCGAGCAGCTCGCGGCGCGCCGCCGCTGCCGGGTCCTCGTGCTCCAGGCCCGCGTGGTCGCCGACCAGCCCGGCCGGCATCTCGACCACCCGCGCCCGGACGGCGGGCCGGTACTGCTCCACCAGCACGACTCGCTCGTCGTCCGTGAGCGCCAGGATCACGACCACGCCGTGGCCGTTTACGCGTTCCACGTACTCCCAGCCCGCGTCGTCGACCAGCCGCAGCCAGCGGCCTTCGGCGAGCGCGCGCGGCCCGCTGTCGTCCACCGCCCTAGCGCTCGACGGGCATGCCGGCGCTCATGAACTTCGCCATGTCCGGCCCCTTGCGGATCGTGTGGCCGCCGTCCACGCCGACGCACTGGCCTGTGATCCAGCCTGCCTCGTCCGACAGCAGGAAGGCCACGAGCTTGCCCACGTCCTCGACCGTGCCCACCCGTGAGATCGGCATGAGCGACAGGTACTCGTCCACGATGGGCCCGCCGTCGGCCCCCCCGCCCCAGATGGGCGTGGGTACGATGCCCGGCATCACGGCGTTCACGCGGATTCCGTGTTCCCCGAGATCGTCGGCGGCGCAGCGCGTGAGCATGTTGAGACCGGCCTTCGACGCGCAGTACGCCGTCATCCAGCGGTGCGTGAGCGCGGCCGCGATCGAGCTGATGTTGACGATACTGCCGCCGCCCGCCGCGCGCATGGCGCGCGCCTCGGCACGCATGCAGCGGTACGCTCCCGTAAGGTTGGTGTCGAGCACGGCCGCGAACTCTTCCGCAGTCGCATTCAGCACGGTTCCGCCCGAGCCCACGCCTGCCGAGTTCACGGCGAGATCGAGCGAACCGTGCCGCTGCACGGTGGTCGCGATCGCGCTCTCCACCGATGCGTCGTCGCGCACGTCGCAGACCAGGAAGTCGACGCGCTCGCCGAGCTGCTTGGCGGCGTCGCGCAGCACGTCTTCACGGCGCCCGCCGATCGTAACCTGCCCGCCGCCCTCCGCGATCTCCTGCGCGCAGGCCAGGCCGAGGCCGGTGCCGCCGCCGCTCACGAATCCCACCTTGCCGTTGAAGCCCGCCAATCGCCGTCTCCTGCCGTCCCCCGCGGCCGATTGTATCGCGGATCGTGATAGACTGCGCCGGCCGTCGCGCCCGATCGCGCGACCGGACCAGGAGGAAGGCATGAAGGCTGTCGTTTGTCACGAACTGAACAAGATCGCCGTCGAGGACGTAACGCTCGACCCGCCGAAGGCGGGCGAGGTGCGCGTCAAGATGGCCGCTTGCGGCGTGTGTCACTCGGACCTGTCGGTCGTGAACGGAACCATTCCGATGCCGCCTCCGGTTGTGCT
>CAXMNF010000350.1:0-2407 GCA_964194645.1 uncultured Gammaproteobacteria bacterium
GGCGGCCTGATGCTGGCCTGGGTGTGCGACCTGATCATCGCTTCGGACGACTCGTTCTACGCCGATCCCGTGGTGCGAATGGGCATCCCGGGGGTCGAGTACTTCGCGCACCCCTTTGAGATGCCGCCGCGCATCGCCAAGGAGTTCCTGTTCCTGGGCGAGCGCATGCCGGCCGAGCGCGCCTACCAGGTGGGCATGGTCAACCGGGTGGTCCCGCGCGAGGAGCTCGAGGCCGAGACCCTGGGAATCGCCGAGCGACTCGCGAAGATGCCGCGCCTAGGCCTGGCGCTCACCAAGCAGGCGGTGAACCACATCGAGGACCTGCAGGGCAAGCGCACCGGAATGGACGCCGCGTTCGCCTGGCACCACTTCGCCCACTCGCACAGCGCGCTCACGTCTGGCGACGCGATCGGCGGGTTCGACGCCAAGGAGATGGCGCGCTCCCAGCGCGAACAGAACGAGCAGGCTACAAAGAAGTCGTAGCCGGTAGACCTCCAGTGTCCTCCGCACTCAAGACCCGACTCTGCGAGATCCTCGGGATCCGCTACCCGATCATCCAGACCGGCATGGGCTGGGTTGCGACGCCCGAACTGGTCGCGGCCGTCAGCAACGCCGGGGCGATCGGCTTCCTCGCGGCGGCCACGATCCCGCCCGGCGAGGTCGCGGCCGAGATCGAGAAGACCAAGGCGCTCACCGACCGGCCCTTCGGCGTGAACTTCCTGATGGACGCGCCCGGCGCCGACGTGATCAGCGACGCGATCATCCAGCACGGCGTCCGGGCCGCCGGCTACAACCGCGCCCCAAACGCCGAGCTGATCGGCCGCCTGAAGGCGGCCGGCGTGGTGTGTGTGCCGACCTGCGGCGCCGCGCGCCACGCCGTGAAGGCCGAGCAGCTCGGCGCAGACGTGATCATCGTGCAGGGCAGCGAGGGCGGCGGGCACACCGGCTCGGTACCCACGTCGCTGCTGATCTCGGCCTGCGCGGACGCGGTGCGCGGGCCGGTGGTCGCAGCGGGCGGCTTCCGCGACGGGCGCGGCCTTGTCGCGGCCCTGGCCTTCGGAGCGCAGGGCATCGCCATGGGCACGCGCTTCTTGCTCACCGCCGAGAGCCCGGTGCCGGACGTGACCACGGATCGCTACCTGGAGGCGTCGGTCGACGACGTGATCGTGACGAAAGAGGTCGACGGCCTGCCCCAGCGCGTGATCCTGAACGAGCTGATACGACGCCTGCTGGGCAGCGGCTCCCTCGTGCGCACGGCGCGCGCCCTGCAGAGCGCCCTCGCCTTCCGGCGCGTGTCGGGCGCCTCGCTCCGCGAGCTGCTCCAGTCGGCGCTCTCGATGCGGCGCAACGAGCGGCTCTCGCGCTCACAGGTTTTGATGGCCGCGAACGCACCGATGCTGGCACGCCGGGCCATGCTCGAAGGCGACCCGGTGCGCGGCTACCTGCCGAGTGGCAGCGTAGCCGGCGTGATCGGAGACCGGCCCACCTGCGCGGAACTGATCGCGCGCATCATCGACGAGGCCGAGCAGACGCTCAAGGCCCTCGCGACCTGAGGACGGGACCATGTCAGTCACCCATACCGTTGGCAAGGGCATCGCCGAGGTCTACCTGGACCACCCGCCCGTGAACGCGCCAGACAGCGCCGGCTGGTTCGAGCTGGCCGAGCGGATCACGTCGCTCGGCCAGGACGATGCCGTGCAGTGCATCATCCTGGCGGCGCAGGGCAAGGGATTTTGCGCCGGCGTCGACATCAAGGAGCTGGCCGCCGAGGCCAGCAAGATCACGCAGGTGAACGCCGGCTGCTGGCAGGCGTTCGCCGCCATCCACGACTGTTCGGTGCCCGTGATCGCGGCCTGCCACGGCTACGTGCTCGGCGGCGGCGTCGGCCTGGCGGGCTCGTGCGACATCATCGTGGCCGCGGACGACGCGAGCTTCGGCCTGCCCGAGATCGACCGCGGGGCGCTCGGTGCGGCCTCGCACCTGATGCGCATGTTCCCGATCCAGAAGGTGCGCAAGATGCTCTTCACCGGTGAGCCGATCGACGCGGCCGAGGCGTACCGGCTGGGCGCGCTCGAGTGGATCGGACCGCGCGCCGAGTTGCTGGCTGCAGCGCGGCGCATCGCCGAGTCGATCGCGGGGAAGAGCCCGAAGGCGATACGGCTGGCCAAGGAGTGCATGAACGGGATCGAGTTGCTCGACCTGAAGACGAGCTATCGCTTCGAGCAGGGCTTCACCTTGGAGCTCTACACCTCGCCTGACTCGCAGGAGGCCCGCGACGCCTTCGTCGAGAAGCGCGACGCCCGCTTCAAGGACAAGCCCTAGGCGCCCGGCTGTGGACCTGCGCTACACCCCCGAACAAGACGCCTTCCGCAAGGAGGCCCGCGCCTGGCTCGAAGCTCACGTACCA
>CAXMNF010000351.1:0-26962 GCA_964194645.1 uncultured Gammaproteobacteria bacterium
CACGGGCTCCGCCTTCTCGCGCAGGCGCGGGTCGGGGAACTGCAGGACCTCGAGGAGCATGGGCAGAGAGTCATAGCATCTGAAGCGGGGCGGGAACCAGCCGTACGGCCACGCCCCGCTGACGGCGTGCCTGGGCGAGCAGCTCGCGGCCGGCGCTGCGCAGCGCCTCGCGTTCGCCCAGCAACAGAACCTGCCAGCGGTAGCGGTCGCGCAACTTGACGAGCGGCGCGGGCGCAGGTCCGAGCACCTGGAGTCGCTCGGCACCGGGCACACTCTGCGCCAGACGCGCAAGCGCCGCCGCTGCGGCCTCGACCTGCGCCGGGTCGCGCCCCGAGAGCGCCAACTGGAACAGCTCGCGGAACGGCGGGTAGCCGTGCGGGCGGCGCCGCGCCAACTCCTCCCGGTAGAACGCCGGGTAGTCGTGGGTGCGCGCCAGCGCGATCGCGTAGTGGTCCGGCAGGAACGTCTGGATGATCACGCGCCCGGGGTCGACGCCGCGACCCGCCCGGCCCGCGACCTGCGTGAGCAGCTGGAAGGTGCGCTCGCTGGCCCGGAAGTCCGGGAAGTGCAGGCCCAGGTCGGCTGCCACCACGCCCACCAGGGTGACGTTCGGCACGTCGTGGCCCTTGGCAACCATCTGCGTGCCGACCAGCACGTCGGTCTCGCCCCGGTGAAAGGCCGCCAGGATCTCGCGTTGCGCGCCCTTGCGCGCCGAGGTGTCGCGGTCCAGCCGGCCGATGCGCGCGTGCGGGAACATCGCCGCAACCTCCTCCTGGAGACGCTCGGTGCCGAAGCCGAGCAGCCCGCCCTCGCGCGACAGGCAGCCCGGACAGGTTTCGCTGGGCGCCTCGCGGTATCCGCAATAGTGGCAACGCAGCTCTCCCTCGGCGGGAGAGTCGTGGCGCCGGGGCCCGCCGCTCGAGTGGTAGACGAGCGCGATGTCGCAGTGCTTGCAGTGCAGCGCGTGCCCGCAATCGAAGCAGTAGACGAAGGTGGCAAAGCCACGCCGGTTCACGAACAAGATGGCCTGCTGCTTCGCGACCAGGGTCTCGTTCAGCGCGCGGCGCAGCGCCCCGGAGAGCAGGCTGCGCTTACCGCGGCGGCGCCGCTCCTGACCCATGTCGACGAGCTCGACCTCGGGCAACGGGCGGCTGGCCACGCGGCGCGGCAACACCAGACGCTCGATCTCGCCCTGCTCCGCCTTGTACATGGTGGCGACATCAGGCGTCGCACCGCCCAGTACCAGGGGGCAGCCGTCGGCGCGCGCACGCAGCTGGGCGATGTCGCGGGCGTGGTAGCGAAAGCCTTCGTCGCTCTTGTAGGCGCCGTCGTGCTCCTCGTCGATCACGATCAGTCCCAGGTCGGCGAGCGGCGCGAACACCGCGGAGCGCGCACCGATCGCGATCGGCTGGAGTCCGTCGCGCAGGCAGCGCCACTGGTCGAAGCGTTCACCGTCGGATAGACCGCTGTGCAGCACCGCGACCTGGTCGCCGAAGCGCGCGCGAAAGCGGTCCACGACCTGGTGCGTGAGCGAGATCTCCGGGACCAGGACGATCACGCCACGACCCCGGTCGAGCGCGTGCTCGGCCGCGCGCAGGTAGACCTCGGTCTTGCCGCTGCCCGTGATGCCGTACAAGAGGAAGCTCGAGTCGCGCCGCGTCTCGATCGCCTGCGCGATCGCAGCGATCGCCTCGCGCTGGTGCGGAGTGGGAACCGGCGGCCCCTCGTCGGAGCGCAGCGGAGCGTGTACCAGGCCGCGCAGCACCTCGCGCTCTTCGCAGAGCAGCGCGCCGGCCCCGAGCAGCGCACGCAGCGGAGCGCTCGCGGGAAGCGGCACGGGCTCGCTCGCCTGCGCCACCTCCTCGAGAAGCGCGCGCTGGCGCTTCGCGCGCGACAACCGCGCGCGCCACTCGTCGAGATCGAGGCCCGCCGCCGTCCGGTAGACGCGCTCCGTGCGCGGGCGGATGCGGGCCGGTTCAGTGGCGAACTCGCGCCGGATCCAGCCGATGCGTTCCAACTTCTGGAGGGCGCCCGCGGCGTCGGGAAAGCGCGCGCGAATCCGCGACTCGGGCTGCGCCGCGCGGCCCAGCGCCCAGAGCACCCGGCCGAGCGCCCCGCGCGCCTCGCCGGACTCGATCGCCCGGCGGCCTGCGTCGAGCAGCACCAGCCGGTGACCCGAGCGGGGCGCAGTTCCGGGCGGGATTGCCGCGGCCAGGGCCACGCCGGGCGGACACAGCACCTCGTCGGCGCCGCGTAGCACCACGTCGATCAGCCGGGCGGGCAACACCGGGCTCTGGTCGAGCACCCGGAACACCGGCCGTGCCGGACGCCGCGTGCGCTCGGGCAGGCGAGTCTCGACCGAGAGCACGACGCCCGTCAGCATGCGCGCGCCGTGCGGAACCATCACGCGTGCGCCGGGCTCGGCGTCCATGCCCGCCGGGAGCTCGTAGTACCAGGTTTCGGCGACCGGCAGCGGCACGGCCACTTCGACGTAGCGAGGGGTCCCCACCCCCCTCTTCTACCGCCGCGCCCGTGCAAATGCCAATCTGTCTGCCCGTGCGCGACATCCTGGTAGTGGGCAGCCTGAACGTCGACATTTCGCTCGTTGCGGAGAAGATCCCCGCGCCGGGCGAGACGATCCGCGCGCGCGGACTCACACTCGGTCCCGGCGGCAAGGGGCTGAATCAGGCGATCGCTGCCGCGCGGCTCGGCGGGCGCGTGCACATGGTGGGACGCCTTGGCGCCGACCGCTTCGCGGAGATCCCCCTAATCGCGCTCGAGGACGCGGGCATCGACGCCACCTACGTCGAGGCGCTCGCTGGCGAGCACACCGGAACGGCGTCGATCGTCGTGGCCGAGCCGACCGGGGAGAACGCGATCGCCGTGGCCGGCGGCGCCAACCGCGCGCTGCGTCCGGAGCACGTGCGCGACGCACTCGCCGCATTCCGCGCCTCGGGCGTGCTGCTCGTTCAGCTCGAGGCACCGGTCGAGACGGTGGCGGTGGCTCTCGAGTTGGGCCGCGAGCACGGGCTGATCACGGTGCTCGACCCGGCGCCGGTGATCGAACTCGACGATGCTCTGCTCGCGAACGTGGACGTGCTCACCCCGAACGAGCGCGAGGCCCAGGCGCTAACCGGTCTGGCGGTCCACGACGTGGAGACCGCTGCGACCGCCGCCGCGCGACTGCACGAACGAAGCGGCGGCGATGTAGTCGTCACCTTGGGCGAGCAGGGTTGCGTTTGGGCCAGTGCCACGGGCTTCGCGCACGTGCCCGTGCCGCGCGTGCGCGCACTCGACACGACCGGCGCGGGCGACGCCTTCAATGGCGGCCTGGCCGTGGCGCTCGCTTCCGGGGATCCGCTGGCGCGCGCTCTGCACCGCGCGGTCGCGGCCGGTGCAGCCGCGACGCTCGCCTACGGCGCTGCCGCCGCCATGCCCACCCCCGAAGACCTGACCAGACTCCCCGCCTAGGGGACGTTCCTGCTTAACTGCTTAACTCTCCAAGAGTTAAGCAGTTAAGCAGGAACGTCCCGGGCGTCAGGACGGCGGGGGCTTGTCGTACTCGAGCAGGAAGCGCGAGACCAGCCGGTTGAAGCGCGGCGCCATCTCGGCGGCGACCAGGTGGCCGGCACCGGGGATCTGCACCAGGCGTGCGTTTGGAATGCGGTTGGCGAGCTGCCGGTGCAGGTGCGGCGGGGTCAAGATGTCCTGTTCGCCACACACCACAAGGGTGGGCTGTGCGATGCGTTCACAGCGGTCGAGCGAGTCGTGGTCGAGCACCGCCTGGATCTGGCGCACGAATACGCGGTCCTCCATGGGCGCGTCGTCGTTGCTGTAGAAGCGCCACATCCCCTCGATCAGGTCCTCCTGCTTGAACGCCAGGTCGTGCAGGGTCCAGATCAGGCGCTGCTTGATGCGCAGCTCGGGCGGCACACCGTGCTCGGCCAGGCCCTGCCACAGCTCCATCAGCATGCGGCGCTTCGCGTCGAGTCGGCCGCAGCTGCCCACCAGGGTGAGCGTCTGCACGCGAGCCGGGTGCGCGAGCGCCAGCTCCTGCGCGACCTGGCCGCCGAGAAAGCCACCCAGCACGTGCGCGCGCTCGATCTGCAGCTGGTCGAGAACGGCCAAGGTGTCCGCCGCGAGATCCTGGGTGCTGAACTCGGTGCCGGGATCGCCGGAACGGCCCGCCCCCCGGTTGTCGAAGATCACGTTCAGCCGGTCCTTGGAGAGTTCCGGGACGGTGAGCACGTTCCAGCCCTGGCAGCTCGCACCCACACCCATGATCAGCACCAGGGGCAGGCCATCGCCGCCGCCGTGCGTCTCGTAGTAGAGCTCGAAGCCGCGCGCATCGAACTTTGGCATGCGCACGATTCTAGCGGATCGTCCAGGGCGCGGGGCGCCCGGGCCCGCGGCCTCGCGCTACTTGCCGCCCTTCTTCAGGTCGGCCAGCACGAGCTTGGCGAGCGCCTTCAGCGTCTCGAACACGCCCTTGCCGGTGGCGGCCGAGCACTCGAACTCCAGGACCTTGCCGTCCGGGTTCAGCTCGGCGCGCAACTCCTCGACTGCCACCGCGTTCGGGAGATCCCGCTTGTTGTACTGGAGCACCCAGGGGATCTTGCTGATGTCGTAGCCCTGCTCGCGCAGGTTCGCCTTCAGGTTGTCGAGCGACTCCAGATTGGCCTCGAAACGCTCCTCCTGGCTGTCCGCCACGAACACAACGCCGTCCACGCCCTTCAGGATCAACTTGCGGCTGGCGTCGTAGAACACCTGCCCCGGCACCGTGTACAGGTGGAAGCGGGTCTTGAAGCCGCGGATCTCGCCCAGCGCCAGCGGCAGGAAGTCGAAGAAGAGAGTGCGCTCGGTCTCGGTGGCAAGTGAGATCATCTTGCCCTTGGCCTGCTCGGCCGTCTTCTCGTAGATGTGCTTCAGGTTCGTGGTCTTGCCGCACAGACCCGGCCCGTAGTAGACGAGCTTGCAGTTGATCTCGCGTGCCGAGTAGTTGATGAACGCCATTGCCGCCTAGTCCGAGAAGAGGTTGTCGATATCCTCGTCGGATATCTCTGCAAAGGGTGAACCGATCCCGCCGTCTTCCAATTCCTGCTCCGCTCTCTTGAAGACCCGGTCGAAGACTTCTGAGAGCGCCTGGTTCGCCTTCTTCACGCGCAGCCTCACCAGTCCGAGTGAGCTGCGGTCGTCGAAGATCACGACCAGGATGATGCGCTGCGCCACCAGGGTGATGTGCACGTTGTCGCGCTCGCCCTGATGGAAGTGGACCGGGAACTCGTCCTCGCCGATCAGCTTGGCGAGACCACCGCTGGCCGCGATGTTCCCCGCCACGAGCGACGCCAGCGACGTGGTGTCGATGCCCTCGCGCTCCCCCGCTTCGCCCACCAGCTGGCCGTTCTTGTCGACCAGAAAGATCGCCTTTGCGTTGGCGTCGTGGACCAGCCGTTCCGCGATGTCGAGGATCGACCTGTGATCCTCTTCCAGCAGAACGAGCTGTGTCAGGGACATGCTATCCGCCCCATAAGCGGTGGAGTTTATTGCGGAATCGATCCCAGCGATCGTAGCAGAGCGCTTCTCGCGGACACAAGAGCCGACTCGAAGGGACGGATCGGCCGGGCACCCCAGATCTTGAGCAAGAAGGGCGGGAAAGGCCCCTCAAGTGCCGAACTGGCGGCGATTTTCGAGTGACTTTCGAACTGTGACGGAATCGACGTATTCGAGATCTCCTCCGATCGGCATGCCGTAGCCGATGCGGGTGACCGGGACCCCCAGCGGCTCCAGGCACTCGGCCACGTAGAGTGCCGTGGCCTCGCCTTCCGGGTTCGGGTTGGTGGCGAGGATGATCTCGCGGACGTCTCCGCGCTTCACACGCTCGAGCAGCGGCTGGACCCGCAGACCCTCGGGGCCCACGCCATCGAGAGGCGCAAGGGTGCCGCCCAGCACGTGGTAGCGGCCCCGGTAGACGCGCGCCGTCTCGATCGACGCCAGGTCCGCGGGCTCTTCCACCACGCAGAGCTGCTCGGCCGTCCGGGAGGGATCGCGGCAGATCTGGCAAGGGCTCTCCTCGGTCAGGTTGAAGCACTCGTCGCACAGAACGACGTCCTTGCGCAGGCGCAGCAGGGCATCGCCGAGCTCTTCGGATACGGCCTCGGGGGCCGCCAGCAGGAAGTACGCCAGCCGGGTGCCGGTCTTTTCTCCGATTCCGGGCAGCCGGCGCAATGCCTGCACCAGGCGGTCGATCGGTGAGCTGGGGCGCTCTTTCACGGCGTGTCTCCGCCGAGCACGCCGAGCGGCATCCCGGTGACGCGCTGCATCTCCTGCTGGGCGAGCTCGCCCGCGCGGCGCATGGCCTGGTTCACGGCCGCCACGATCAGGTCCTGGAGCATCTCGACGTCACGCGCATCGACGGCCTGGGGATCGATCTCGATCGCGACCAGCTCCAAGCCCCCGTTCACGCGCACCGTGACCATCCCGCCGCCGACGGTCGCCTCGACGGTGCGGCGCCGGAGCTCAGCCTGCACGCGCTGCACCTTCTCGCTGAGCTCACGCGCTTGGGCGAAGAGCTGGCTCGGGTCGATGGTGGGATCGCTCACGTTCCCGGATCGCGCCGTACGTCGCGCAGCTCTGCGTCGAGGATCTCGATGGCGTCGCGCACCGCCGGGTGCTGCTTTGCCTCGTTGCGCAGGCGCACGAGATCGTTGCCGGACGGCGGGGGAGCTGCCGACTCCGCCGCCTCGATGCTCGGCTCAGGCGCTGTGGGCTCGCGTGCCTCGGCGCGCGGCTCGCGCGCACGCGTCGGTGTGGCCGCGCTGCGCGTGCGCCCGGGGCTCGCGGACCGGCTGCCGTCTCCACCCGGACCCCCGCCACCCCCCGCCGGCGGCGGCTCGCCTCCGCCCAGCGCTTCGAGCCGCGCGACAAGCTCGGAGATCGACTCGGCCTCGGGCAGGGTGGCCAAACGCGCCACCGCCAATTCCAGCGCGTGACCGGGCCGCGGAGCGAAGGGGAGGTCCTGCACGCGCGTGAGCAGTGCCCGGAACAGCCGCTGGTAGGTCTCCGCGGAGTGTTCGGCCGCGCGCTTCCGCAGCTCCTCGACCTCTTCGGGGGCCAGGTCGATCAGCTCGCCCGGATCGGGCACGAGGCGCGCCACCAGCAGGTGGCGCAGCTCGGTGAGCAGGTCGGCGGCCAGTCGGGCCGGCTCGATGCCCCGGTCGAGTCCGCTGCGCGTGGCCACGAGCGCGACCGCCGGGTCGCCAGCCAGGACCGGGTCGAGGATTCCCCAGAGCACGCGCCGGTCCACCAGATCGAGCACCGCAGCCGCGGCCTCCTCGCTGATCTCGTTGCCCAGCCCCGAGACCAGCCGGTCGAGCAGGGTGAGCGCGTCGCGGCCGCTGCCGTCCCCCTCGCGCACCAGCGCACGCAAGATGCTCTCGGGCACCGTGATCTGCTCTTGCTTCACGATCTCCTGCAGCCGCGCCAGCAGGTCGGCGGCGGGCAGCCGCTTCAGGTCGAAGCGCTGCACACGGGACAGGACCGTGGCCGGGATCTTCTGCGGGTCGGTCGTCGCGAAGATGAACAAGCTGTTGGGCGGCGGCTCCTCGAGCGTCTTCAACAGGGCGTTGAAGGCGGGCGTCGAGAGCATGTGCACCTCGTCGATAATGAAGATGCGGTGCTTCCCCGGCGCGGCGCTGTAGCGGATGCTCTCGCGGATCTCGCGCACATTGTCGACCCCAGTGTGGCTGGCCGCGTCGATCTCCTGCACGTCGAGTGAGTTCGAGGCCGCGATCTCGGTGCAGGGCGCGCAACGGCCGCAGGGCGTCTCGGTTGGCCCCTGCTCGCAGTTCAGCGCGCAGGCCAGGATGCGGGCGATCGAGGTCTTGCCCACGCCGCGCGGGCCAGCAAGGAGCAGCGCGTGCGGGAGCTTTTTCGAGCGCAGGGCGTTGCGCAGCGTGGTCGTGACGTGCGCCTGGCCGTAGACGTCGTCGAACGTCTGCGGTCGCCAACGGCGCGCGAGGACTTCGTAGCTCATGTTCGGGGGACCCCTGACGGCCCGTCTCCGCGGGAGACCGCTGGGCCGATCCGGCCACCTGGAACGAATCGCTGCCGCTGCTTCCTTCCGGATCTGACGGGGTTCACGAGCGACCCATCAGCCGGGACCCAGCGGTCACCGACGAAGACGGACAGCTCAATCTACCCGCCCCACGCAGCGGAGCCAAGCGCCCGCCCCGTCTAGCGCCCGGCCGGCGGCGCGTCGCTGCGGATCAGGCGCCGCAGCAGCAGCGCAGCCAGGATGGCCCGCTCTGGCAGGCTCTGGAGCTCGAGGTGCTCGAGCCGCGTGTGAGCGTCGGCTCCCACCACACCCATCGAGTCCAGGGTTGGCAATCCGACGGCGGCCATCAGCGAGCCGTCCGTGCCGCCGCCCGCGTGAACGGGGGCGGGCAGCTCGATCCCGAGCGCCTCCGCGACCTCGGCGTGCGCCTCGAGCAAGCCAGCCATCTCCGGCGTGGCCGCCTTCGGCGGGCGGTGCAGGGTGCCCCACAGGCTGGTGCGGGTCCCGTCCACGTGCGTGCGCTGCGCAATCGCCTCGAGTTCGCGGCGGATCTGCTCGCCCTGCTCGGCACGGTCGTAGCGCAGGTCGACCCACGCCTCGGCGTGCTCGGGCACGATGTTGCGCTTGCTGCCGCCGCGCGCGACGCCCACGTTCAGGGTAATCCCCCGCTCGTAGTCGGTGAGCGCCTCGATCTGCAGGATCTTGTGGGCCAGCTCCGCGAGCGCGCTGCGCCCCTTGGCGTGGGAGCTCCCCGCGTGCGCAGCGGTCCCTTCTATGTCCAGGTGGAACTGGCCCAGCCCGCGGCGCGAGCGCACCATGGCGCCGCCATCTTGCGCCGCCTCGAACACGAAGCCGTAGTCCGCGCGCTGTGCCTCGCGCTCGATCGCCGCGCGCGACACCAGCGAGCCAATCTCCTCGTCGGCGTTCAGCACCACCGTCCAGTCGGCCCGATCCAGATCTCCCGACTGGGCCAGGCCGCGCAACGCCCAGAAGAGCACGACCAGCCCGCCCTTCATGTCCGCCACTCCCGGTCCGGTGGCGCGTCGTGACGCCCCCCGCCGCAGCTTCTGGAAGGGAGAGTCGGGCTCGAAGACGGTATCGTAGTGACCCACCAGCAGCATGCGGCGCGCACGGCCCTGCGCCGGCTGCCTTGCCTCGCGGCGCGCCACGAGCAGAGGCCCGGTGCGTGCATCGCCGAGTCCGGGCAGGCCGGGCGAGGCGCCGGGCTCGATCTCCACCGCGAAGTCGAGTGCGGCCAGTGCCTGGGCCAAGAGCGCGGCTAGGCTCTCCAGCCCGGAGCGGTTCCAGCTCCCGGTGTTGATCGCGACCCATTCGGTCAGGGTCGCCTCCATGGCCGGGGCCTCGGCTTCGAGGCTGGAGCGCAGCTCGCTCTCCTCGGCCTCGAGCGGCGCAGCGGCGTGCGAGCCACCGGCAAGCATGCCGCCCGCCAGCACCACTCCCAGCGACGCCCACATCGCTGTCACCGCCCGCCACGTCATCGAGCGGGCATGCTACCGGATGAAGCGCGAGTCGAGAACCCGTACACTCCTCCGCATGGTTAAGATCCGGCGAGTCTCGGTTCCGATCACCTTGACGAGCTTCCTGGTGGTGGTCGCGGTGTCGCTGACGGTCGGCTGGCTGATCCTGGTGGCGCGAGAGTCGGCTGCCCTGGTCGAGGGCTTCAGGGCCATACACTGGGCACTCGCCATCGTCGGGTCGCTGTTCTTCGTATTGATCATCACCGCGGCGATCCTGCAGGCCGTGTGGCTGGTCGGCGAGATGCGCACCAATCAGCGTCAGCGAAACTTCATCGACGCAGTCACGCACGAGCTGCACACGCCGCTGACCTCGCTGCGCTTGTACCTGGACACGTTGCGCGACAAGAGCTTGGACGAGTTACAGCGCCGCGAGTTCCTCGACGTGATGAGCGAGGACCTCGATCGGCTGCAGCGCACGATCGACCAGATCCTGTCGGCCGCGCGCACCGAGCGGCGACCCGGGCGGCAGTGGGTCGACCTGGTGGAACTGCTGCGCGAATGTGTGACCGACGCCCGAGAGCGCCACGGACTGGGTGAGGACTCGCTGCGCCTGCGCCTGCCTCCGGTCGCTGCCGTGCGCGGCGACGTGGAGCAGCTTCGCCTGGCCTTCCGAAACCTGATCGAGAATGCGATCCGCTACGCGCGCGAACGCGTGGAGGTCGACATCACTGTCCGATCGACTTCGCCACGGCGACTCGAGGTCGAGGTTGCGGACCAGGGGGTGGGGATCCCGCCTTCTTCGCTCGGCCGGATCTTCCTGGCCTTCCAGCGCCTGTCGCACGAAGCCAGCCTCTCGGCGCGTGGGCTCGGTCTGGGCCTGTACATCGTACGCAACGTAGTGCGAGCACACGGCGGCTCGGTGCGCGCCGAGAGCGAGGGCGCGGGCAGCGGCAGCCGCTTCATCGTAACCCTTCCCGGTCAGCTCGATGGACACGCGCATCCTGCTAGTTGAGGACGAGGAGCACCTCGCCCGCGGACTCACCTTCAACCTGGAGGCCGAAGGCTACCAGGTCGAGGCGTTCGACCGCGGCGAGACGGCGCTTGCGCGCCTGGTGCGACCCGACCAACCCGCCGTGGATCTGGCCGTGCTCGACGTGATGCTGCCTGGCATGTCCGGCTTCGACGTGCTCGAGCGCCTGCGCGAGGACGCCCGCGACCTGCCGGTGCTGATGCTGACCGCGCGCGACCGGGAGCAGGACATCGTGCGCGGTCTTGACATGGGCGCCGACGACTACCTGACCAAGCCCTTCTCCTTGCCGGTGCTGCTGGCGCGCGTGCGCATGCTGCTGCGCCGCAACCGGCCCGCGGAAGGCGCGAGCTTCGAGATCGGCGCTTGCACCGTTCACCCGGAGCGCTTCGAGCTGGAGCGCGACGGCCAGAGCTCACCGCTCACCGCCAAGGAGCTCGGCCTGCTGTTGCTCCTGCAGGCTCGCCGCGGCCGCGCGGTGAGCCGCGGCGAAATCCTCCAAGAAGTCTGGGATCTACACCCGGAGACGCGCACGCGTGTGGTCGACACCTTCGTGCTCAGGCTGCGCAAGCTGATCGAGCCCGATCCATCGAACCCGTGCTTCCTGCTCTCGGTCCGCTCATTTGGCTACCGCCTGGTGGACGCCACAGCAGAAGCCGAGGCCTGACCTCCGACTAGCGCTCCAGCCGAGGGGGCGATCTTCCGATTCTGACGGTCGTGGAGGACTCGGATCGTTCCAAGGAAGACCTGCTCGCGGAGCTTCAGGCTGCGCGGGCGGTCGTGGCGAAGCTGCGCGCTCACGAGAAGGAGGGCGCGCAGATCGAGGCCGAGCTGCGCCGTGAGCTGCGGCTGGTCTCCGAGAACGCCAAGACCACCGGCAACATCCTGCGCTCCACGGTGGACCTCACCAACCAGGCGACCTCCGAGCTGAAGCAGGCCAAGCGCCGGGCCGAAGCGGCGGCGCTGGCGAAGTCGCGCTTCCTGGCGAACATGAGCCACGAGCTGCGCACACCCATGACCGCCATCCTGGGCTACACCGACCTGCTGCTCGAGGAAGGCGACCTCTCCCAGGCGCCGAAGTCGCGCATCGACAAGCTTCAGACCCTGAAGCGCAACGGCTCGCACCTGATGCGCATCCTGAACGACATCCTGGACCTGTCCAAGATCGAGGCCGGCGCGATCGAGATCGAGCGGGTCAAGGCCTCGCCCTTCGAGATCCTGACCGATATCGATGGGCTGATGCGCAATACGGCCGAGGCCAAGGGCATCTCGCTCAACATCTCCTGCGGCGGTGCGATCCCGACCGCGATCCACACGGATCCGACGCGCCTGCGACAGGTGCTCATGAACCTGGTGGGCAATGCCCTGAAATTCACGGACGAGGGGGGCGTGAGCGTGGTCGCGGATCTGGCGGGGCCGGAGCACAAGGGCGACGTCGGACGCGCGATGCGCTTCACCGTGAGCGACTCGGGCTGCGGAATCGGACCCGACGCCATGGACAAGATCTTCGACGCGTTCTCGCAGGCTGACGCGTCCACCACGCGGAAGTTCGGCGGCACCGGACTGGGGCTCACGATCTCGAAGCAGCTCGCGCAGCTGCTCGGTGGAGACATCACGGTCGAGAGCGCCGCGGACGAGGGCGCGACGTTCGTGCTCACGATCGATACGGGCCCGATCGAGGGCGTCCCGCTGGCGACCTCCGAGCAAGAGTTCGAGTCGGTCCCGACGAAGAGCGGCGACGACCTGGAGAACACCCAGGCCTTCCTGCGGCGCATCCATGACAGCGGTCCGAAGCTGCGCGTGCTGCTCGTGGAGGACGGCCCAGACAACCGCAGGCTGATCTCGCACACACTCGGCCGGGCCGGGTTCGAGGTGACCCAGGGGGAGAACGGCCGCGAGGGGGTCGACCTGGCCGTGGCGCACCACGACACCGGACAGCCCTTCGACCTGATCCTGATGGACATGCAGATGCCCGTCCTGGACGGCTACGGGGCCACGAGCGAGCTGCGCCAGCGGGGCTTTCAGACGCCGATCGTCGCGCTCACCGCGCACGCCATGGCGGGAGACAAGGAGCGCTGCCTGAAGGCGGGCTGCACCGCCTTTGCCACCAAGCCGATCGAGCGCCGGGCTCTGATCCAGGTGATCCTGGACCAGGTAAAACAGCCCAGGTCGTAACCGCGCGCTGCGCGAGGGCGTATCGTCTAGCGTGAGCCTCGGCATGCGCTTTGGCAGTCGCGCCGCGCTGGGCCTGGTGCTGCTGCTGGCGGCCGTGGCTGCGCGCGGGGCGGCCCAGACCGACGGGACGCCCGTCAAGAACGGCTTTCGCCTGTCGGACGCCCGCGTTCCGGTGCAGGAGATCCTGCCGGGCGGGCCTCCGCGCGACGGCATCCCGGCGCTCAGCGACCCGCCGGCCGTCGCGGCCAGCGGAGCGCCCTGGAACGACGGGGAGACCGTGTTGGGCGTGGCGCTCGGCGGCGAGGCCCGCGCCTATCCGCTGGCGATCCTGAACTGGCACGAACTCGTGAACGACATGCTGGGCGGGCGCCCCATCCTGGTGTCGTACTGCCCACTGTGCGGCACCGGCCTGGTCTTCGACCGCGTGCTCGGCGAACAGACCCGGAGCTTCGGCGTGTCCGGCCTTCTGTACCGCTCGGATCTGCTGATCTACGACCGCGAGACCGAAAGCCTCTGGTCGCAGATCGAGAGCGCCGCGTTGACAGGCCCGGCAAGTGGCACGCGCCTGCGGGTGCTGCGCTCGGAGCTGACCACCTGGGGGCGCTGGCAGACGAAACACCCGGACAGCACCGTGCTGTCGCTCGAGACCGGGCACACGCGCGACTACGCGCGCTCGCCCTACCAGGACTACCCGGAGTCGACCTCGCTCTACTTCCCCGCACCGCTCGACCCGCGCTACCACCCGAAGATGCCGACCCTGGGCGTGCGGCTGCCAGGCGGAGCCGCGCGCGGCTACCCGGCTGCCGAGCTGGTGCGTGCCGGCGGCCGCGTCGAAGAGAGTCTTGCCGGCCGGCAGGTAGTCGTGAGCTACGACGACCGCGACAAGGTGTTCGACGTCGAGGCCGATCCGGACCTCGAGGTGATCGAGGGCTACTGGTTCGCCTGGTCGGCGTTCCACCCCGACGCGTCCGTTTTCGAGGCAGTCGGCCCGGCCGGCTCTGCCCGTTCCAACAAGGAGGACTGATCGATGAATGCCAAGCTCCCAACGCGGCGCGTGCTGCTGGGCGGCGCCGTGCTGCTGATCGTGTCGCTCGCCATTGGCGTCGCACAGGGATTCGGCCTGGGCCCGCTGGCTGCGGCCAAGGTGAATCCCTGCGCTGCCAAGACCATCAACCCCTGCGCGGCGAAGACGATCAACCCCTGCGCCGCCAAGACCATAAATCCCTGCGCGGCGAAGACGCTGAATCCGTGCGCAGCCAAGACGTTGAATCCCTGTGCAGCGAAGACCCTGAACCCGTGCGCCGCGAAGACGCTCAATCCCTGCGCAGCGAAGACGCTCAATCCGTGTGCGGCCAGGACACTCAACCCGTGCGCCGCGAAAACCCTGAATCCATGCGCGGCCAAGACACTCAACCCCTGTGCCGCGAAGACCCTGAATCCCTGTGCGGCCAAGACTCTGAACCCGTGCGCGGCGAAGACACTCAACCCCTGTGCCGCGAAGACCCTGAATCCCTGTGCGGCCAAGACCCTGAACCCGTGCGCCGCAAAGACCCTGAACCCGTGCAGGGCGAAGACGCTGAATCCCTGTGATGCCAAGACCTTGAACCCTTGCCAGGCCAAGCAGGCGAAGGCCGGCAACCCCTGCGGGGGTGCGTCGGTCGACGCGGCGAAGTTCGTCCAGGGCTCGCGCAAGCTCGCCGCCAGCGGCGACGCGAAGCGGGGCGAGAAGCTTTGGAACGACCGTCTTCTGGGCAAGAGCGGCCTGGCCTGCGCGAGCTGCCACGTGGACCGCTACACCTTGATGAATCCGACCTTCAAGCAGTCCTATCCGCACCGCGTCGCCATGCCCCACGAGCAGGGGGGCGTCGACAAGGTGAACGCCGCAGAGATGGTGCAGTTCTGCATGGTCGCGCCGATGGCGACCGACCCGCTGCCCTGGGACTCGGACAAGCTGGCCTCGCTCACCGCCTACGTGGAGAGCATCCAGAGCGGCTACAAGCCGGTCGCTGGCGGGGGAGCCAACCCGTGCAATCCCTGCGGGGGCGGGAATCCCTGCAACCCCTGCGGCGGGCGCTAGGGGCGCCGCGAGGCGCTAACGCTCCGACAGCTCGCGGCGGATCTCAGACAGCAGGTAGCCGCTGTCGGCGATCCGCCGCAGGGCTTCGCGCATCTCGGCCCGCGCCGGCTCGCTCGCGTACGCCGTGGACAGGGTCGCGAACACGTTGCGGTAGTGGAAGTCGGGATCGATCCACACTCGGCCCACGACCGCGACGCCCTGTGACGCGCGCGGCCGGTCGTACGCGAGCTTGGCCGACTCCCCAGGCAGGACCCGCGTGTCGAAACGCTCGGTTCCCGTGCCCAGATCGACCTCGCGCCCGATCACGGCCTCGAGCCGCGTGTCAGCCAGCTCGTTCCCGGACGGGTCGACCTGGTAGATCGACAGGAATACGCGCGGCGTGACATAGCTCGGGAATGCGTGCCCCACGTCGCGGTTCGCGACGACCAGATCGGCGCGCACGCGGCCGTCCGCCTCGTTTGCCAGGAGCGCCGCGTCGACTGCGGCGCGCACCGTGTCGGGGTCGTGGATGCCGCGCCACAGGTGCCGGCGGTCGGGCATGTGACAGTCCTGACATTGGCGGCCCGCGGCGGCCTGCGGGCTGGCGCGCCACTCGGCCCAGGTGTTCTCGAGCGGCTTTCCGGCAGGCCCCGGGTCGTCGAAGAACTGGTGGCACTGCGCGCAGAAGCGGCTCTCCCGGAACTCGCCGCGCGCCTCGAAGCCGTCGTGCGGGAGCGGCTCGACCAGGGGCGGCAGCCCCGCCCTGCGCGGCGGCCCGAACCGGCGGTGCGCGCGCACGTGACAGGCGGCACAGACCACGCCCTGGCTGCGCAGCGCGGGGTCGAGGCTGTCGCTGGCAGCCAGCGTGGGTCCGAAGGGCTGCTGTTCCTCGAGCGGGGCGTGGCAGGTCTGGCAGGCGCGGAGCTGGGACGGTTCGGCCAGTCCGCCTTCCAGCAGCTGGCCGGCGAAGCCCGGCGAGTAAGCGTGCGCGTGGAGCGACGTGCGCCAGTCCGCGAGCTGCTGCGGGTGGCACACGCCGCACAGCGCCGGATCGAGCGACACTTCGACCGCGCTCCAGCCGGCCGGCGGAGCGCCCTGTCCCGGCACCGGTAGGAGCCAGTGCCGGGACAGGAAGGGACCCAGTACGGTCTCGCGCTCGAGTCTGCTTGCCGCTGGCGGCGGACTCGTCTCGCGCTCGCAAGCGAGCGCGGCCGGCAGCAGGATGAGCAGCGCCAGAGATCCACGCATGGGCCAAGCATACACAGCGGGCCCTACGAGCCGGCGCGCGTCCGGGTAACCGAGGCGCGCCGCAGCGCGTACCATCCGGCGATGCGAATCTCGCTGGCCTCGGCCTGTGCGGTGCTGCTCGCCTGCGCGGGGGCGCAGGGACCCGACTCAGTCCGCGCGGAGCGCTACCGGCTGACCCAGAGCGGAGCCGACTGGACGCGAGCCGGCGACGATCGCGTGCTCGACGACTTGCTCCCGCGCCATCCGGACTTCTTCGCGCGGGTGTTCGACGAGAAGGCCAGCGACGACATCGACCTCCGCGCCCTGAGAGACGACCTCGAGCGTGCGCCCGTCGACCGGCTCAACTACGACGCCCTGAACGCACTCGCGATCGCCTACTTCGAACTCAACGCGCGCGCCGAGGCGCTGCGCGGCAGCGGCAACACCGCGTACCTGGGCGGCTCGATGCAGGTCGCCAAGCTGGCCGGGGTGCCGTGGCGCGCCTACCGCGAGATCCAGGAGCCGGCGCTGCGCGGCGCGATCCTCGACTTCTTCGCGGACGCCGCGGGCGGCGAGAAGCCGGGCACCGCGCGCACCAACGCGCGCCTGGCCTCGATCGTCGATTCGCTCGCGAAGCACGAGCAGGATCCCGCCCGGCAGACCCGGATCCGTGAGATCGTGCAGCGGCTGGCGGCCAGCTCCGTCCGCTGAGCCGGGTCGCCAGTCCGAAGAGACTGTGTTCTATTCTCCAGAACGATCGTTCTGGAGGATCAAGTGCGCCGCGCGCGCGGGGGCCGGGGTAGCATCGCCGAGGGTTGCCGGATCGCCCTGCGCCGCAGCGTGGTGCTGCGCGCTACGCGGGTCGGGCTCGTGGTCGGGCTTCTGCTGGTCGCGATCAACCAGGGCGACGTGCTCCTGGCCGGCGCACTCGACGCGCGCACCTTGCTCAAGGTCCTGCTCACGCCGGTGGTCCCGTACCTGGTGTCGACGTTCTCGAGCGTCGCCGCGATCCGCGAGCACGAGGCGGCGCAGGCCGAGGGAGGTTAGGGTGCGCTGCGGCCTCTACGTGCCGAACTTCGGCGCGTTCGGCGACGCAGAGGGTGTCGCGGCGCTGGCCGCACGCGCCGAGCGCTGCGGCTGGGACGGGCTGTTCTTGTGGGACCACATCGACCGACCCGGTGCACCAGACGTGGTCGATCCGTGGATTGCCCTGGCCGCGGCCGCGCTCCGCAGCGAGCGGCTGCGCCTTGGCGCTCTGGTCACACCGATCGCGCGCCGGCGGCCCTGGAAGCTCGCGCGCGAAACCGTGTCGCTCGACCGCCTGTCGCGCGGGCGATTGGTGTTCGGCGCGGGGCTGGGTAGCGGGCGGCCCGAAGAGTGGCAGACATTCGGCGAGGCGGACGGCCCGCGCGAGCGCGCGGCTCGCCTCGATGAGGGGTTGGAAGTTCTCGCGGGCCTGTGGAGCGGCGAGCCGTTCTCGCATCAGGGCCGCTACTACCAGGTGGCGGAGACCCGCTTCCGGCCCCGTCCCGTGCAAGAGCCGCGCATCCCGGTCTGGATCGGAGGCTACTGGCCCAATCCGGCACCGTTTCGGCGGGCGGCTCGCTGGGACGGCGCCTTTCCCTTGTTCGACCGCGGGGCAGGCGATGCGGTCGAGCAGCTCGCGGAGTGCGTGCGCTTCCTGCGCGCCGAGCGCCGCAGCGACGCGCCGTTCGACGTGGTGCACCTGGCGTCGAGCCGGGAGCGCGACGCGCTGCCGCGGGCGGAGGCGGCCGGCGCTACCTGGTGGCTCGAGCCGCTGGCCGCGGACTCGTCCAGCGACGCCGTGCTCGTGCAAGTCGAGGCGGGGCCGCCCGCATGAGGTTCGAGCCCGGTTCACAAACCCTGGACGAGAGCTTTGCCCGAGGTCCCTGGGCGCGCCGCTCCGCTACGAACCGGAGCGCATCGGGAGCGCGTAGACGCCCTGGGTCTCGCGGCGGCCACGGATCGGCAACTCGGGCCTCTTTTCGAAGTCTGCGGCGGCAGGATGTGCCCTCTCCCACGTCGCGCCGTCGATCACCAGCGACGCATCCAGATCTCGCGTCAGGCTCTGGAGCCGCGCCGCCAGGTTCGTGGTGTTGCCGATCGCGCTCCAGATCATGCGATCCACCGCGCGGATGTTGCCCACGAAGGCCGCGCCCGTTGCGATTCCCACCCCGACCGCGAGCTTCGTCTCCCCGCCCGAATTGTCCTCGAGCGGAAGCGCGCCGACGGCGGCGACGATCTCGCGCCCCGCCTCGACGGCAGCCCGTTCCTTGTGGGCCAGCTCCCGAGGCGCGCCGAAGACCGCCATCATGCCGTCTCCGTTGAACTCCACCACGCTGCCCGCGTGCTTCTGGACGATCTGCGAGACCGTCTCCGTGTAGCGGTTCACGGTCGAGAAGATCTCCTCGGCGCGGCGGCTCTCCGAGAAGCTCGTGTAGCCCCGGAGGTCAACGAAGAGCACCGAGACCTCGCGCTCCCCGGAGGTGAGTTCGGCTCCGCTCGCCAGCTGCTCGGCCACCGCGCCCGGGACGTAGCGGCGCAGCGACTCTTGCATCTCGCGCCCCTCGCGGATTACCTCATCCTGGTCGAAGCGGCGCAGCTCCGTGGACACCTTCTCGGCGACCGCCGCCAGGAGGGTGAGATCCGTGGACGTGTAGACATCTCCGGAACGCTTCGGGCCGAGGCACAGGAAGGCGGCTAGCGCGTCGTCCCGCCGCACCGGCACGACCACCTCGGCCTGCAGCGTCTCCAGCGCCGCGCGGTCGAAAGGCCCAAGGAGGGCTTCGTCCGGGCGCCGCCCGGCGGCGCTGAGTGAGAGCGGTGTGCGGCGCCCACGCAGCGCACCGATGAGGGGGCTGTCCGCCTCGAAGGCCGGCGGCACCGCCCGGCCCTCCACAAAGACCGGCGCGTAGCTCTGTTCTACGCCGGCGTAAACGACGCAGGCTTCGGGCCGAAGCAGACGGTGGAGCCCGGCGCCCGCGCGTTCGGTCAGCTCCCGCGTGTCGGTACAGGAGGAGAGGGTCGGCAGCAGCTCGGCGATGCCCTGGTCGAGGGCATAGAGTTCCGCGAAAAAAACTCGGTCGATCTGGGGTCGGAGCCGCCGATGGGCCGGGATCACGACGGCGGCCAGCAGCAGTGAGAGCACGACCTGGCCGGTCCCCGGATCCACTCCGACCAGGCCCGACACGGCCTCGGCGACGCGCGGCACCACGATCAGCGCCCCGGCGCCCAGCAGCACGGCGAGGATGTTGTAGGAGGCCGTCGCGGAGAGGAGGCGGTCGATGTCGAAGAGGTTGAAGCGCATGACCGAGATGAGAAGGGAGAGGGGAATGAGTGCTATCGCCCAACTGCTCGCAAGAAAGAGCCAGCCGAAGCGGGGATCGAAAACAAACGCAGCGCGAACGACCGCCATCGAAAGCCCGACGCAGTAGAGCCCGAACAGGACCCACTTCATCTGCCGACGTGCGACCAGGTCTGCGCGCCGGTACTTGCGCGTGGTAACGGCCAGCATCGCTACCATGCCCAGGGCTAGGGTTACGGCCCAGCCCTTCTCCCCGATCGTCATCCGGCTCGAAAACACAAGAGCAGAGGACAGACCACACGGGGCGGCGAGGAACCACGGCCAGATCCGATGCAAGCGGCCCTTCGGCGCGCGATCATCCGGAAACAAGAAAAAGAAGCGGAGAGCCAACGGGAAAAACACGCTGCTTGCCGCGACCCAAATCCCGAACCACGCATAGAGCTCCAGTCGGCTTCCTTGGAAGACGCAGGTCAGGAAGGCCCAGCACATCGCGAAATAGAAATAGGCGCGCACCGCCGGCGTTGGCCGCCCGCGGAGGAGCAGGAACAGCGCCGACGCGGCCAAGGCGAACGAGACGGCGAGCCCAGGCCGCCGGATGGACACCGGAACCAGGGCGAGCGAGGTCTCGAACCGCTCGCCGTTTCTCTCAAAGACCAACGGGACGCTGAGATCCCGTCCCGCCTCTTCAATGGTGCGCGCGCTGAAACCGAGGGTGCCGACGCCAAGGAGGTCGGCCTCTCCCAACCTGATCAGGCGGTCGCCCGAGCGGAGGCCGGCCTCCGCGAGTGGGTCCGACGGATGCACCGTGGGGGAGAATTCGCCCGTGAGCGCGGGGTAGCGATCGGCGTCCTCGACCGACAGCGCCACCTGGGCGAATGCCCCGCCCCGGACCTGCGTCCTCACGCCGAGGCCGAAGCAGATCACCCAGAGCGGCACCAGGATCAGGACCAGCGCCTTGTCGAGCGGTGAGAGGCGGCTCAAGCGTGCGATCTCCCTGCGACACGGGGCCTGGGAACGCCAGGCCGTCTCTCATGGTATCCCGGTCCCGCCTGGAACGATGGCCCCACCCGGCGGCGTCCTGCGCGCAGACGTCGAGGCGGGGCGCCGGGCGCGGCGCTAGCCGCGCGCCAGCAGGAGCGCCTGGTCGGGCTCGAGCCGGCCGCGATAGCGGCCGGGCGGCCCGCCGCCGCTATCCAACTGGATCGCGAGCGCCGGATCGAGCGCTACTGAGACGCGCTCTTCCGTGAAGTTGATCGCCACCCAGCGCTCGTCCGCGCCGTGTACCCGCCGGAACAGCAGCACGCCGGTCGGCGCGTCGCACAGCTCCAGGTCGCCGAGGCGGAGTGCGGGCGAGGCATGGCGCAGCCCCAGCAGGGACCGGTACAGCTGCAGGATCGAGCCGGGGTCGGCGCGCAGACTCTCGAGATTGCGCGCGGCCGCATCCGGCGGCCAGGGCAGCCACGGCTCCGGGCCCCAGCCGTGCCCGGCCGAGGCGTCCCAGGGAAACGGCGCGCGGCAACCGTCCCGCCCACCGGGATCCACCACTCGCTCCGGCGGGACGACCGCGTCCTCGAGCCCCAGCTCCTCGCCCATGTACATGAAGGGGGTCCCGCGCAGGCCGAGCAACAGCACCGCCGCGGCGCGCGCGCGGGCTTCCGATCCGTAGCGCGTGCGATGACGCGGCTGGTCGTGGTTGGAGAGCACCCAGCTCGGCCAGGCGTGGGGCTCGGCGAAAAGGCTCTCGGCCGTCGCGATGCACTCGCGCCAGCGCTCTGCGCTCCACTTCGCGAAGAGCGGCGGGAAGTTGAAGGCCAGGTGCAGCTCATCGCCCTTCCCGTAGTAGCTCGCGATCTGTTCGCTGGTCAGCAGGAAGACCTCGCCGACCAGCAGGCGCTCGCCTGGGTATCCGTCGACCAGGCGGCGCAGCTCGCGCAGGTGCTCGTGAGTACTCGGCACGTCGTTCAACACGCTGTGGGGGATGCGCGCCCGCTCGGCCGGCGCGTCGGGCAGCATCGGGTCCTTGCCGATGTTGTGCACCACGTCGGCGCGGAAGCCGTCCACTCCCCGGTCCAGCCAGAAGCGCAGCACCTCGTGCTGGGCCCGCACCACCTCCGGATTCTCCCAGTTCAGGTCGGGCTGCTCGGCCAGGAACGAGTGCAGGTAGAGCTGGCCGGTCGACTCGTCCAGGGTCCAGGCCGGTCCGTTCGTGAAGGTGGCCGTCCAGTTGTTCGGCAGCTCGCCGGACGGACCGGGGTCGCGCCATACGTACCAGTCGCGTTTCGGGTTGCTGCGCGAGGCTCGCGCCTCGCGAAACCAGGGGTGCTCCTTCGAGGTGTGTGCGGGTACCCAGTCGATCACCACGCGCAGACCGCGCTCGTGCGCAGCCGCCAGCAACGCGTCGAAGTCCTCGAGCGTGCCAAACAGCGGATCCACGTCGCAGTAGTCCGACACGTCGTAGCCGAAGTCGTGCATGGGCGAGCGGAAGAACGGCGACAGCCACAGGCCGTCGACGCCGAGCCACGACAGGTGGTCGAGCCGCTCGCGGATGCCGTTCAGGTCACCGATACCGTCACCGTTCGCATCCGCAAACGAGCGCGGGTAGATCTGATAGAGCACGGCACTCTTCCACCAAGGATGGGGCACGAGGGGATTATAATCGAGCCGTGGACCCCGTACAGATCGGCGCGCTTGGTGCCGCGCGCATCACCCCGGTGGCCCTGCTGCGCCCGGCGCGCTCGCTGCCCGCCGCCGTGGTCGCGGCAGTCGCGGCACGCGATCCCGAGCGCGCCCGGCGCTTCGCGGCGCGCCACGAGATTCCGCGCGTGCACGAGAGCTATGAGGCGCTGCTCGCGGACCCCGACCTCGATGCGATCTACAACCCGCTGCCGAACAGCCACCACTGCGAATGGACCCTGCGCGCGCTCGAGGCGGGCAAGCACGTGCTCTGCGAGAAGCCGCTCACCGCGAACGCGGTCGAGGCGGAGCGCGTGGCCGAAGCGGCCCGGCGCACCGGGCTTGTGGTGATGGAGGCGTTCCACTGGCGCTACCACCCGCTGGCGGAGCGCATACGCGAGGTGCTGGCGAGCGGTGTGCTGGGCGAGCTGGAGCACATCGAGACGGCCATGTGCATTCCGCTGATCGTGCCGGGCAACATCCGCTACCGGCTCGACCTGGCGGGCGGTGCCACCATGGACGTGGGCTGCTACGCGATCCACATGCTGCGCACCCTGGCGGGGGCGGAGCCCGAGGTTCTGCGCTCGGAGGCGCGCCTGGCCTCGCCCGGCGTCGATCGCTACATGCGCGCCGACTTCCGCTTCGGCGACGGGCGCACCGGACGCATGACCTGCGCGCTGCTCTCGGCGATACCCCTGCGCATTTCCGCGCGGGTGCGCGGGGAGCGCGGGGAGCTGCGGGTCTGGAATCCGATCGGTCCGCAGTTCTGGCACCGGCTGCAGGTGCGCACGCGGGAGGGGCGGACGACGGAGCGGCTGAGCCGCGAGCCGAGCTACGCGTTTCAGCTGCGCGCCTTCTGCGCCGCGCTCCGGGAGGCCGCCCCGATCTGGACTCCGCCGTCGGATTCAGTCGCGAACATGCGCGTGGTCGACGCCGTGTACCGCGGCGCGGGCCTGCCGCTGCGCGGCACCGGGAGCTAGCTCTCGTGGAGTTCGCGCGGACCTGCACGCTGCGAACGGCGCGGCCTTGCGCGGCTACCAGGCACTGGGCTTCCGTCCGGTGTGCCGCTACCTGGAGGGCCTGCTGGTGCGCCGCTAGCGAGCAGCGCTCGGCGTCCAGTCGAGATCGAGCGGGAACGCGCCCGGCGGCAGGGCCGCGAGCGGCGCACCGCGGCCGGTCGCGAGATCCATCAGCCAGATCTCGCTCGGCAGCGGAGCGAGCTCGCGCGACTCCGTGTCGACCAGCAGCACGAGCGCGCGCTCGCCTTCGAACGGGCGGGCGTCGACCACGCGCCTCCCCTGCGGCGCGGCAAGGACCAACTCACAGCCGGACTCCGGACTCGAGCAGCGCACGATCCCGGCACGCTGGCGCGCGTACAGCCCGGACGCGTCCCACCAGAGCGGCAGACTGCCGCCGGCCGCGGGCGGCGCATCGCGCGCGCCGTCGTGGACTCCCGTGAGCGGGCCCTGGAGATCCGGATCGAGGGTGAAGAGGCGCGGCCAGGGAACCGTGATCCCGCCCACGCCCAGGCTCGCAGCGTCCGCGTCGGGATCCAGCTCGATCATCCGGGCCACCGCGACAGCGTCCCCGTCCGGCGCCCAGCGCGGCTCGTCCAGGGCCAGTTCGCGGCGCGCGACCGGGCGCGGCGCTTCGTCCGAGAGCGACCACACTT
This sequence comes from uncultured Gammaproteobacteria bacterium, assembly GCA_964194645.1. Taxonomy (GTDB): domain Bacteria; phylum Myxococcota_A; class UBA9160; order SZUA-336; family SZUA-336; genus CAXMNF01. The sequence goes on from CAXMNF010000351.1 coordinate 23,687, forward strand.
CGAGCGCGCTATCGCCCTGGTCGTCGAGCTCGACGCCCACCAAGAGCTGGGAGCCGTCGGCGCGCGGCTCCGCGTTGTAGTAGCGCTGCGGCGCCCCGAGTGGCTCGGGGGCCGAGCCTTCGCGCACGCGCAGCAACTGGGCGTCGGGAAACTCCCCGATCGCGCGCGCCGGCCGCTCCGCCAGGACCAGCAGCGCATCCGGACCGAGCCAGCGCACTTCCAGCGGCTGCTCGACGGGCACGGCGTCCGCCCCGCCCCCGTCGTAGACAATCAGCCGGCGCTCCGGCAGGTCATCGGGTTCGCCCATGTGCCAGACCACGGCAAGCCGTCCGGGGCCCGGGAAGTCGAACTCGGGCAGCGGCGCGTCGGCCAACGGCGCGCAGCCCGTCCCGAGCAGCAGCGCGGCGAACCAGCGGGCGCAACGCATGCCAGGCAAGCCGGCGCGCTAGCGGTTGAAGCAGAGTGGCAGGCCCGCCGTCGGCCACTCACACGTCACCAGCCGCCCGGTGCCGGAGAGCGTCACGTAGGCCGTACGCAGCTCCGCTCCTCCGAAGCAGATGTTCGTGACCAGGGGATCGGGGAAGGCGGTGTGCTCGATCTTGGCGCCGTCCGGCGAGATGCTCGTGATCCCTCCGTTCACGATCGTGCCCACACACACGTTGCCCTCGGCGTCGACGGCCAGCGAGTCGAGCAGCTGAAGCCCGGGCAACCCGGCCAGCAAGTGTCCCTGATTCGGCGACGCGGCGTAGGGCGCGATCTCGCCGGGGCCGGCCAGGTCCCAGTAGAAGGCGCGCCCGGTGTGGGTCTCGACTGAATAGAGCCGGCTGCCGTCGGGCGAAAGACCGACGCCGTTTGGACTGTCGAGCGGGTAGACGGCTTCGACGATCCGTGAGCCGTCGGGAAGCGCGTAGTAGAGACCGCCGCGGTCGCGCTCGCGCTCCCGGTTCTTGCCGTGGTCGGTGAACCAGAAGCCGCCGGCGGCGTCGAAGACCAGATCGTTCGGGCCGCGCAGCAGGTGGCCGGCGCATTCGGTGTAGAGCGTCTCGAACTCGCCCGTGTCGAGATCGACGCGCTGGATGCTGCCCCCGGAGTAGCCCTCGGGCTGGTTGCCGGGCACCACGATCGGGCCGGCCTCGTGCCACTCGAATCCGCCGTTGTTGCACACGTAGACCTTGCCGTCGGGGCCGATCGCCGCTCCGTTCGGTCCGCCGCCAAGCGCCGCCACGATCTCCTGGCCGCCGTCGGGTGTGACCCGGGTCAGGGTCCCCCGTCGGATCTCGACGACCAGCACGCTGCCGTCCGACAGGGCCACCGGGCCTTCCGGAAACTGCAAACCCGTGGCGACTTCGCGGAACTCCGTCATGGCGCCTCCCTCGTACGGCGCAGCTTATCAGGATGCGGACCGCCTCAATCGGCGGGCGAGGCTGCGATCCGCTGGGCCACGCTGGAGGCATCCGCCTCGGACGCGATCGCGGCGAGCCGACTCGCGACGTCGGCGGCGCTCGCCGGCCGGGCGGCGGGCTGCTTCGCGAGCAGCTGCACGATCAGCTCGGCCAGGGGGTCGGGCAGGTCTGCGGCCAGGTCGCGCGGATCCGGCGGCGGCGTGTTCTGGTGGTCCCCGGCGATGTCGCCGCCCGTGAAGGGCAGCCGACCGGTCGCCAGCTCGAAGAACGTGACGCCCAGCGAGTACAAGTCCGCAGGCGGACCGGCCGTGTCGCCGCGGGTCTGCTCGGGCGACATGTAGTACGGGGTGCCGCCGATCACGGTGGTCGCACGGCGCACTTCCTCCATGGACTTCGCCAGGCCGAAATCCATGATCTTGAGCGAGCCGTCGTGTGTGAGGAACAGGTTCGCGGGCTTCACGTCGCGGTGCACCACGCGCTGCCGGTGCGCGTACTGCAGGCCCTCGCACACCTGCCGCCCGACCCGCGCGATGTCGGCCGCGGCAAAACGTCCCCGGCGGCGCTTGAGCGCGCCGAGCGTGGCGCCAGCCAGCAGCTCCATCGTGATGAAGTATTGCCCGTCCTCCTCGTCGGCATCGAACAAGGTCACGATGTTCGGATGGTTCAGCGAGGCCGCAGCGCGTGCCTCGCGCAGGAACAGGGTCACCGCGGTCGGGGTGTCCGCCATCGCCTCAGGCAGGCGCTTCAGGGCGATCTCACGGCGCAGCCGCCGGTCGAGCGCGCGGAACACCACCCCCATGCCTCCCGTGCCGATGCGCTCCAGCAGCTGGTAGCGGCTGCCGTCGGTGTCCGCGTCGTAGCCCTCGCCATCAGACGGCAGCTGCACCCGGGTCCGCTCGCCCGCGCGCTGCTTCTCGAGCTGTTCACTGCGGGCCGCAAGCTCTGGATGGTCCGGCTCGATCTCGCCGAGCTTCGCGAGCGCGCCGCGCGCGCCGTCGAGCTGGTCGAGCCTCTCGAGCAGGACGGACCAGCGCAGGTAGAGCGCTGCGACGCGCCCCCGGTCGGCGCGATCGATCGCTGCCTCGATCCGCGCTGCCGCCATCTCGAGCTCGCCCTCGCGCTCGAACGAGTCCGCCAGGCGCTCGCAAGCGGTCACGTAGCCGCTGTGCTCGGGCTTCACCTCGAGCAGCAGCCTCACGGCGTTCTGCGAGTCGCCGGCCTGATCGTAGAGCAGGGCCGCGCGCTCGAGCTGCCCACCGTGCTCGTGGATTTCCGCCTCGAGCCGCTGGGCGAGCTGCTGCTGGCCGTCGCTGCGCAGCGCGTGCAGGGCCGCGCCCAGGTCCCCCCGCAGGTAGGGCGCCACGGCGGGCGGGCAGCCCTTGAAGACCAGCCCCTCGGACGCGCCGAGGTCGATCTCGAGCGAGACCGACCGGAGCGTCTGCAGCTCGAGGGCGGCCTCGGCGACGCGATCGCCGCTGCCGGCCAGGATGCGGTGCGTGCCGAGCGGCACCTCGAGCCGCGCCATACCCTGCTTGGTGTAGCGCAGCGAATCGGGCACCCCGAGCAGCGACACCGCGCCGTCGGACACGCCCTTGCGACTCCAGAGCAGCTTCACCAGCACCGCGCAACAGCGTGGCTTTACATCGAGGGCGAGTCGCGTAGTGCGGCGCGGGAGCACCGTGGCCGCACGCAGCTCGAAGCACTCGTCCACAGGCATGCACGTACCCGGGTCCTCGAGCACCCCCTCCACTCCGACCCAGTAGCGCCCCGGGGCGAAGCCGCGGAAGTGGGTCTCGCGCGCCACCAGGTGGTGTTCCGTGCGCGTGGAGGCGGCGTCCTGCGGGCGCGTCCGTTCAGCAGGCGGCCGGCGCCG
>CAXMNF010000352.1:0-3690 GCA_964194645.1 uncultured Gammaproteobacteria bacterium
GGTCCCGCAGGTGGCCGCGAACTCGCGCTCGAAGGCCTGCTGGTTGGGGCCCAGGAACAGGTTCATGTCGCGCAGGATCGCGCGGAACGCCTGGAAGGCCTGCTCCTCGATCGGCTCGAATGCCGCACGTAGATCCATCAGCGGCACCTTCATGCGGGGCGGCGTCACGTGGAGCGCAGCAGCGGGATGCGCTCGCTGTTCTTGCGGATCGACTCCTGTGCCGCCTCGAGCACGCGCACCACCTCGAGTCCGGCTGCCCCGTCGCTGGCCGGTCGAACTCCGAACTCGATCGCGTCCAGGAAGCTGCGGCACACCTGCTCGAGCGGCTCGGTGTTGTCGATGTGAGGCGCGAACATGTCGCCCACCCGGTAGTCGACCAGGGCGCGCATGCGGCTCTCCGAGTCGCTGTTCAAGGTCACCCCCTTCTCGTAGACGCGGATCTTCTCGCTGGGCTCGAGGTCGTCATACACGATCATGCGCTTCGAGCCCCCGATCAAGGTCTGGCGCAATTTCACCGGAGCGAGCCAGTTGACGTGGATGTGGCCGATCAGGGCCTCGTCGTAGCTGACCGTCACGTAGGCCTGGTTCTCGTGCTCCCCGTAGTGGGTGCTGGCGACCGCCGAGACCCAGCGGGCCGGGCGGTCGATCAGATAGGTCATGATCGACACGTCGTGCGGGGCCAGGTCCCAGATCACGTTCACGTCCGGCTGGAACAGGCCGAGATTCACGCGCACCGAGTCCAGGTAGAGCAGATCGCCAATCTCGCCGCTGTCGATGATCGAGCGAATCTTCTGTACGGCCGGGCTGTAAACGAAGGTGTGATTTACCTGGAGCACCCGGCCTTGCTCTTCCGCCCGCTTGACCAGGCGGGCGGCGCTTTCGACTGAATCGGTGAGCGGCTTCTCGAGCAGCACGTGTTTGCCGGCATCCAGCGCGGCGCTGGCCAGCGGGTAGTGCGTGTGGACGGGCGTGCAGATCGAGACCGCGTCGACCGCCGGATCGTCGAGGAGCTCGCGGTAGTCGGTCGCGCAGCGCACGGCCGGGTACAGCCGCTTCAGCCGCTCCATGCGTTCGGGGTCCAGGTCGCAGATCGCCCGCAACTTGCAGCGCTCGAGCGCGCCGAAGTTGCGAACCATGTTCGGTCCCCAGTAGCCACACCCGATTACGGCTACGCCAATCGAGCTCTCTGCTGCCACAGTGCGCCCCGTTTCGACCTCTCAACCCGTCCGCGCACCACGCTATCAGGATCGTCGCGCGCCCGACAAGTCCGATCGGCCGGCACGCGCCGCAGCAGGAGGCAATGCGCAGGCAGGCGCCGGCCAAGGGAGGCCGCGCCGAGGCCGATTCTGCCGACCCGCCGAAGAGATCAGGCGGACGACCGAGTGGGTCCGCGCGGGGGCTGCCGCAGGGCCAGGTTGAGAATCCGCTGGATGAGCGCTTCGTATTCGAGCCCGGCCGCGGCGGCCGCCGCCGCGAAGTCCTCCGCGCGCGCCACGTCGGGCATCGCGTTCGCCTCGATCACCCAGACGCGATCCTGTTCGTCCAAGCGCAGGTCGAGCCGGGCATAGCCGCACAGCCCGAGGGCGCGATATGCGCGGCGCGCCAGGCGCGCGATCCGCGCCCGGACGTCATCGGACAGATTGTCTGCGGCGCGCGTGTCGATCCCGACTCGCTTCTGATACACCGGGTCCCACTTGGCGTGCTCGGTCGCGATCGGCTCGCTGCCCTCGGGCAGCTTCTCGAACACCATTTCCCAGACCGGAAGGATCTGCAGCCGCTGGTTGCCGAGCATGCTCACGTTGAGCTCCCGGCCCTGGACGTACTCCTCGGCGAGCGCGTCGCAGTCCATGCGCTCGTGAACGAAGGTTATGCGCTCGCGGAGCTGCTGCTCGTCGCGCACCACCGACGCCTGCGAGATGCCGAGCGAGGCCTCCTCGTCGACCGTCTTCACGATCAGGGGGAAGCGCAGGGCTGCGGGTCTGCGCAGCGCGCGGCCCCGGCGGAACACGGCGAAGGCCGGCGTGGGGATCCGGTGGTAGCGCAGGATCTTCTTGCACAGCTCCTTGTCGCGCGACAGCAGGATGCCGCGCGAGCTGCAGCCCGTGTAGCGCAGGCCCAGCAGCTCCAGGTAGCTCGCCAGGTGCACCTGGAAGGCGCCCTCGTCGCGGAACTCCATCATCAGGTTGAACAGCACCTGGGGCTGCCACTCCTCGACCGAGCGCCGGATGGGCTCCAGCTCGGCAGACAGCCCCACCACCTGAACGGCGTGTCCCAGGGTCTCGAGGGCGCGGACCACGTCGTACTCCGTGCGCACCTGCAGGACCTGCCGGGCGTCGAGCCCTTCGAGCGTCTGCGGCGGCACGCAGTCCTCGTGGGTGAGAACGGCCACGCGCAAGCGCTTCACCGGAAGTACTCCCGGTGGCGCATACGCTCGATCTCGGCGGCGTGCAGCGCGGTGACGACCGCGGCGCCCTCGGCGGTCTCGCGCTCGGAGGCGACCAGGCGAAGCTGCCGGTCGCGCGCGCGCAGGATCATGCCGCGCAGCACTTCGTCGACCGCGTAGCGGTGCTGCCCGGTCCAGCGCGCGACCACCCGCACCAGCTCAGTGCGCCGCTCGCGCAGGAACGCCGCCGCGCTCTTGCGGCGGCGATGGGCGGGATCGTCCGAGAACAAGCGGCCCAGCTCGTGATCGTAGACCGCCAGATCCTCGCGGCCGAAGTACTCTTCCTTGCGCCGGTAGTACTCGCGCAGGGTCATGCGCAGGGTCGAGAGCGAGTCCGTGCGTTCCCGGGAATGCACCAGGGGGATGCGCTCCGCGATCTCCGACATCAGCTCGTCCACGTACTCGAGCTTGCGCAGCGCTGGCCAGTCGGCGTACAGGCTGCGCCAGCGGGCGGCCGGGCCGATCCACACCGCGAAGGTCTCGGCGAAGTCCTCGCAGGGGTGGCTCTGCGCGTAGAAGTCCGGCAGGTGGTGTACGAAGCGGCGGCTGTCCGGATTCGGGACGTAGCTCGCGCGGTACGGGCGGCCGGCTCGCCCGAAGCGCTCGCGCCAGCGCCGCCGCCGGCGCAGCCGGTAGGCGCTGTCGATCGCGTGGCCAGTCTCGTGGCGCAGGAGCTGCAGGCACCAGCGGTGGTTTCCGCCTTCGACCTGCAGCATGTGCTGACGCTCGAGCCGCGCCAGCTTCGGGTGGGCCAGGAAGAACGGCAGCGCGAAGCCGGGCACCCCTTCGGGCGAGAACCAGTCGGTCGAGAGCCAGATGCTCGGCCGGAAGCGCAGGCCGGCACGCGCCAGGTCGTCCTCCAGGCGGGCGATGCGCGGCTCGAGCGGCGAGCCCTCGATCTCGAGCTCCAGGTCGCAAAGCCGCACGTCGAGCAACTCATCGATCGGCAGGTCGACCCACCAGAGCTGCGCGCGGCGCCGTGCTCGCCGTCTGGATGATTTGCGCCTGCTCACGTCACCCCCGGGATCCGCTCCCGAGTGTGCCAGCTCCAGGCGGGCGGGGGGCCGAAGCGCACGGGACCCCCGACGACAGTCGTCGACGGGGGCCCGTGCTCTTCAGTTTTCCCGTTCCGTCACGCGGACTTGCGTCGGCGCACCCGGCGCCGGGCGGTCGTCCGGCGGGCGCTGGCGGAGCGGCGCTTCGGCGCCCAGCTGCGCGCCGTGCGGCGGCGCACGCCGGCACCGCGG
>CAXMNF010000353.1:0-1607 GCA_964194645.1 uncultured Gammaproteobacteria bacterium
CGGCAGGCGTGCTCGATGCGCTCGCGCCCGGTCATGCGCTCGCGAGGCAAGACCAGCTGTTCTTCGAGCCCGTGCAGGATCCCGTCGAGCAACGCGACGAAGAGCTCCCACTTCCCCTCGAAGTGCCAGTAGACGGCCCCCTTGGACAGGCCGGCATCGAGGGCGATCTCGTCGATCGTGGTGGAGTGGTAGCCACCGCGGCTGAAGCAGGCGTGCGCCGCCTTCAGGATCGCCTCGCGCCGTGCTTCGGGGGAAACCCGCGCGCTTCTCCGGGCCATCTGCCTACGCCTCCAGACCGACTAGTCGGTTCGACTGACCAGTCAGTATCCGCGGCGAACTGCGGACCCGCAAGGGCTTTTTGGTAGCTTCTCCCGCCCCATGAGCCCCAAGCCGCGCACACACTACCCCGCTGTCGACCCGCAGCCGAGCTTTCCCGAGCTCGAGCGGGGCGTCCTGGCCTACTGGCAGCGCGAGCACATCTTCCGGGCCTCGGTCGAGCAACGCCCCGCTGGCGAGAACGGCGCCAACGAGTACGTGGTCTACGACGGACCGCCCTTCGCGAACGGCCTGCCCCACTACGGGCACCTGCTGACCGGCTACGTGAAGGACGTGATCCCGCGCTACCAGACGTTGCGCGGGCGGCGCGTCGAGCGCCGCTTTGGCTGGGACTGCCACGGGCTCCCCGCCGAGATGGAGGCGGAGAAGGAGCTCGGCATCCACGGACGCGCGCCCATCGAGGAGTACGGCATCGAGCGCTTCAACGAGTTCTGCCGCAGCTCGGTCATGAAGTACACCGAGTCGTGGGTCGAGCACGTGACCCGCCAGGCGCGCTGGGTCGACTTCCAGAACGACTACAAGACCATGGACATGCCCTACATGGAGAGCGTCGTCTGGGCTTTCAAATCGCTCTGGGACAAGGGCCTGATCTACGAGGGCTACCGGGTGATGCCCTACTCGTGGGCGGCCGAGACGCCGGTCTCGAACTTCGAGACGCGGCTCGACAACTCCTACCGCCCGCGCCAGGACCCGGCGATCACCGTGCGGCTCGAGCTGGTGCCCGACGGGGACCCGGCACCCACCGAACTCTGGATCTGGACGACGACGCCCTGGACCCTGCCCGCGAACCTGGCGGTCGCCGTGGGGCCGGACATCGAGTACGCCGTCTTCGAGAAGGATGGGCGGCACGTGGTGCTGGGCGCCGCCACCGCCGAGAAGTACGCGGCCGAGCTGGAGGGCGCGCGGCCGGTGGGCCGGGTGCAGGGACGCGAGCTCGAGGGCCGACGCTACCAGCCGCTCTTCCCGTTCTTCGCGGATCAGCCGAACGCCTTCCGGGTGCTGCTCGCCGACTTCGTCGACACCGAGGAAGGCAGCGGCATCGTGCACATGGCACCCGGCTTCGGTGAGGACGACATGACGGCGTGCCAGGCCGCCGGGATCGCTGTGGTGGTCCCCGTCGACAACAGCGGCTGCTTCACGGCCGAGGTGCCGCCCTACGCCGGCCAGCAGGTCTTCGATACCAATACGCCGATCATCCGCGAGCTGCGCGAGCGCGGCCTGCTGGTGCGCCACGAGAGCTACGAGCACAACTACCCGCACTGCTGGCGCAC
>CAXMNF010000354.1:0-19593 GCA_964194645.1 uncultured Gammaproteobacteria bacterium
GGGGGGAGCGGCCTAACGGCGAGCGAAGCTCGCCTTGCCGCGACGGAGAGCGACTCAGGAAGTCGCTCTCCTACGGGAACGGGGGGAGCGGCCTAACGGCGGGCATAGCTCGCCGCTAGGGCGCTAGCTATGGCAGCTCGATCACGCTGAACGGGGCGCCCTCGCTCGAGGCGGGCGGGTCGATGCCGAGCAGCGCGCTTGCGGTCGCGGCCAGGTCGATGGAACGCAGCGCAGCCGGCCGTGCCCCCGCGGGAACGCCGCGGCCGAGCGCATAGCAGATCGCGGCCATGTCGGGGTGCTCCGGCCGGTAGCCGTGCATTCCTCGGTTGCCCGCGCCGAGGGCGCGCAAGGAGAGCGCGTAGGGCGGCTCCACCAGGACCAGCAGGTCGCCGGTGCGCGTCGCGTGCGAGGCGCGCAGCTCGGCCGGCGCGGCTTCGCTCGGGTAGGCGCGCGCGCCTTCGAGGGCGTCCAGCAGCTGGCGCGCGCGGTCTCGCTGCGAGCGGTCCTCGAGCCACACGTGGCCGACTCCGCCTGCCGGCACCAGGCTCGCCGCGATGCCGGCGCGCTTCAGCTCGGCCAGCACGTCGAGCGCCCGGCTCGCCTCGCTCATGCCGTGGTCGCTTACCACGAACAGGGTCGTGCGCGCCCAGAGGGCCCGGGCGTCGAGGCCGGCCAGCAGGCGCGCGAGCTCGCGGTCCTGCCCGGCCAGCGCGCGCGCCACGGCCGGGCCGCCCGGGCCCTCTTCGTGGCCCGCGTGGTCCGCGCCGTGCCACCAGGACAGGATCAGCCTGGGGCGCTCCGCCTCGGGCAGGTCGAGCCAGGCGAGGATCTGCTCGACCTTCTCGCGCTCGGGCACCTTCGAGTCGAACGGCGCGCGCCGGTAGCGGGCGCCGCGTCCGCGCCAGTCGGTCTCCGAGCCCACCCAGAAGAAGGTGGCCGCGGGGACGCCCTGCCGCTCCGCGGCCACCCAGAGCGGCTCCGCCTCGATCCAGCTCGCGTCGTTCGAGTAGTGGAACGAGCCGCGTTCGCGGTCGCGGAACGAGTTCGCGACGATGCCGTGCCGGTCGACGTAGGTGCCGGTCGCGAGCGAGACATGCGCGGGGAAGGTGTTGGCCGGAAAGACCGGCACGAGCCGCCCGGCGCGCAGCCCCTCGCGCGCCATGCGGTCCAGGGCCGGCGTCTCGGCCCGCTCGGGGTAATCGTGGCGCACGCCATCCCAGGAAAGCACGATCACGATCGGCGGCGCCGCGGCGGCCGCTCCCGGCAGCCACAGGGCGAGCAGCGCCTGAGCTACCCTCCGCGGCCAGTGGCGCGGCCAGACGTTCCCATCGTGCTTTCGATCGCGGGCAGCGACCCGACCGGTGGGGCGGGCTGCCAGCTCGACCTGCGCGTCTTCGCGCGGCTCGGCGCGCACGGCATGGCGGTCCCGACGGCGCTCACCGCTCAGACCACCGAGAAAGTCGTGCGCGTGCTTCCAGCCTTTCCGAGCGTGGTGGGCGAGCAGCTGAGCGTCCTCCTGGCCGACATCGTACCCGACGTGATCAAGATCGGAATGCTCGCCACGGACGACGTGCTGCTGCACGTAGCGAACGTGCTCGAGCGCCACGCGGTGCCGCGCGTCGTGGACCCGGTGCTGCGCGCGAGCGACGGTACCCTGCTGCTCGAGCGGCGCGCCTGGGGCAGTCTGTTGCAGCGCGTGATCGCGGGCGCCGCGCTCGTAACTCCGAACCTGCCCGAGGCCGAGGCACTCACGGGACACGCCGAACCCGAGGCCGCAGCGCGCGACCTCTTGGACTGCGGAGCGCAAGCCGTGCTGGTGAAGGGCGGTCACGCAGAGGGCGCACCCGACGACCTGCTGGTCACCGCAGAGGCCTCCGTCTGGCTGCGCGGCGAGCGCACGGGCACGGAGCCGGTGCGCGGCACGGGCTGCGCGCTCTCCTCGGCGATCGCCGTGCACCTGGCACGCGGCACAGCACTCGAGGAGGCGGTGCGCGAAGCCAAGCGCTTCGTGCAGGAAGCGATCGCGTCCGCGATCTCGCCGGGCCACGGTGCGGCCCTGCTTCACTTCTAGCGCGGCTGCCGGATGAACGGGCGATCGCCGGGGGGCCGGGGCAGCTCGCCGGACCTCAAGGGCCGCAGGATGCGAGAGGCGCTACTTGGCGCGCTCGAGGTAGCGCAGCTCCCCGGGGTCCACTCGGATGCGGTCGCCCACGTTGATGAAGGGCGGCACCTGCACGGTGGCGCCGTTCTCGAGCGTGGCGGGCTTGCTGGAGCGCGCGGCGGTCTGGCCCTTCACGACCCCCTCGGTCTCGGCCACCACCGCCTCCACGGCCTTGGGCAGCTCGATGCCGATCGGGCTGCCGTCCAGCATCTCCAGCAACACGCGCATGCCCTCGGCGAGCCAGGACCGCGCACTGCCGAGGCTCTCGTCCGACATGGTGATCTGTTCGTAGTTCTCGACGTCCATGAACACCGAGCCCGAGCCGTCGCTGTACAAGTAGTCCATCTCGCGCGTGTCGATCACGGCGCGGTCCACGAAGTCGCTGGCCGAGAACTTGACGTTGCGCTGCGTGCCGTCGAGCAGGTTGCGCAGCTTGGTCTGTACGAAGCCGCGCTTGTTGCCCGGTGTGCGGTGCACGAACTCGAGCACGCGACAGGGCGCACCTTCCCAGATGATCGTGGTGCCGCGCCGCAGCGCCGTGGCCTGGATGCCCGCCATCAGTTCCGCTCCGTCCTGGCCAGCCGCGCCAGCAGCCGCTGCCAGATGCCGCCGAATTCCCCGTTCGACATGATCAGGGCCACCGCCGGCCGCTTCGGGCTCTGTGCCAGATGCTCGATGATAGCGTCCAGGTCGGGCTCGAAGCGCGCCTCCACGCCCTGGGCCCCGAGCGCCTCGACGATGCGCTCCGGGCGCAGCCGGTCGTCCTCCGGGATCTCCTCGGGCCGGTAGACCCCCGCCAGCAGCACGCCGTCCGCCCCCGACAGGGCCTCGACGTACGCGTCCTCGAAGAAGCGCCGGCGGCTGGTGTTGGTGCGCGGCTCGAAGACGGCCCACAGGCAGCGGTTCGGATAGCGTCCGCGCAGGGCGGCGACCATCTCGCGCACCGCGGTCGGGTGGTGAGCGAAGTCCTCGATCACCGCCATGCCGTCGGCCTCGCCGTGGAGCTGCTGGCGGCGCCGCACGCCCTTGAACTCGGCGAGCGCCGCCGCGCTCTGGGCGAGCGATACGCCGAGTCCGTGGCACAGGGCCACCGCACCCAGCACGTTCTCGACGTTGTGCCGGCCAAAGAGCGGTACGCGGACCGCTCCGAGCCGCTCGTCGCCGCGCCAGACGTTGAACTGCGTGACACGCTCGTCGAAGGCGACGTCCGTGGTCTTCCAGGTGGCGGGAACCTGGCAGCCGTAGGTCTCGACCGGGGCGCGCGCCGACTCGAGCACCCGCGCCACGGCTGGCGAGTCTGCGGCGGCCACGATCCGGCCATCCTCGGGGACCAGCTCGACCAGCGCGCGGAACGCCGCCTCGATCTCATCGAGGCTCGCGTAGATATCGGCGTGGTCGAACTCGCAAGACGTGAAGAGCACGGTGCGCGGCGCGTAGTGCAGGAACTTTGGCGTCTTGTCGAAGAACGCCGTGTCGTATTCGTCCCCCTCGACTACGAAGTGCTCGCCTTCGCCGAGCAGAAAGCCGCTGCCAAGGTTTTCGGCGACGCCGCCGACCAGCAGCGATGGATCGCGTCCCGAGTGCGACAGGATCCAGCCGATCAGGCTGGTCGAGGTCGTCTTGCCGTGGGTGCCGGCGATCACCACGCTGTGCTTGCCGCGAATGAAGAAGTGGTGGACCGCGTCGGAGAAAGACAGGTAGGGAATGCCGCCCTCGAGCACGGCGCGCGCCTCGGGGTTGTCGGCACGCACCGCATTGCCGATCACCACGAGGTCCGGCCGCTCGCCCTCCACGTGGTCCGCGGAGAAACCCTTCTGCACCTCGATCTGCGCCTGGCGAAGCTGCTCGCTCATCGGCGGGTAGGTCGCCCGGTCGCTGCCCGTTACGCGGAAGCCGCGGTCGGCAAGCATGCAGGCCAGGGTGCCCATGCCGGTCCCCGCCACCGCGATCAGGTGCACGTGGCGGATCGCTTCGATCGCCGGCATCTCAGGCGGCAAGGAAAGCCTCCAGCAGCAGGTCGTGCAGCAGCGGGCGCAGCACGAAGCGGCTCTTCTTGGCGACCAGGTGCACGCGGTTCGCGAGCAGCGCCAGCACGGCGCCCTTCTCGAGGTCGATCCACAGACTGGTGCCGGTGAAGCCGGTGTGTCCGATCGAGCGCTTCGAGAAGTGCCGGCCCGAGGTCGACGCACCGGGCGTCGGGGTGTCCCAGCCGAGCGCCCAGTCGCTGTCCGGGGTGAGCTCCTGTCGGCGGAAGAACTCGCGGGCCAGCTCCGCGGGGAACAACTGGCTCTCGCCACGGTCCGCCGCCAGCATCTCGCTGCCGAAGCGCAGCACGTCGGCGGCCGTGCCGAACAACCCGGCGTGCCCCGCAACCCCGCCCATTGCCCAGGCATTCCCGTCGTGCACCTCGCCCCAGACGATCTTCTCGCGCCAGTTGCACTGCTCGGTGGCCGCGTAGCGGCGCCGGTCCCCGTCGAAGGGCACCGGGTTGAAGTGCGTGTCGCGCATGCCGAGCGGCTCGTAGATGCGGCGCTGGCAGAACACGTCGAGCGGCTCTCCAGCGAGCTGCTCGACGAGCGCCCCGAGCACGATGAAGCCGAGGTCTCCATAGACGGAAGCTTCGCCCGTGTCGTGGACCGGTGCGCTGCGCTGGATGCGTGTCAGGATCGACTCGCGACCCTCCGGAGTGGCCAGCAGCCGCTCACCGCGGCGCTGCTCGCGCTCGCGCAGGTCGGCGTAGTAGGCCCGCCAGGGCCGCAGCCCGGAGCTGTGGGTGAGCAGGTGGCGAACGCTGATCTCCTGCTTGCCGTGCTCCGCGAAGGCCGGCAGCAGCTCAGCCACCGGCTGGTCGAGCCGCAGCTTGCCGCTCGCGACCAAGAGCAGCAGTGCGGGCGTGGTGGCCATCACCTTGGTGAGCGAGGCCAGGTCGTACAGGGTGTCGAGGCGCGCCTCGTGGTGCTCGGGCGAGATGCAGGCCGCGCCGTATGCGGCTTCGAATGCCAGCGCCTCGCCCATGCGCGCCTGCACCACGCAGCCGGGCGTCTCGCCCTTCGCGATCGCCTTCTCGACGGCGCGATCGACGCGCTCGAGCTTCTTCCGGACCTGCGCCAGCTTCAAGATCCGTCCTCCACGACCTGCTCCAAGAGCGCCACGGTGGCCACGTCTCCGTCCAGCTCCGCCAGGACCCCGACGCCCAGCGCGCGGTTGTCGCCGAGGTGGCCGAAGGGCAGCCCGCTCACCACGGGTCCGTCGATCTCGGGGAGCAGCACGTCCCGGATCACGTCGCACGGCGAGGTTTCAGGGTAGCGCTCGGAGCGGCAGTTCACGAGCTGACCGACCGCCACGCCCGCAACGTCCTGCAACTTGCCCGCGTCGCGCAGCTGGCCGAGCGATCGGTCAATCGCGTAGGGCTGCTCGCCGACCTCCTCGAGGAACAAGATCACACCGCGCGTGTCGACCTCCCAGGGCGTGCCCAGGCTCGCGCAGAGCATGCGCAGGTTGCCGCCGACTAGCGGACCGCGCGCGCGTCCAGGGGCCAGCGGCTTGCCGTGCAGCGGCTCCAGCGCCGCGGGCGCGCCACGGAGCAGCGCGGCCAGACGCTCGCGCGCTGCGTCGGGCACGTCGTCGCGGTCGAGCATCGGGCCGTGGATCGAGCTGAGGCCGGCGCGGCGCAACAGCAGCGCCAGCGCGGTGGTGTCGCTGTAGCCGACGAAGAGCTTGCGAGCCGCCACGAGTTCCCCTGGCTCCAGGTGGCGCAGGATGCGCGTGATCCCATAGCCGCCGCGCAGCGCCACGATCGCGGCGACCTCCGGGTCTCGCAGCAGCGCAAGCAGGTCGCCGAGCCGCTGCTCGTCGTCCCCGGCCAGGTAGCCGCGGCGCTCGCGCAGGTGCGCTGCGCAGCGTACCCGCCAGCCCTGCGCCTCGAACCAGGCCAGCCCCTGGTCGAGGGCCTCGGGGCCCAACAGCGGCCCCGCTGGCGCGCACACGCCGACCAGGGCTCCCGGACCGAGTGCGCGGGGCCGGGCCAGCCCCGAGCGACGCGCCATCAGAACGGCGGATCCGAGAATCCAGCACTGGGCGGCACCGTCTCCTCTCGGTACAGGTCGTAGAAGCGCGCGTACTTCGACTCGAACTGCAGCTTGACCAGCCCGGTCGGGCCGTTGCGCTGCTTCGAGATGTTGAGCTCGGCGATGCCCTCGTCGGGGCTGTCCTCGTCGTAGACCTCGTCGCGGTAGATGAACAGCACCAGGTCCGCATCCTGCTCGATGGCGCCGGACTCGCGCAGGTCCGCGAGCATCGGGCGCTTGTTGGGCCGGGTCTCGGGGCCTCGGTTGAGCTGCGAGAGCGCCAGGATCGGCACGCCCAGGTCCTTCGACAGGAGCTTGAGCGAGCGGCTGATCTCGGCCACCTCCTGCTCGCGGCGGTCACCGGACCGAGAGGTCTGCACCAGCTGAATGTAGTCGACGACGATCAGCGAAAGCTGCTGCTCGCGGTGCAGGCGGCGCGACTTGGCGGCGATGTCGCTGACGGTGAGCGTGCCGCTGTCGTCGATGAAGATGCGGGCGGCCTCGAGCTTCTGCGACGCGTCCGTCAGGCGCTTCATCTCTTCTGCCGTGAGCAGACCGCGGCGCAGGCGCCCCAGGTCGAGCCGCGCCTCGCCCATGATCATGCGCAGCACGAGCTGCCGGCTGGTCATTTCCAGCGAGAAGACCGCGACGCAGCCGTTCCGGTCCACGGCGCAGTTGCGCGCCATGTTCAGTGCCAGCGCGGTCTTGCCCATGCTGGGGCGCGCGGCCAGGATCACCAGGTCGCCGCCGTCGAAGCCGCCGGTCTTGTCGTCCAGGTCCTTGAAGCCCGACGGCAGCCCCGTCACCTCGCCCGCGTTCATCCGGTGGATGAAGGCGAGGGTATCGTGGATCTCGTCGTCGAGCGACAAGAAGGTCTTCGGGCTGTGGCCGATCGCGAGATGCAGAACCTCGCGCTGCGCGTCGTCGAGCAACTGCTCGACGCTGTCGTGTCCCTCGTAGCCGCGCGAGACCAGTCGTTCGCAGGTGCGGATCAGCTCACGGGCCAGAGACTTGCGGCGCACGACCTCCGCGTGGTGCGCGACGTGCGCGGCGGTCGGCACCGCGTCGGCCACCTCGGCGAGCGCCGCAACGCCGCCCACCTGTTCGAGCAGCCCCTGTTCCTCCAGGTGGTTGCGCAGGGTGATCAGCGTGACTGCGATCTGCTTGTCGACCAGCTCGGTGCACGCCCGGTACAGGACCCGGTGGCGCGGCTGGTCGAAGGAAGTCTCCAGGATCTTGTCGCGCACCTGCCAGATGGCCTCGTGGTCGAGCAAGATCGCCGATAGGACGGCGCGCTCAGCGTCGTGGTCGGCGGGAATCGCGCGGATTCCCGCAGTCGCGCCCGCCCGCGCCCCGGTCCGGTTTTCCCTGTCCGTCGCCACCGCTCCCCCCACACAAGAACCGCGGGCGCGACCCCTATCTTAGTGCCGTTCGTCCTCGTCCGCTCGCTCGAGTGACTCGGCCTCGTCCATGGCGACCTCGGCACGGCTCTGCAGCTCTTCTTCCGTGAGACTCTCGGGCGCGATACCGCTCGAGACCACACGGACCGCGATCTCCACTCGCACCTCACGGTGCAGCCGGATCTTCACCAGGTGCTCGCCAACCTGCTTGATGGGTTCGTCGAGCTCGATCTTGCGCCGTTCCACCGCGTGGCCCAGCTCCTTCAGGCGCGCCGCGATGTCGGAGTTGCCAACGGAGCCGAACAGCTTGCCCTCTGCATTCGACTGCATCTCGAACTCGAGCGAGACCCTGGTCACCTCGGCCGCGACGCCTTGCAGGACGCCGATGGCCTTCTTGGTCTTCTCCTCGATCACGCGCTTCTGGTGCTCGAACTCGCGCACGCGGCCCGGTGTGGCGAGCTGCGCCAGTCCGCGCGGCAACAGGTAGTTGCGGCCGTAGCCGGCCTTCACCTTCACCAGGTCGCCGGCGTCGCCCAGCTTCGGGATGTCCTCGGTCAGGATCAAGTGCACGGCGGGCTCCTAGAAGTGCGCCGAGGTGAACGGAAGCAGCGACAGGTGGCGCGACCGCTTGATCTCGAGCGTGAGCTTGCGTTGGTGCTTCGCGCAGTTCCCGCTGATGCGCCGCGGGATGATCTTGGAACGCTCCGACAGGAAGATGCGCAGCGTCTTGGGGTCCTTGTAGTCCAGCTCCAAGGTCGAGTCCGCACAGAAGCGGCACATCTTGGCGCGCAGGAAGCCGCGCCGGGCGCGCTTCCTCTTGCGGGTGCTGGGCCTCTTGGCGATGAGTTCGGCCATCGCGTTCTACTCCTTTTCCTTGTCGCTGTCGCCAAGCGGCGTCGGACCGGCAACCGGAGCGGGGGCGCTCGCCGGGGCACGATCACCCGGCGGAGCGCGGTCGCCACCCCGGTCGTCGTTCGGGCGCGCGTCGCGGGCCGCGGCCGCCTCCTCGCGCTCCGCCTCCAGCTTCTCGCGCTCTTCGCGGCGCTTGGCGCGCTCAGCGGCCTCGTCCTTGGCCGCCGCGACCCGTGCGTCGATGTCGACCACGTTCTCGTTGCACTGCACCGTCAGGAAGCGCAGCACGTCCTGGTCGATGCGCATCAGCCGTTCCATTTCCTGGATGAACTTGCCATCGCCCAGGAAGTTCAGCTGGAAGTAGTGGCCTTTCTGGAACTTGTCGACCTCGTGGGCCAGCTTGCGCCGCCCCCAGTCGTCGCGCAGCAGGATCAGCCCCTGGCCGCCCTGGATCGCGCCGTCGATCCGGGCGTGGATCTCCTGCTCGCGCTCGTCGCTCGCGTCGGGCTGGATGATGTAGATCAGCTCGTATTCGCGCATTCCGTCCTCCTGGTCGTTGGGCCCCGGGCACGGCCGGGACCGAGGTGATTGGCGCTTTGGAAGGGGCTGAAGGTACCCGCCCGCAGCCACTCCAGCCAGCTGGGAATTCTGCTGTTGGTACGCGGACTTTCCGACGATCACCCGGCGATCAGCGGGGCCAGCACCAGGCTCACCACGGCCATCAGCTTGATCAGGATGTTGAGCGAGGGGCCGGCCGTGTCCTTGAAGGGATCGCCGACCGTGTCGCCCACGACCGCGGCCCGGTGGGCATCGGTGCCCTTGCCACCGTGCGCGCCGGCCTCGATGGTCTTCTTGGCGTTGTCCCAGGCGCCGCCCGCATTCGCCATGAACAGGGCCAGCAGCACGCCCGACACGGTGACACCGACCAGCAGGCCGCCGAGCGCCTCCTTGCCCAGCGCCACACCGGTCACGACGGGCACCAGGATCGCCATCATGCCGGGCGCCACCATGCGGCGCAGGGCGGCCTGGGTCGAGATCGCGACGCAGTGCGCGTACTCGGCCTTGGCCTTCCCCTCCAGCAGCCCCGGGATCTCCTTGAACTGACGCCGGACCTCCTGGATCATCTCCTGCGCCGCCTCGCCGACCGCGCGCATGGCCATTGCGCTGAAGATGAACGGCACCATGCCGCCCACGAACAGGCCGGCCATCACGATCGGGTCGAGCAGGTCGAGCGTCTCGAGCTTGGACTGGGTGCGAAAGGCGCTGAACAGGGCCAGTGCGGTGAGCGCGGCCGAGCCGATCGCGAAGCCCTTGCCAATCGCCGCGGTGGTGTTGCCCACCGCGTCGAGCTTGTCGGTGCGCTCGCGCACGGTCTTGGGAAGCTGCGCCATCTCGGCGATGCCGCCGGCGTTGTCGGCGATCGGACCGTACGCGTCGACCGCGAGCTGCACGCCAACCGTGCAGAGCATGCCGAGGCCGGCCATCGCAATGCCGTACAGTCCCGACAGCGCGAAGGCACCGACCAGCGCGGCGGCGATCATCAGCACCGGGATCAGGGTCGAGACCATGCCGACGCTCAGGCCGGCGATGATGTTCGTGGCCTCGCCGGTGAGCGAGGCCTCTACGATCTGCTTCACCGGGCCGCGTTCGGTCGCGGTGTAGTGCTCGGTGGCCAGTGCGATCACCACCCCACCCACCAGGCCCAGCACCATGGCGCCCAGCACGCGCAGCACCGCTTCGTCGAGCCAGCCCCCTCCGGCAGTCCAGGTGATCGCGACCCAGGCCACCGGGATCATGATGACCACCGAGCCGAAGATGCCGAGATTCAGGGCGTTCTGGGGGTTGCCGTCCTCGGAGGTGCGCACCAGGAAGATCGAGCCGATCGACACCAGGATGCCTAGCCCGGCCAGCACCAGCGGCAGGATCGTGTAGCGCAGCTGCTGCTCGCCATCCGCAATCCCGAGTACGCCCGACGCGAACGGGACGCCCAGGATCATCGCGCCGATGATCGCGCCCACGTAGGACTCGAACAGGTCGGCTCCCATGCCAGCCACGTCACCGACGTTGTCGCCCACGCAATCCGCGATTGCCGCGGGGTTGCGCGGGTCGTCTTCCGGCAGGCCGGCCTCGACCTTGCCCACCAGGTCGGCGCCCACGTCGGCGGCCTTCGTGTAGATCCCGCCGCCCACGCGCGCGAACAACGCAATCGAGCTGGCCCCCAGGCTGAAGCCCGACATAACCGTGAGCACGTCGCCGGTCACGCTCGTGACGTCCGCACCGTACAGGGTGGTGTAGAGCAGGAAGAGCGACGCGAGACCGACCAGGCCCAGACCGACCACGCTCATGCCCATCACGGAGCCGCCCGTGAAAGCAATGTCCAGCGCCGAGATCAGCGACTTGCGCGCGGCGGCGGTGGTGCGCGTGTTCGCCAGCGTGGCGACGCGCATGCCGAAGTACCCGGCCAGCCCGGAGCAGGTCGCACCAACGACGAAGGACAGGGCGATCAGCGGGGTGCCGCGCGGGTAGTAGACGGCAGCCAGCAAGACCGCGACGACGGCTACGAACACAGAGAGCACCTTGTACTCGCTGCTGAGGAACGCCATGGCGCCCTCCTGGATGTAGCCCGAGATCTCTTCCATGCGCTTCGTGCCCGCATCGGCTCGTGCGACGACCTGCGCGCGCCAGGCGGCGAACAGCAAGGCCAGTACGCCCGAGGCCAGCACCAGAGCGACGGTTTCGGTCACGACTTCTCCTCCCCTTCTTCGGTTCCCGTTTCCTCTTCACCAATGGCCGGCCGGCCGTTGTACCGGTTCATCGCCTCGTCCACGCCCTGGCCGAGCAACACCTCGAGCGCCTCGACCGCAAGGTCGAGCGTCTCCGCGAAGCGGTCGCGGTCGTCCGGGCGCACCTTCGAGAGCAGGTGGCCCGTGGGATTCCGGGGCCCGGCCGGCGGCCGTCCCACGCCCACGCGCACCCGCGGGAACTCGCGCGTTCCGAGCCGCCCGATCACCGAGCGCGCGCCGTTGTGGCCGCCATGGCCCCCGTCCTTGCGGATGCGGATCTTGCCCTGGGGCAGGTCGATCTCGTCCCAGACGAGTACTACGTCCTCGGACTCGAGCGGCAGGTAGCGCAGCGCCTCTGCCACCGAGTCGCCGGACAGGTTCATGTAGGTCTGGGGTTTCAGCACTGCGATGTCCTCTCCCTCGATCCGGCCGCGCCTGAACAGGCCCTGGAACTTGCGCGTCTCGTCTTCCAGCCGGTGGCGCTCCGCCAGGCGGTCGCACACCAGGAACCCGGCGTTGTGCGGCGTCCCTCGGTATCTCGCCCCGGGATTCCCGAGCCCGACGATCAGCCGCATGGCCCGCGCGGCGCGCTAGTCGCCTGCGCTCCCCTCGGGCTTGGCCCCGCCCTTCGCTTCGGGCTTGGCATCGCCCTTTGCATCCGGCTTGGCCTCGCCCTTCGCATCGGGCTTGGCCTCGCCCTCCGCGGGGGCCTCGCCCTCGACGGCCACACCCTCGAGCGCCTCGGCCTCCTCGTCCACCTCGGGCTCTTCCTCGATCCGGGGCGCGGCGACGTGCACGAGCGTCTGCTCGGGGTCGGTCATCAGCTCCACACCTTCGGGCAGAACGAGATCGGAGATGTGCAGGGCGTCGCCGATGTCGAGCTCGGAGACGTCAATCGTAAGGGAGTCCGGGATCGCGAGCGGCAAGCACTTGACCGCGACCTCGCGCTGGACCACGTCGAGCACCCCTCCCTGCTGCTCGACCCCCTTGGACTTGCCGATCACGAGCACGGGCACCTGCACATCGATCTTCTGCTTGGTGTCGACCTCGTAGAAGTCGCAGTGCATCACGCGCCGCGAGAGCGGATCGCGCTGGTATTCCTTCAGCAGGACCAGGCGACCCTTGAACCCGTCCCCGCCCTTGAGGTCGATGATCTGGTTGGTACCGCGGCGCAGCACCGCACCCAAGGCACGCTCGTCGACGGACAGGGCGAGCGAATCCTTGCCGCCGCCGTACACGACCGCGGGCACCACGCCCGCTGCGCGCAGCTTGCGCGCCCCGGACTTGCCGACGTTCTCGCGCAGGTTGACCTCGAGTTCGAGCCTCTCCATGTGGTGCTCCCGCCCGCCCCTATACGAAGAGCGAGCTGACCGATTCCTCGTTGTGCGTGCGCCGGATCGCCTCGCCCAGCAGGCGCGCGATCGGCGTCACGGTGATCTTCTCGCAGCCCGCCGCGTCGGGACGCAGGGGAATGCTGTCGGTCGTGACGAGCTGCTCGATCGGCGACTCTTCGATGCGCTTCACGGCGGGCCCGGACAGGACCGGGTGGGTGATCGCCGCATAGATGCGCGTGGCGCCCCCTGCGAGCACGGCCTTGGCCGTTTCGGTGAGCGATCCGGCTGTATCGACGATGTCGTCCACGATCACGGCCGTCCGGTCCGCGACGTCGCCCACGATGTGCAGGACCTCGGCGACGTTCTCGCGCGGCCGCCGCTTGTCCGCGATCGCGAGTTCGGCGCCGAGGCGCTTGCCGTAGGCGCGCGCCCGCTCCACGCCTCCGGGATCGGGAGACACGACCACGACAGGCTCGTCGCGGCCCAGGGACTGGCGCAGCTCCTCGAGCAGCACCGGCATCGCGAACAGGTGGTCGACGGGGACGTTGAAGAAGCCCTGGATCTGCCCGGAGTGCAGATCGGCGCAGAGCAGCCGGTTCGCCCCCGAGACCTGGATCAGGTCCGCGGCGAGCTTCGCCGTGATCGGCGTACGCGGCTTCACCTTGCGGTCCTGCCGGGCGTACCCGTAGTAGGGGACCACCGCTGTGATGCGCTTGGCCGAGGCCCTGCGGATCGTGTCGAGCAGGATCAGCAACTCCATCAGGTTCGTATTGGCCGGAGCGCAGGTGGGCTGGACCACGAACACGTCCTCGCCCCGGACGTTCTCGCCGAGCTCCACGTAGATCTCGCCGTCGCTGAAATTGCGCACGTCGGCCCGGCCCAGCTCCAGGTCCAGGTAGTCGCAGATCGCCTGCGCGAGTGCCGGGTTCGCCCTGCCCGTGAAGATCTTGATCATCTGCGTCATCCCGTGTTCCCCCGCAGCACTCTGGCTGGGGCGGCAGGATTCGAACCTGCGATTGGCGGGTCCAAAGCCCGCTGCCTTACCGCTTGGCTACGCCCCATTCCCAATTCGCAGCATCGCTCCCGGGTGAGCTGACCGCCATCGCCCGGGCGTTGCGGGGCAACGACACGCGGCCGGCGGCCCGTTCGGCCGCCTGGCGATCCTCGAACTGCCCATAGACGGTCGGCCCGCTCCCGCTCATACCGACAACGCTCGCGCCCGAGGCCTCCAAGGCCGCGCGCGCTGCGCGGACCTCGGGATGGCGTCGAGCCGTGACCGTCTCCAAATCGTTTTGCGGGGACGAGGCCACGCCGCAGGGCCCCAGAAGCGCCGCGATACTAGAGCCATCGCGCGGGAGCGTCAATTCGCGTGACGCCTCACGGTAGACCTCGGTCGTGGACACTGGGAAGGGCAGCACGGCCAGCACCCACCAGATCTCGGGCACCCCGCTGAGCGGCTCGAGCAGGTCGCCAATGCCGCGACCGCGTTTGGGACGCGGGTCCAGGAAGAAGGGGACGTCCGCCCCGAGCGCGCGAGCCAGCGCAAGCCGGCGCGGCTCGCCGAGCGGGCAACCGGCGAGCGCCTCGACGCCGAGCAGCACCGCAGCCGCGTCCGAGGAGCCACCGCCCAGACCCGCGGCGACCGGGATGCGCTTCTCGAGGCACAGGCGCAAGCGACCCTCGAGCTGGAGCGCCTGGCTGACCGCGACGGCCGCCCGTACCGCCAGGTTCCCGTCCCCCGTGGGCAGCGTGGAATCGTCGCACTCGAATTCGACGCCCGAGCCCGGTCCCAGCTCGAGCGTCAGCTGGTCGAACAGGCGCAGCGGCAGGAAGACCGTGTCGATCTCGTGGTAGCCGTCGGGGCGGCGCTCGCGGATCTCGAGCCCCAGGTTCAGCTTGGCCGGCGCCCGCACGGTGACCACAGCCGGATCAGCCCTTCTTCTTCTCCACGAAGCGCAGGTGCAGGTCGTGGAGGATCTGCTCGAGCATGCGCGTCTCGTCGGCGTCGAGGTTGCCGTGGGTCTTCTCGCGCAGCATCTCCAGGATCTCGATCACCTGGTGGGCAGCGGGCAGGTTCGGTTCGGTCGGCGGCTCGTCCTCGCCTTCGCCGCGCGGCGCCATCCCCAGGTGCAGCAGTGCGGAGGTGGACAGCGAGAGCACCAGGCTGGCAAACGTCAGGGTCGGCGAGCCGGCGTCCGGAGCCGCCGTTTCGCCGGCCGGAGCCTGGTCTTTCATCTCGAAGCCGCGCGGCCCGCCCTGCTTCGGCACGCCTACGAGGCCTTCTCCAGCGGCTCCGGCGGCGCTTCCGAGTCGCGGCTCGCCAGCTCTCGCTGTGCCACGATCAGGCGCTGAACGCTGGTCACGGTGGCGCCGATGGCGACCACCCAGAGGGCCACCTCGAGGAAGCCCGAGAGCGCCCCGAGGATCAGCACCACGAAGCGCTCGCCGCGCTCCATCACGCCCACGCGCAGCTCGTCTAGGTCGACCTCGGCACGCGCCCGCAAGTAGCTGGTCATCACCGAGGCGGAAAGCGCCCAGAGCACCAGCGCGGTTCCGGCGGTGTCCGCCCGGCTGGCGGTCGCGAGGGCGATCCCGGCGAAGATCAGCAGGTCCGAGACGCGATCCATCGAGGAATCGAAGAAGGCCCCGGCACGCGAGCTCCGCCCCTGCTGGCGCGCCACGACCCCGTCGATCACGTCGAAGAAGCCGGCCAGGATCATCAGCCCACCGGCCGCCAGCCGCGCGTCGCGCGCGAAGGCCGCCGCCGCGCCCAGCGATACGAGCACGCCGAGCAGGGTCAAGCTGTTCGGACGCAGCCGGATCCTGGGAACGAACGGAAAGACCCGCAGCACGATCCGGTCGAAGTCGCTGCCGAGGCGGGCCTTGAGCACTCTACAACTCGTCGTCCAGCGGCACGGTCGCATGCACCGGCTGCACGATCGCGGGCCGGCGGTGGCGCGCCACCTCGATTCGCTCGTCCCGGACGCGCTTCTCCGCGACGAGGGTCTCCTGCAGCTTCTCCAGCTCTTCCCGTCTGCGCTCCTGGACCTCGCTCGCCGAGTCCGGCAGCGCGAGCACTGCCTTTGCGACGTCTGCTTCCTTGAGCTCGCCCTTGCGCAGGGCCCGGTCCTGGATTCGCCGGTCCACCATCGAACGTGTCGTCATCGTCTACCTCCTGACAGGTCTCGGGAGCGTCGGATTCTAGCAACGGGGCGCGCCGTCCGGGCGCGCGTTGACACCCCGGGGGTGCTCCGATACTCTCAAAAATCTCTTGGAAAAACAGGTACTTACCAGGGTCTTCTCGGAGCCCCTGCAGAGCTCCGGACGCTGGCCGCTGGTGCTCACGATCGCACTTTTTCAAGCCTGCGCCAGCGCGCCGCCGGTCGAGGAGGAGATCCCCTCCGCCGAGGGCTACTACCAGAGCGCGCTCGAGAAGCTCGAGGGCGAGTCGCTGCTGTTCTTCTTCTCCGACGTCGATTATCCGGGCGCCATCGAGCTCCTCCAGGAGGTGATCGACAATTACCCGTACAGCGAGTACGCCTTGCTTGCCGAGCTGAAGATCGCCGACGTGCATTTCGAGCGCGAGAACTACGAGGAGGCGGCGAGCTTCTACCAGGATTTCGTGGAACTCCACCCGTCCCACGAGAAGGTGCCCTACGCGATCTACCAGAACGGCCTGTGCCAGTTCGAGCGCATGCGCGGTTCCGACCAGGACCAGACGCCGACCCAGGAGGCGCTTGCGCAGTTCACGGTGCTGATCGAGCGCTACCCGGACTTGGAGCTGGCACGCGACGCGGGCGAGCGCATCCGCGAGGTCCAGGATCGGCTCGCGAATGCCGACGTGGCGATCGGCGACTTCTACTTCCAGCGCGGCGAGTACCACGCCGCGATCCGCCGCTACCGGTCGGCCCTCACCGAGTATCCCGGACACACCGAGCGGGTGAGGACGCTGGCGCTGCTCGGCATGGCACTGCGCCGCATGCAGCGTCCGTTCGAAGCCGAACAGCTCTACCACCAGGTGCTCGCGCTCGGAGAGATCGACGACGAACTCCTCGATCTGGTGCGCCAGGAGCTCGCGGAGCTGGAGGACGAAGCCGGCGGCGGGCCGGCCCTGCAGCGCTCCTGCGTGACCGATCCGAACCCTGCCTGCGAGAACGGCGGTCGCTAGGGGGGAGCGGCCTAGCGCAGCGCCTCGACCAGCAGCTCGGCGTCCAGATCGTCGGAGGCGAGGTCGCGCACGAGCAACGCCCGGAAACGATCGGCGTGCGCGGGATCAAGACCGCCTGCCAGCGCCAGCTCCACCAGCTCGCGCAGCGCCGAGAAGTAGAAGCCGGCCTCGCTATTTCGCGCGCGGCTGCCGAGATAGCTCGCCAAGGCGGCGCCGCTCTGCGGCCCTCCACTGGCGCGGAACTCCTCGAAGCCGAGGGCGAGCGCTTCGCGAATCCGGGGCCGATGGCTGCGCAGCAGACTCGCACCGCTCTCGCGGTCGAGGCGCGCGACCGGCGCGAACAGATCGCCGTAGGCCCGAACGGCCTGCTCCAGGCCCGCGAAGCGCGCGTCGTTCAGGTTCTCCAGTGCCAGCTCTTCACCGCCGCGTGCCGCCCGATCGAGGAACTCGAAGGTCTCGTCGGCGAGCAGCGGGCGCCCCTCGGCCGCCACCAGGTTCATCTGTCCGAGCACCTGCTTGGGCAGAGCGGGCACCTGCGGCGCAACAGGCTCGAACTGCCGCGCGGAATCAAAGCGCGCCGGGCCGGTCGGGGTCACGTCGAGCAGGCGGCCCTCGGCGTCGACCAGGTCCGCAGTCGTGAGGGGTCGCTGGTTGCCGTACAGGGAGAGCAGCAGTACGTCGTCGTCGACCAGTTCGTCGCTCACCTCGACGGTGGTCGGCGTACCGACCACCGCCAAGCTGGGCGTCGCGTCGGCGATCACGCGGTTCGCGTTCCAGTCGACGCCGGGTGCGTTCGATGTGAGGCTCGGCGCTCGGAGTTCGAGCTGGAGAGCGTTCAGCTCGCCGAGCGAGGCCGCGCGCCGCGCCTTGATGGTGAGCGTTCCGGGGACGGTCAGCACCTCACCCTGGCCCATCTCGACGCGATCCTCGCGCGCTTCCAGCAGCAGATCGCCACGCGCGCCAATGCTGGCGTCGCCACCCGCCTCGCGGCCCTGCGGGTTCAACACGATCGAGCCGGCGCGAACCTCGCGGGTCGCCCCGTCGGCCGCGGCGCTGAACTCGATGCCGGCCTCGGCTGCGCTGGCGAGCGTCAGGGTCGAGGACTCGGCGAGATCGACATCGCCTGCGACCGTAATGAGGCCCGCGTCGCCCGCGTCCAGGACATTTAGCGTCAGGTTGCCGGTCCCCGACGTGGCGCTCGCGAGCTCGATCTCGTTGCCCCAGAGCTGGATTTCGTCGGCGACCTGGCCGTCGCCGCCGACGACGATGCCGTCCCCGGCAGACAAGCTGAGCTTCTCGACGGCGCGCGCGTCGATGCCTCCCCGCGCCGGATCGGCGTCGTCAGCGGCGCCACCACCGAGTGTCCGGGCCAGCTCGTTGGTCGCCAGGGTGAGCGTGCCGAGGCGCGCCTGTACCAGTCCGGCGCCACCGCGCAGCACGCCCGGCCCGACCAGCACCAGGTCCTGCTCGGCAGCGACCGCGCCGCCGAGGAGGAAACCGCCCTCGCCGCCGAGCGTCAGGCTCCGGTCGCTGCTGCGGCGGCCCTCCTGTTTGTCCAGAGCGGCGCTCACCCACACGGCGCCTCCGGTGGAGAGAATGCGCTGGTCCTGCACGCCGTCGACGAGCACCTCGCCGGGAAGCCGCAGCACGACGTTTCCGCCGGCCACCACGTCGCCGCCCAGCCGGACGGCCGCGGAGTTGTCGAACTCGAGGACGCCCGCGGCCTCGGCCGAGACCAGCCGACCGCTCGCCTCATCGAAGCTCCCGTACAGGTCGACGCCGCCGGCCGCATCGACCAGCAGCGGGCCCGGGCCCGTCGAGTCGACTCTCGAGGCTCGCAGCACGCCGTCCAG
The DNA here is from genome assembly GCA_964194645.1 of uncultured Gammaproteobacteria bacterium. Classification (GTDB taxonomy): domain Bacteria; phylum Myxococcota_A; class UBA9160; order SZUA-336; family SZUA-336; genus CAXMNF01. Next base: position 18,619 of record CAXMNF010000354.1, read on the forward strand.
CTGGAAGAGCGTGGTGGAATCCTCGCTGGTGTTGCGGAAGATCACCTCGGTCGCGAGATCCGCGCCGCCCTCCACGGTCAGGTTGCCGGTCGCCGCAAGGCTGCCGCTGCGCACAGTCAGGTCCCCGCCAATGCGGGCCGGACCGAACAGGTCGAGGCTCTCGACGTCGAGCACGGCGCCGGACGCCACGTCGACCTCGATGGCGTAGACCTCGTCGTCGGGGAGCTCGCCGGCGAGCCGGACGGAGGTTCCCTCGAGATCCGACGCGTCGGCGCGGAGAGAGCCGCCGAGCGCCGTGAACGACAGGTGGGTGCTGGTCGAGCGCGCCTCCAGAAGAGAGACCAGCTCATGGATCCGTTCGGCCGAGACATCGCCTTCCTCGGCGACCGAGAAGAACTCGGGGCCCTTGTCCTCCGTGCCGGCCAGGAGCAACCCATCCCCGAGCAGGATCTGGGCGTCGCCCAGCTCACCGGTGGCCGAACCCGCGCGCAGGCTGATATCGCGTGCCGCGATGCGCTGCGACTTGATATCCAGGTCGCCGGAGCCGTCGCGGCCCGCCTGCAGACGAAGCTCTGCGGGCGCCAGCCCGGTCCCGTTGTCGACCGGCTGCAAGGTCACGTTCCCGGCCAGGCAGATCGCTCCGTCAGCGGTGACCGCGAGGCCCGAGGCGTCGATCTCGCCCTGGAACTCGACGTCCCCCGTGCTGAGCACCACGAGGTCGCGCGCGATCTCGTCCGTTTTGTCGAGCAGAGGCATGCCGTCTTCCTGCTCGACTTCGACCGTGGTGCGGCGCACGTCGCCGGCCAGGACGACGTTGCGGCCGATCAGCACGACCGTCTCCTGGGTCTCCGCCGGGCTGGAGCTGCCCAGCTCGATGCCAGACCCGGCCTCGATCCGTATGTCGCCTTCAACGTCCTCGCCGCCCTGCGAGCCGGCTAGCAGGGTACCGGTGAGGGTCGCAGTCTCGCCTGCCTC
>CAXMNF010000355.1:0-8145 GCA_964194645.1 uncultured Gammaproteobacteria bacterium
GAGCCGGGCGGACCCTGCCATGCCGGGCTCAAGTCTGCGGACGCGGCGGCCGATGTTGCAGTCGTGATGGCCCGCTTGGAGAAACTGTTCGCTGCGATCCTTGCGCATGCCAAGGCCCACCCGGAGTTCGCTCGAGAGCTCGACCAGGCGCTCGCGGGTGCGGTCGTCCCGGCCGCGCCGCCTGCGCCGAAGCGCAAGCCAGCGGAACTCGACCCGTTCAAGGTCTACGAGCAGGGCTGGGAGTCGATGCTGCGCCAGCGGCTGGCGGGGCTCGGTGAAGAGAAGCTGCGCGACGTGATCCACCAGTACGGGCTCGACGAGCGCGGCAGCACCGAGAAGCAGAAGAAAGAGGACAAGCTGCGCGAGTGGATCGTGAGAGCGGTCCACGAGAAGCAGAAGAGCCTCTAGCCCCCGTCGTCGAACACGACGGGCTGGCGGGCCCGCCAGCGCGCCAGGGCAGCGCGCACGGCCTGCTCACCCCGCTCCGCCAGGAGCGACAGCCGGACCTGCTCGCGCACCTCCTCGAAGGGCGCCACGCCAGCTGGACGCCGCTCGTGCACGCGCACCAGGTGCAACCCGTGCGCGGATGCCAGCGGTCCCGACCAGGCGCCCACCGGCAGCTCGAACACCGAGCCCGCAAACACCTCGCCGAACCAGGTGGCGAGACCTCGCCGTGCCAGCCAGGGCAGATCGCGCGGCGCCAGGAACGGGTCGCCGCGGCCCGGCTCGCCGGCCGCGAGGGCCGACCGTGCGTCCGCCTCGGCCCGCGCACCGCGCCGGGCGGGGTCGAAGAACACGTGCGAGAGGCGCGCGACGGGTTCGGCCCGGAACTGCTCGCGGCTGCCTGCGTAGTGCGCACGCAGCTCGGCCTCGTCCGGCTCGACGGCGCGCGCCTGCTGCTCCAGGCGGTGACGCATGCGCTGGATCAGCCGGCGACGCACCACCAGGTCGCTCCGGTCCAGGCCAAGCGCCAGTGCCTCGGCGTAGAGCACGTCGGGGTCGGCCTCTCCCGACAGGAAGCGCATGTTCTCGAGCAGCCGCGCCCGCACCACCGGATCGCGCCGCGCCAGGCCGCGCCGGCGCGCCTCGCGCAGCAGCAGCTCGTCTGCGACTTCCGTCTCGAGCACAGCCCTGAGCTCGGCCGCGTTCGGCGCCCGACCCAGGCGGCGGGCCGCGTCGCGGCGCAACTCGGCCACGCGCTCGCCGGAGATCTCGAACGGCGTCGCCTCCCCGCTTCCGCGCAGCACTTCCACGCCGCGCAGCAGCGCGAACAGGCAGGCACCCAACGCCAGGAAGTGCAGCAGGGGACGCACGCGCCGCAGTATGGCTCCAATCAGAACACCGCGCCCCGCGCCGATATGCTGGGCGGGAGGTTCCGCCATGAAACGTCTGTCCCTGCTCGCAGCGCTGCTGCTCTCGGTTTCCACGAGCGGCTGCTACGCCACCAAGGTCGTTTCCGTTCCGATGCGCCTGGTCGGTGCCATCGCCTCGGCAGTTCCGGTGGTCGGCAACACCGCCCACGACGTGATCGACGAGGCGGCAGAAGTCGTCGACGACCTGCCCTAGCGGCTCACACTCGGGCGCGCCTCCTAGCGTTCGCTTGCACCGCCTGGGCGCTTCAGGCGCGCTCCGCGAGCAGCGCGTCGAGAGCGGCCAGCGCAGCGGTCGGCTCGGCCTCGACCTGGATCGCGCGAATGCCGAGCGCCTCGGCCGCCACGACGTTGCCGAGATGGTCGTCGAGGAACAGCGCGCACTCCGGCTGGATCCCGCCGAGCCTCTCCAAGGTCAGCTGGAAGATCGCCGGATCGGGCTTGCGCACGCCTTCTTCGCTCGAGTCCACCACCACCTCGAAGAGCTCGTCCACCGGGACCATGCGTCGCCAGGCGCGGCTGAACTCGCTCACGTTGTTCGTGACCAGGGCGGTGTGGTAGCCCGACCCGCGCAGCTTGCGGGTGCGCTCCACGAACGAAGTGCGCGCCTCGCGGCCGCCCCCGTCCCGGCCCATGCGCTCGAACATGGCGAAGGGATCGCTGTCTACGCCCTCGCGCGCGCCGAGCGCGATGATCAGCTCACGAGCGGCGGCCAGGCTGAGCTCGCCGCGTTCGAGGCGGTGCCAGGGGTGTTCCGTGTCCTGGTCGTACGGGCCGAAGATCAGCTCGCGCATCTGGTCCGACCCGGCCGCATCGAAGGGCGACGCGGTGAACACACCGCCGAAGTCGAAGAGCACAGCCTCGATCACGGCCGCCAGGGTACACTAGCGCGGCGGAGGAGGCGCATGAACCGGGCCAGTCTGTCGCAGCGCGAAGACCGCGTGTTGGGCCGCGTGCTGCGCGCCCAGGCCGAGAAGATCCCCGACGCGCCATTCCTGCTGGCGGGCGACGAGCGCTACAGCTACGGGCGCGCGAACGAGCTCGCCAACCGTTACGCCGCTGGGCTCGCGGGGCTTGGCGTGGCGCGTGGAGACACGGTCGCGCTCTTGATGGAGACCTGTCCGGAGTTCGCACTCACCAGCTTCGCGGCGAACAAGCTGGGCGCCGTCTGGGTGCCCACCAACGTGGACTACAAGGGCGCCTGGCTGCGCCAGACGCTCGAGGACAGCCGCGCGCGGGTGCTGGTCGCGGACGCCGCACTGCTGCCGCGCGTCGCCGAGCTGGGAGCAGGGCTGCCCTTCGAGCGGGTGGTCGTGCGCGGCGCTGCGGACGGCCAGGCGCTCGGCATCCCGCTCCAGCCGCTGGCCGAGTTCGCAGAGCTTCCGGCCGCCGAGCCGGACCCGGCGGAGCTCTCCTACGGCGACACGGCCGCGGTGCTGTGGACGTCGGGCACGACGGGCCGCTCGAAAGGCGTCATGCAGAGCCACAACGCCTGGCTGCGCGGCGCGGAAAGCGGTGCACACAACTCGGGCGTGCGCGCCGGTGACGTCCTGTACTGCTGCCTGCCCATGTACAACTCCGCGGCCTGGGTCGCCTGCGTGTACCGCGCGCTGGTGAGCGGCATTCCGGTGGGAATCGACGCGCGCTTCTCGGCGAGCGACTTCTGGGAGCGCTGCCGGCACTACGGCGCCACCATGACGTTCACGCTCGGCGCCATGCACATCTTCCTGTGGCAGGCGCCAGCGCGTCCCGACGACGCCGACCACCCGGTGCGCGCCGCCTCGATGGTGCCTCTGCCCGACGAGCTGATCGAGCCGATGAAGCAGCGCTTCGGACTCGAGTCGATCGACCAGGGCTACGGGCAGAGCGAGGTGATGGGCCTGTTCTCGCGCAGCTCGGACGCGGCCCGCAGCTGGAAGCCGCGCTCGCTCGGCGATCCGCTAGACGGCCTGGAAGTCGCGCTGCTCGACGACGACGACCTGCCGGTCCCGGAGGGCCAGGTGGGCGAACTCTGCGTGCGGCCCACGGAGCCCTACGTGATCTTCAACGGTTACTTTCACCAGCCCGAGGCCACCCTGCGCGCCTGGCGGAACCTCTGGTACCACACGGGCGACCTGGGCCGCTGCGACGAGGAGGGCGACTGGTTCTTCGTGGACCGCAAGGCCGACTACATCCGCTTCAAGGGGCGCAACATCTCCTCGTTCGCGGTCGAGGCGGCCGTGGCCGCCCATCCAGCGGTCAAGGAGTGCGCGGCCCACGGCGTGACCTCGGCCGAGCTCGAAAGCGAGGCCGAGCTGAAGGTCGTGGTGGTGTTGCACGACGGGCAGACTCTCGAGGCGGAAGCGCTGGCCCGCTTCGTGAACGACAACGCCCCGCACTTCTTCGTGCCGCGCTACATCGAGTTCACGGACGAGCTGCCGCACACACCGACCGGCCGCGTGCAGAAGTACCGGCTGCGCGAACGCGGGGTGACGCCGGCCACCTGGGACCGGCACGCATCGGACTTCGAAGTGGTGCGCTAGAGCAGCAGGACCTGTTGCGCTGGCTCGCGCTCGCGGTAGCTCGCATCCCATGCCGCCAGCCGCTCGAGCCCGCCCGGAAGGTCGACCTTGCCGAAGCGCGCGAACTGCAGCGCCGCAGCGAGCGTGCAATCCGCGATCGTGACGCGCGGGCCAGCCACGAACGGCCGGCCGTCGCCGAGCCGCTCGTCTAGCACACGCAGAGCCGCTTCGAGCCCGGGGCGCTCCGCAGCCGCCACCTCGGGCACCGGCGGCAAGCCGAGCGGCGAGCTGGTGGCGTGCACGATGCTCGCGGCGGAGCGCAACACGCCCATCTCTGCGATGCGTTCGTGCTCGCGCACCCTCGCGCGTTCCAGTGGGTCCCGGCCGATCAGCGCTGGCTCCGGGTGCAGCTCTTCCAGGTACTCGATGATCGCCAGCGACTCGAGCAGGTGTGAGCCGTCGTCGAGCTCGAGCACCGGCAGCTTCTCGAAAGGATTGCGGGCTCGATGCGCGTCGCTGCGCTGCTCGCCCGCGCGCAGGTCGACCGGCACTTGCTCGAGCTCGATGCGCGTGCCCGCCGCTGCTTTCTCGGCCAGGTAGAGCCGCACGCGCGTCGGGTTCGGGGCGATCGGAAAGAAGTAGAGCTTCACTGCGCTAGCGGACCGTGGCGAAGAACTTTCGCAGGTCGGCCACGAACAGCTCCGGCTGCTCCATCGCGGCGAAGTGCCCACCCTTCGGCATCTCGGTCCAGTGCACCAGGTTGTACTGCGCGGCGACCCAGTCGCGCGGGAAGCGCATGATCTCCTTGGGGAAGCGCGCCACGCCAGTGGGCACCTCGATGCGCGACTCGCCGATCCCCGCCTGCCCCTGGCGTAGAACCTCGTAGTACAGGCGCGTCGAGGACGTGATCGTCTGGGTGATCCAATAGACCATCACGTTGGTGAGCAGCTGGTCCTTGGTATAGACGCTCCAGAGGTCGCCCCCGCAATCGCTCCAGGTGCGGAACTTCTCCACGATCCACGCGACCAGACCCGCGGGCGAGTCGTTCAGTCCGAAGCCCAACGTCTGCGGCTTGCTGCCTTGGATGCGCTGGTAGCCGGTCTCTTCCGCCTGGAAGCGGCCCAGATCGGCGAGGTCGGCCTGTTCCTGCGGGCTGAGCTTGCTGGCGTCGCCCGGCGGAGCGAGCGGCATGTTCAGGTGAATGCCGGCCACGTGCTCCGGATCGAGGCGCCCGATCCAGATGGTGATCAGCGCACCCCAGTCGCCGCCCTGCGCGCCGTAGCGTGCGTAGCCGAGGCGCGCCATCAGCTCGGTGAACGCCCGGGCCATGCGCTGTGCGTCCCAACCGCGCGTGCGGGTCGGCTCCGAGAAGCCGTAGCCCGGCAGCGACGGGCAGATCACGTGGAAGGCGTCCTCAGCGCGGCCGCCGTGCGCCTCCGGGTCGCAGAGTGGACCGATCACGTCCAGGAACTCGACGATCGATCCCGGCCAGCCGTGCGAGATCACCAAGGGGAAGGCATCCGGGTGGCGCGAGCGCGCGTGGACGAAGTGGATCTGTTGGCCATCGATGCTCGTCGTGAACTGATCGAGCGCGTTCAGCCGAGACTCCTGGGCGCGCCAGTCGAACTTGTCGCGCCAGTACGAGACCAGCTCGCGTACGCAGCCGAGCTCGGCGCCGTAGTCCCAGCCGGCGTCCTCGATCTGGTCGGGGAAGCGCGTGGCTGCCAGCCGGCGCTTCAGATCCTCCAGTACGGCGTCCGGAACTTCGATGCGGAACGGTTCGATCGCCTGGCTCATGGCGGGTCTCCCTCGCGCAGGGCCCGAGTCTATACTGCGGCATGCGCTGGGTGGGGAGAGGACTCATCGCGCTGGCCGTCGTGCTGCTGCTCGGCGGCTGGCTGGTCTACGCGATCTCGTGGGGGCTGCTGGGCCGGCACCGGGGGCCGGGCGAGATCGCGGGTCCCGCCGTGCCCGCCGCCACGCTCGCTGCCCGCGACGCGCGGCAGGCCGCCGACGTGCGGGCGCTCGGCGCCCCTGCAGCTCGCCAGATCCTGTTCGGCGACCTGCACGTGCACACCACCTTCTCGACCGACGCCTTCACATCGAGCCTGCCGCTCCTGCAGGGAGAGGGCGCGCACCCGCCGGCCGACGCCTGCGACTACGCGCGCTACTGCTCGGCGCTGGACTTCTGGTCGATCAACGACCACGCCGAGAACCTGACGCCGCGCCACTGGCAGGAGACGGTCGCCTCGCTGCGCCAGTGCAACGCGGTCGCCGACGAACGACGCCCCGATGTGGTCGCCTTCGTCGGCTGGGAGTGGACCCAGGTGGGCCCGACCCCGGAGCAGCACTACGGCCACAAGAACGTGATCCTGCGCGGCACCGGCGAAGACGCCGTGCCGCTGCGCCCGGTTGCCGCGGGCCAGGCGCTGCGCGTCGGCGGGGGGCGCGGACTCTCGCCGGGGCCCGCGGCGATGGCCCTGCTCGAGCCGGGCGGCGAGCTCCAGCCCTACTTTGACTTTGCTCGCTACATGGCCGATCGCGATGCCGTTCCGGAGTGCCCGGCGGATGTCCACACCCGCCAGCTGCCCGGCGACTGTCGCGAGGTCGCGAGAACCCCGCAGGAGCTGTTCCGCAAGCTCGACGAGTGGGGGGGCGAGAGCCTGGTGGTCCCGCACGGGACGACCTGGGGCTACTACACGCCCGCCGGTTCGTCCTGGGACAAGCAGGCGGGCGGCGCGCAGGACGACCCCGCGCGACAGCGGCTCTGGGAGCTGTACTCGGGACACGGGAACACGGACGAGCACCGCGCCTGGCGCGCCGTCCGGCTCGGCCTCGACGCTCTGCCGCTCTGCCCGCGCCCGACCGACGACTACCTGCCATCCTGCTGGCGCGCGGGCGAGATCCTGGAGCCCCGCTGTCTCGACGCGGGCGAGCCCGAAGAAACCTGCGCCGCAATCGCGGCCGAAACGCGCCAGCTCTACCTCGCGAACGGCAACCGCGCCTATGCGATGCTGCCCGGACAGGTCCTCGAGGACTGGCAGGACGCGGGTCAGTGCCGCGACTGTTTCCTGCCCGCGTTCAACTACCGGCCCGGGAACTCCGCGCAGTACGCCCTGGCACGCTCGGTCCGCATGGGCTTCATCGGATCGTCCGACGGCCACAAGGGACGACCCGGCACCGGCTACAAGGAACTGGATCGCGTGCGCAATGCGGACGGCCTCAAGTTCGGGAGCGCCGCGGTACGCGAGCGCCTGCTCGGTCAGCCGCGCGGCGAGCGTTCCTCGTACCAGCCACTCGATCTCGCCGCATTCGATGCGGGCTTCGGCACCTTCGAGACCGAGCGGATGGCGTCCTACCTGACCAGCGGTGGGCTCGCCGCAGTGCACGCGGACGGGCGCGATCGCGAGGCGATCTGGCGTGCGCTCGAGCGGCGCGAGGTCTACGCGACCAGCGGCGGCCGCACCTTGCTCTGGTTCGACCTGTTGAACGCACCGGAGGACGCAGCGGGCCGGCGCGCGGACGGGACGCTACCCATGGGCTCGGAGGTTCAGCTGGCCGCTGCACCGCGCTTCCGCGTGCGTGCCGCGGGCGCCTTCGAGCAGCAGCCCGGATGTCCGGACTACAGCCTCTCGGCGCTGTCGCCCGAGCGGCTCGAGCAACTGTGTGGCGGCGAGTGCGACCACCCCGGCGAGCGGCGCAAGCGCATCACACGCATCGAGGTGATCCGCGTGCGCCCGCAACTCGAACCCGGAGAGGCGGTGCTGCCGCTGATCGACGATCCGTGGATTCGCCACGAGTGCCCGCCCGACCCGGCCGGCTGCGTCTTCGAGTTCGGCGACCCGGACTTCCCGGACTCCGGTCGCTCGGCCGCCTACTACGTTCGGGCGCTCGAAGCGCCCAGTCCGGCAGTCAACGCGGACGGCTTCGGCTGCGAGTACGACGCCTCGGGCCGCTGCACCGAGCTTTCCCCGTGCTACCAGGACCACCGGACTCCACTCGAAGACGACTGCCTGGCCGAGATCGAGGAGCGCGCGTGGTCCTCCCCGATCTGGGTGGACCCCGCGCGCCCCTGATTCTCTAGCGGTGCCGGCGGCTCCGATGGAAGCGCCGGTGGCTTCGCGCGGCCCGGTCGTGGAAGCGCGCGTGCTGGCGACCCATGCGCGCGTGGCGCCGCCACCAGTTGTGTTCGCGGTGCGAGCCGCGGCGGTCCAGGTGGCGGTTGAACCGCGCGCCCTTCCAGTCCAGCCGCCGATTGATGTGGTCGCCCCTCC
>CAXMNF010000356.1:0-17925 GCA_964194645.1 uncultured Gammaproteobacteria bacterium
ATAGAACTCGGCCCCGGAAAGCCCTTCCATGGCGTTGGCCCAGTCACGCTTCCAGCGCCCTTTGACCCCAGCAGCCAGGTTCGGCCCCTGATAGATCATCACGTAATCGCGACGGCTGTGAGTGTCGCCCTTTAGAAACACCGCTGTCTGATCAACACCGTCAATCACGCGATCCGTCGGGATGTATTCTGTTGCACCGCCCAGCCGAGCAAAGGTCGTGAACAGGTCGGTCTCGTGAACTATGTCTCCAACGATCTGGCCTGGTTCGATCATGCCCGGCCACCAGGCCATGGCCGGAACGCGCACGCCGCCCTCCGTAAAGTCGCCCTTACCGCCCCGGTATATCGTTTCAACCATTCCTCGCGGCCCGTGATGGGTGAACGGGCCGTTGTCGGCCATCAGAATTACCAGGGTGTTCTCGGCAATCCCCGCGCTCTGAAGTTCCTGCATGAGCTGACCAACGTAAACGTCGAATCTGGCCAACGCGTCCTGCAGAGGATTCTTGTTGGCGGTCAGTCTTACTGGATTTCGGACATCGGGCGCAAAGGCCAATATGGTAGGCCAGTAAGCCACGTAAAACGGTTTCTTGGCATCCGCATTCTTCTTGATGAAGCTGGAGATCCGCTTTTGGGCTTCCTTGTCGATGTCCCAAGCATTCGCGGGGTCTGGCGGCGGCCCCCACTCGCGGGTCGCGCCACCCTTCGTACCTTCGAGCGTCCAAACGTAGCCGTGCGGCTGCCAAGAACTGTCCATGTCATACGGGTCCTCGCCGTACAACTCTGGATACATGCCGGTGATGATATTGGCGGCTTCAACCACGGGCACCCACATGGTCGGCACCTGGTTATATGGAGTGAAAAACGCCTCATCAAAGCCCTGGTTATGGGCATAGCTGGGCTCCGTGTCACCTAGGTGCCACTTGCCATAGAAACCAGTCGCATAGCCCGCCTTGCCGAGGACTTCCGCCATCGTTACTTCGTCCGTATCCATTCCAGAGTTTTCGACTGGAAAACTCACCGTGTGCATACCGCTGCGAATTGCATAGCGGCCCGTTAGGACCGCTGCACGGCTTGGCGTACATGCCGGCTCGGTGTACATGCGCATGAAGTTGATTCCTTCTGCGGCAAGCCGGTTCATATTTGGCGTTTCATAGCCTCGAATCTTCTGGATCTCGGGAATGCCGACTTCACCCAGTGGGGTGTCGTCCCACATGATGTGGATGATGTTCGGCGGCATACCAAACTTCTCGTAGAGTTCGGCCAGCTTCTGGTCCAGCTCCTTATCCTCAGCCGCCCATTTCTCTCCGAACTGCGCTGCGAGGATGTAGTGCTCTGCGTCGTGGACGATCTGGGCAGAAGTCGTCTGCGTACAGGTCATACCGGATATCACGACCAGAAGGACAAACAGAGATCGAGTCATGGAGATCCTCCGTGCTGAAAATGGCGCGCGAGTCTATCACCAGCCGCGCTCGAAGGGGGAAGATCAAAGGGCCGGATCTGCCCGAGTAACCGAGCTGACGGTCCGGGTGCTGCCGAGCAACGTGGTCCCGATCCGGCCCGATTCTGTCACCCGGTTTGTCACCCGGCCCCTTGCGCGGGAGGCGTGATCGCGCAACTAATTGATCTTCCTCACTGCCGGAGTGGCGGAACTGGTATACGCGCGCGACTCAAAATCGCGTGCCCTCGTGGCTTGTGGGTTCGAATCCCACCTCCGGCACCAATAATTCCAGGCGTTTGGAGCGGGTCTCCGCGAACGTCGCTCGACCATCCGCTCGCCGCGGTCGCTGAGTGAGACCATGACGACGCGGCGGTCCGACTCGAGGCGCTGACGGCGCACCAGCCCGGCGCGGCGCATCCGTTCGATCAGGCTTGTTCGAGAACGCCAATCGCCCGGGCTGTGCTAGCGTCGGCGCCAGAAAGGCCTGCAATGCCGAGCAATTGGACCACTGCGACGGTGCTGCGTATCTTCGTCGATGCGCTCGCCGATCTGGACGTCGCGTGGGAGCCGATGCTGCGCGCCTGCGACATCGACCCAGCGCTGCTGGACGATCCGGAGGCGCGCATTCCGCTGGATCGCTTCGACCTCGTCTGGACGACGGCCGCCAGGTTCGCGGACGATCCCTGCATCGGACTGCACGCCGGTGCGAAGATTCGGCCGCGCGCCGTCAACATCCTCGGCTACCTGCTCTTGAGCAGCGCCACGCTCGGCGAGGGACTCCGGCGTGTGGCGGCCTACCAGCGCGCCCTCACCAGTGAGCCCTGGATCGCCGTTCTCGAAGACGACGAGGAGTGCGTGCGTATCCACGTGGGCATGGAGCACGGCGATAAAGAGACCCGCGCGATCCACGCGGAGTACGTGGCGCTCCTGATCCTCGCCTTCCTGAGCTGGGTCAGCGGCGCGGAGGTAGACCCGCTGGAGGCGCATTTTCGTCACGACGCGCGCGGACCCAAGGACGAGTACGTGCGCCTGCTGCGCAGCCCGGTCTGGTTCGTCTGCGAGGAGGACGAGCTCGTCTTCACAGCAGGTACGCTCGACCGGCCGTCGCTCCACGCCCACCCGCACATCGCGCAGATGCACGACGAGTTCGCGGCGCGCCTGCTCGCCGAAGCTCAGCAAGGGAGCGCGATCGCTCGTACGCGCCACGCGCTCGGCGTCATGCTCGAGGGCAGGTCGTGCGACTTGAACAAGGTCGCGAACCGGCTGCGGCTCAGCGCGCGGACCCTGCAGCGGCGCCTGTCGGAGGAGGAGTCGAGCTTTCGCGACGTGATGGACTCGCTGCGCCGTGACCTGACGCTCGAGCACTTGCAGCGCCGCGACACGCCCATTTGCGAGGTCGCCTACTTGGCGGGCTTCTCCGACGTGAGCGCGTTCACGCGCGCGGTGCGCCGCTGGTTCGACCATACGCCGGCAGAGTTGCGCCGCAAGGGGAAGGAGCGAGGCGACGGTCCCGAGCGCGGGTAGGGTGGGTCATCGGGTCAGGAGGAGAGATCGTCGTCGAGGCTCACGGCCCTGAGGGACATGACCGCAAGCCAGGCGGCCGCGTAGCGTCGCTCGGCCTGCGGGGCCTCCTGGTCGAGGGCAACGATGAGCCTGCGGTCGATGGCCTTGCGCAGGCTGTCCCAGCTGAAGTGCACGTCTCGGATCAGGTCCGTCGCCTCGTCCGAGCCCTGAAAACGCGTCGTACCCTTCATCGCTGACCTCCTTTGCCCGCCGCTCGTCGGCGACTCCTCTTTTTTTCTGCTCGCATTGGAGAACGGCCGCCGCGGCACTGCAGCGGCGGCCGTTGGAGGCGAAGGGGGACGGCTCTGATGTCGCACAGCAGCAACTCCTCTGCCGAGCATCCGTTCGGCTTCCGTTGGGGCTCCCTTGACCTCCACATTTCAGGCTATCCCCGCCCCAGTGGGCGTCCTTGATCGACCGCGCCATTCGCTTGGCCGGGGGCGCCAAGCGCCGATCGCAGTCTCGGCGGGACTACCCGACCGGCGGTCATCAGGCCGTGGGTTCGAATCCCACCTCCGGCACCAGGGTCCGAACCCGGGGTTTGCCGGGCTCCCGGGGCAGCGGTAACCTGCTCCATTCCATGGCCCAGTTCAGCGGCGAACAGCTCGAGCGCTACAAGCGCCACCTCCTGCTGGATGGTGTGGGCGCCGAGGGCCAGACGAAGCTGCTCGAGGCGCGCGTGCTGCTGGTGGGCGCGGGGGGCCTCGGCTCTCCGGCCGCCCTGTACCTGGCCGCGGCCGGCGTGGGGACGCTCGGGATCGTGGACTTCGACACGGTCGACGCGTCGAACCTGCAACGCCAGGTGCTCTACACCACCGCGGACGTGGGCCGGCCGAAGGTCGAGGTCGCGGCCGAGCGCTTGAACGCGCTGAACCCGGACGTGCAGGTGCGTCAGTACGCCGAGAAGCTCGAGGCCGCGAACGGCGAGCGGGTGTTGCGCGAGTACGACGTGGTGCTCGACGGCACCGACACCTTCCCGAGCCGCTATCTCACCAACGACCTGTGCGTGTGGCTGGGCAAGCCGCTCGTGTACGGCAGCGTGATGCGCTTCGAGGGGCAGGTGAGCGTCTTCGATGCCAAGCGCGGCCCCTGCTACCGCTGCTTGTTCCCGGAGCCGCCGCCGCCCGAGTTTGCGCCGGACTGCGCGACCGCCGGAGTCCTTGGTGTGTTGCCGGGCGTGATTGGTCTCCTGCAGGCGACCGAGGTGCTGAAGCTGCTGCTCGGCTCAGGCGAGTCGCTGATCGGGCGGCTGCTGGTCTACGACGCCTTGGCCATGGAGATTCGCCGCTTCTCGTTGCCCAAGGATCCGGAGTGCGCGGTGTGTGGCGCGAACCCCAGCATTCACGAGCCGATCGACTACGAGGCGTTCTGCGCCGCTGCGGCGGGGGCAGCGGGCGGACCTCCGGCCCCGCCCGAGATCGGACCGCGGCAGCTGCAGGCGCGACTCGATGGCGGCGAAGAGCTGCTGCTGCTCGACGTGCGCGAGCCTTTCGAAGCCGAGCTGGCGAGCATCGCTGGCGCGCGCCTGGTTCCGCTCGGCGTGCTCGAAGCGGCCCTGCCGGAGCTGGCGGAGTGGCGCGAGCGTCCGGTGGTCGTGCACTGCCACCACGGCCCGCGCAGCCGCAAGGCCTGTGGTCTGCTGCTGGCGAACGGCTTTCGGCAGGTCGAGAATCTGGACGGTGGCATCGACGCGTGGTCGAGCGAGATCGACGCCTCCGTGGCGCGTTACTAGAGGAGAGCGGGGAGATGAGCCAGTTGCGTTGTGTGGTGTTCCGGGGGCTCCCGAAGGAGCTCGAGGAGGAACTCAACAAGTTCCTGGAAGCGACCCCCTGCGAGATCCAGCACGTGCTCCAGAGCGAGTCCGGCGACCACGTCAGTGTCACGGTGTTCTACGAGCTCGACGCGCAGGAGCAGTCCTAAGTCCGCGTCCACCCGTGGCCTGCGCGCGCGCCTGTCGTCCGCTGGCGCTTCGGTCAAGGTGTGGCGGGAATCGTCCGATGCAACCCGGGAGGACCGGGCCATTGTCGCGCCCGGCCGGAGGTGTCGTTGGGCGGCGACGGACCACGGACGACCCCGACCCTGAAGGATCGGGTCGTCTCGCTGTACGGGGAGCGGGCGATCGCGCCGCTGTCGGAGCAGCTGCAGCAGCTCTCCGAGGGCCTGGTGAGCGACGGCGCCCTGGCCCTGCTGATGGTCGATGCCAGCCCCCTGCGCCCGATCGAACGCCAGTATGGGGCGCGGCCCTTCCGCCTGGCGCTCGAGGCGCTGGCCCAGCGGGCCCGGGCGCGCGTGGCCAAGCAGTTCGGGCAGAACTTCCGGCTGACCTCGGGCGTAATGGAAGAGGAGCAGCTCCTGTTCTTTCTGCACCGGCCGCGCACGGACCTAGCGTTCTACCAGGAGACGCTGCCGCAGCTCGCGGACCACCTGCGCGAGTACATCGGCCTGTGCTTGAACCGGATCGTGTACCCCTACCTGATGGATCCCGACGAGGTCGCGGTCGGCAGCGGCATGGCGTTGCACCGCCCGTTCCAGCGGCCCGAGATGCAGATCCGCCGCCTGATCGAGTTCACGCAGCGCAGCGCGAGCTTCGAGTTGGAGCGCGTCAGTCGCGAGCGCGTCGCGCAGCTGCGGCGCATCATCATGGACCAGACGCTCAGCACCGTCTACGAGCCGATCATCGAGCTTTCCTCGCACAGGGTCCTGGGGTACGAAGCGCTCACGCGCGGACCGGTCGGCAGCGGCCTGGAGAGCCCGCAGCGGCTCTTCTCGGTGGCCTATCAGGCCAACCTCGAGTACGAGCTGGACGGAGTTTGTCGGCGCATCGCGCTGCAGAACGCACGGGGCATCGAGCCCGGCAAGAAGCTCTTCCTGAACATCCTGCCCACCAGCGTCCACGACCCGGACTTCGGCGAGATGCGAGTCCGCAAGGTGCTGGAGGACCTCGGTCTGGCGCCGCAGGACCTGGTGCTCGAGATCTCCGAGCGCGAGGCGATCTCGAACTTCCAGATCTTCCGCGAGGCGATCGGCCACTTCTCGAGCCTCGGCTTCCAGATCGCGCTGGACGACATCGGCAGCGGCTACTCGAGCCTGGAGTCCGCGCTCGAGCTCTCGCCCGACTACCTGAAGATCGACATGTCGCTGGTGCGCGGGGTCGACGAGCACGCCCCCAAGCAGGAGCTGCTGAGAGGCCTGCAGGCGCTGGCCCAACGCCTGGACGCGGACGTGATCGCGGAGGGCATCGAAACCGAGAGCGAACTAGGCGCGATCCGCGAGCTCGGCATTCGCTGCGGCCAGGGATATGCGATCGGCCGCGGCGCGCCCTTGCGTCTGCCCGACGCGGACTCGCTCGAGAAGGCCGAGTAGCGCGCTACTTGTTCGAGGCCTTCTGACCCTCGCGGCGCCGCGAGAAGATCACCTTGTCGTGGTGCTTGCGCAGCTGGCGCTGCGCCTTCTCGAAGGCCTCGACCACGGTATCGCGCAGCTCCTTGCTCTTGGCCTTGGAGTTGACGCTCAGGTCCTTGCCGGTCACGTGCAGGTGCGTCTGGTAGTCGCTGCCGCTCTGGCTGATGGTCACTTCGTACTTGCTGGACTCCGGGAACTCCTGAAGCAGGCCGGTCGTCAGCTCTTGGCACTCGCTCCGCACGCGGTCGGAGTGCGGCACGTCCTGAAAGTGGATCCGGAAGCTCATGGCTGCTCTCCCCCGCAAGCCCTCGTTGGACGACTATAGCAGGGGGAGGGAGGGGTGGCGGAAGCGCACCGGAATCGAACCGGCCGAAGACCTGTACTCAGGCCTCCCATGGGATTTGAAGTCCCAGGACTGCACCAGCCTGCCACGCGCTTCCGTTGCGATTGCAGCACTCTGCCCCGGGGCGCGTCAACTGGCCTCAGGCCGCGGCGGCGCGGCGCAGGTGCGCGACGAGTTCGTCGAGCGAGCTGCGCGCGTTCAGGCCCGATGTGGACGGCATCAGGTAGGCCGGAGTGTCCTCGAACCCGCCTGCGACCGGACCGGCTGACGCACGGCGGTCGACCGCCCTGCGCCAGCCGTCCAGTCCCACGAACACCAGGGCCCGCGGGCGCTGGCGGCGCAGTAGCGCGCGCAGGCGCGCGAGCCCGGCGCCGTATTCTTCGGGGCGCAGTTCGTCTGCGCGGCGCGTCGCGCGCTTGGCCAGGTCCGTGAAGCCGACGCCGCGGCGCAGCGCGGCGAGCGGATCGCACTCGTGCTCGATCAAGCCCGCCGCGCGCGCGGCGGGCCAGAAGCGATTGCCCGGCCGGCCGAACGGCACGCCGTGCCGTGCGGCGTACAGCGACGGGTTGAGCCCGCAGACCAGCAACGCGAGTTCCGGCCGCACGAAGTCCGGCAAGGTAAAGCATCGGGTCGCGCGAATGCGCAGCCAGAACGCATCGCGCTCGAGGCAGTTCACCTCGAACCCGGCGCCCTCGAGCAAGGCACGCGCGAACTCTTCCGTGCAATACGAGAACAGCCGGCCCGGGAAGCTCCGGGAGACACGCCGCTGCGCGCCGCCGTGCGACTGCTCCTCCGGGTCGGGATCGGCGCGCTCCAGGTCCGCCAGCGTGAGTTCCAGAGCCGCCCCTTCGGCGAGTGCGCCGTGGAGCTGCGCAAAGGCAGCCGGCAGCTCGGCGAGCGGCAGGTGCTGGTAGGCATTCAGAGCGACCGCCCCGCCGAAGGAGGCGCGCGCAAAGGGCAGGGCGGCCAGGTCGGCGCAGACGCGCGGCAGCCCCGGCGCATGCTCGCCGGCGGCGCGCAGCATCTCCAGCGAGACATCGAGCGCCACGGCCGGACGCCCGCCTGCTCGGAGCGCCGCGGCGTACCAGCCCGGACCGCTGCCCAGGTCCGCGACCCGGACCCCCGGGGCCACGCGTGCGGCGAGGGCCTCGATCCGGCCGTCCTCGAGGGCGACCGGCCGCCGCGCCCCGATCCAGGTGCGCGCGTCGCGCTCGTAGACCTCCCTAGTCCGGCGATCCATCGCGGGCGACGACTTGGAATGCGCGGTGGTCCACGGCGGTGTCACCGGCGCTGACCTCGACGACCCATCTGCCGGGCCGCGCGCTCTCTCCGGGCAGCTCGCTGGTGAGCCGGCCGAGTGGGCTCATGCGAATCGTTTCCTGGAAGGCGACGCGCGGGCCGGGTCCGATCCAACGCACCGTCACCTCGGGGTTGAGCGCAATGAAGGAGCGGGAGAGCTGGCCCCACCACTCGACCGCGTCCCCGGAGCGGAACTGGTCGCGGGCCGGACCTGCGCTGCGGCCGTGCAGGCCGCTCTCGTCGAGCACCGCGGCGGCCAGACGCTGCAGCTCGAGCTCGGCGCGGGTGCGGCCCGGGCTCCCGGCCCGGAAGCCGGCGGCTGCCTGCTCCAGGTAGAACGCCGCCCGCGTGCGCTGGCCGAGTCGCGCGTACACCGAGCCGAGCCGGTACTGCACCAGGGTCGCGTGCGGGTCGAGCTCGAAGGCCCGCTCGAGGTGCAGCCGCGCCTGCTCCCAGTCCTCGCGCTCCTCTGACCAGTCTGCCCGCAGCAGGGGCACGCGCGGGTCGTTCGGCTCGATCTCCTCAGCGTGCACCAGCAGTGCCAGCGCCGCTTCGTCGCGCTCGAGGCTGCGCTCGAGCCGCGCCTCTTCGAGCAGTGGGTCGGTCTTCGCTCGGTCGAACTCGGGGCGTGCGTACAACCCGCTGCCGCCGGCGACCGGCTCGAGCACCTGCGCCAGGCGCGCCTGCATGCGGGCCAGGCGCGGGTCGTCGCGGCGCAGGTCGCGGGGCGCATCGGTGCGCTCCATCTCCACGCGCACCGCGGCCACGCGCTCCTTCACGGCAGGATGCGTGTACAGGTACGCGGGTACGTCGGCCGTGTCGGGATAGGCCGTCAGCAGCCGTTGAAAGAAGCGGCGCAGGCCGTCCGGGTCGTAGCCGGCCCGCACCATGTACGCGATTGCCTCGCGATCGGCCTCGGCCTCCGCGCTGCGGCTGTTCCTGAGCTGCAGCGCCACGTTGACGCCCGCGCCGAGCATGATCACGCTCGGATCGCCGCCGGCCAGCACGGCGGCCGCCAGAGTGGCCATCGTGATCAAGGTCGCCACACCTTGGCCCTCGTTCCGCCGAGCAATGTGGCGGCGCCGCACGTGCGCGATCTCGTGAGCGAGCACGCCGGCCAGCTCGGAAACATTCCCCGCCTGCGCCAGCACTCCGTAATGTACGTAGACGTGGCCACCGCCGATCGTGAAGGCGTTCAGGGCGTCGTCATCGACCAGCACGAAGCGATAGATGAAGGGCTGCGGCTCGGTGGTGGCGACGATCTCCTGGCCCAGCTCGTTCAGGTAGGCGAGCAGGATCGGGTCGTGCACCAGCGGGAACTGCTCGCGGATCTGGCGGGCGACGTCCGCGGTGAGCTCGCGCTCGCGCTCGACGGTGAGCTCCTTGTCCGCGAGCGGGTTCACTTCCTGCACCGCGGAGCACGCTAGTAGCGCCAGCGCGGCCAGCGCGGGCCAGCGTTGGCGGTTCGGAGTAGGCACGGCTAACCCTCGTCGGGCAGCCAGCGCAGGCGCGGCTTGCGCGCGGCGCGCACCTCGTCGAGCCGGGACACCTTCGGCAGGGTCGGCGCGGCGGTGACCTTCTCGGGGCTGCGCTCGGCTTCGTCCGCGATGCGGCGCATGGCCTCGACGAACTCGTCCAAGGTCTCGAGCGATTCGCACTCGGTGGGCTCGATCATCAGAGCGCCGGCCACGACCAGCGGAAAGTAGATGGTCGGTGGGTGGAAGCCCATGTCCATCAGCCGCTTCGCGATGTCGGCGGTCGTCACCCCGTGCGCCTGCTGCAGCCGGTCGGTGAGCACGCACTCGTGCATCACGCGTCCCTCATGAGGCACGTCGTAGCTCTCGCGCAGCTCTGCCAGCAGGTAGTTCGCGTTCAGCACGGCGCGCTCGGTGAGCTCCGCGAGTCCGGGCGCGCCCAGCGTCCGAAGGTACGCCAGGGCGCGCACCCAGATACCGGCGTTGCCCAGGAAGCCGTGCACGCGGCCGATCGAATCGGGCAGTTCGTGGTCGAGGCGGTAGCGCTCGTCCTCGCGGCGCACGACCGGGGTGGGCAGGTAGGGTGCCAGCAGGTTCTTCACCGCGACCGGGCCCGAGCCCGGTCCGCCCCCGCCATGCGGCGTGGAGAACGTCTTGTGCAGGTTGAAGTGCATCACGTCCACGCCCATGTGGCCGGGCTTGGCCACGCCGAGCAGCGCGTTCAGATTGGCGCCATCCATGTAGACCAGGCCCCCGGCCTCGTGCACGCGGTCGGCCACCTCGGCAGCGTGCGTCTCGAACAGGCCCAGCGTGTTCGGGTTGGTGAGCATCAGCGCCGAGACCCGCTCGTCGAGCGCCGCTGCCACGGCGTCGGGATGCACGATGCCGTCGCGCCCCACCCGGATCTCGACCACCTCCAAGCCGTTCAGCGCCGCGCTCGCCGGGTTCGTGCCGTGGGCGGTATCCGGAATCAGCACGCGCTTGCGCTGCGTCTCGCGGCGCGCCCGGTGGTGCGCCTGGATGATCTTCATGCCCACGAACTCGCCCTGCGCCCCCGCGGCGGGCTGCAGGGTCACGCGGTCGAGGCCGGAGATCTCGGCCAACGCCTGCTCGAGCTCCCAGGCCAGCGCGAGCATGCCCTGGATCGCTTCGTCCGGTGCCAGCGGGTGGGCCTCGCGGATCCCGGGCAGGGCGGCCACGGTCTCGTTCAGCTTCGGGTTGTACTTCATCGTGCAGGAGCCCAACGGGTAGAAGCCGGCGTCGATCGAGAAGTTCCACTGCGAGAGCCGCGTGTAGTGGCGCACCACGTCGAGCTCCGACAGCTCGGGGAATCCTTCGATGTCGCCGCGCAGCAGGTCCTCGCCGAGCACCGCGGCGGGATCGAGCAGCGGAACGTCGGTCTCGTCGACCGGCACGCCTCTGCGGCCCTCGCGCGAGCGCTCGAAGAGCAGAGGCTCGTCGTGAATCAGTCCCGAGCGTCCGGACGTCGTCACGCGCCGAGCTCCCGCACCAACCGGTCGATCTGCTCGCGGCCGATCATCTCGGTGGTGCAGATCAGCAGCTGGTCGCGCCGCTCGGGATCGAGCCGCTCGAGCGGCAGGCCCGGCAAGAGCCCGCGCTCCACCATGTCCGGGTAGCGGTTGGCCAGGTCCGGCACCTCGACCACGAACTCGTTGAACGTGGGGGCCGCGTAGGGAAGCCGCAGGCGCGCCTCGGCCAGCCGCTCCTTGGCGTACTCCGCGAGCGACAGGTTGATCCGCGCCAGCTGGCGCACGCCGCGGCGCCCGAGCAGCGACAGGTAGATCGCCACACGCAGCGCGCAAAGCCCCTGATTCGTGCAGATGTTGCTCGTGGCCTTCTCGCGGCGGATGTGCTGCTCGCGGGTGGTGAGCGTCATGACGAAGGCTCGCTCGCCGTTGCTGTCGACGGTCTCGCCGATCAGGCGGCCCGGAAGCTGCCGCACGTGCTGCTGGCGCGCGGCGAGCACGCCGACGAACGGCCCGCCGAATGAGAGCGGCACGCCGAACGCCTGGGCCTCGCAGGCTGCCACGTCGGCGCCGAGCTCCCCGGGGGAGCGCAGCAGGGCCAGCGCGAAGGGCTCGGCGGTCACGCAGACCAGCAGCGCACCGGCTCGATGCGCGGCCTCGGCGTGGGCGCGCAGGTCCTCGACGCAGCCGAGCACGTTCGGGTACTGCACGAGCACGGCGGCCAGGTCGTCCGGCAGCGGCGCCACGGCCGTGCGTCCGTCTGCCGCGAGCGGCAAGCTTGCGATCTCGCAATCGAGCTCGGCCGTGTAGGTCTCGAGCACCTGGCGGTAGTGCGGGTGGAGTGCGGCGCTCACCAGCAGGCGCCGGCGGCGCGTGACGCGCAGCGACATCAGCGCGGCCTCGGCTGCCGCGGACGCGCCGTCATACAGCGAGGCGTTTGCCACGTCCAGACCGGTGAGCTGGCAGATCAGGGTCTGGAACTCGAAGATCGCCTGGAGCGTGCCCTGGCTGATCTCGGCCTGGTACGGCGTGTAGGCAGTGGCGAACTCCCCGCGGCTCGCCAGTGCATCGACCGCGGACGGGATGAAGTGGCGATAGGCGCCGGCGCCCAGGAAGCTGATCGAGTTGGCAGCCGTGCGATTCTGCTCGGCGCGCTCCCGGAAGTGCGCGAGCAGCGAGCGCTCCGCGAGCGCCGGGGCCAGTTTGAGCTCGGCCCGCGCCCGCAGCGCGGCGGGAACCGAACTCCACAGCTCGTCCAGGCTCGCGATGCCGATCCGCTCCAGCATGAAGCGGATCTCCTCGGGCGTGTGCGGTGTGTAGCTCACGATCCGGAGCGCTCCTCCACGTACTTCTGGTAGGCCTCGGCGTTCATCAGGTTGTCGAGCGACTCCAGATCCTCGATCTCGATGGCCACGATCCAACCCCTGCCGTACGGCTCTTCGTTCAGCCACTCGGGGCTGTCCTCGAGGGCCGTGTTCGTCTCAGTGACCTCGCCGGGGACGGGCGCGATCAGGTCGCTCACGGCCTTGACCGACTCGACCACGCCGAAGGAATCGCCGATCTCGACCTGGGTGCCGACCTCCGGCAGCTCGACGAACACGATGTCGGACAGCTCCGACTGCGCATAGTCCGTGATGCCGATCCGCGCGGTCGCGCCATCGACCCGGACCCACTCGTCGGACTCGGAGTAGTGGCAATCGTCGGGGAACTCGTAGACCTTGCCTGCCATCAGCTCTTCCTGTTGTAGAACGGGGTTTCGGTGACGGTACACGGAACCTGCCGACCGCGGATCTCGACGGCGAGCCGGGTTCCGGGCTCGGCCAGATCGGCGGGAACGTAACCCATCGCGATCGATCGCTCGACGCTGGGAGCGAAGGTGCCGCTGGTCACGCGCCCGACGGGCCGGTCCGCGAGAATCGCGAAGCCCGGGCGTGGCACGGCGCGCCCTTCGAGCAGCAGACCGACCAGTCGCTCGGCCGGGCCGCCGGGGTGCAGGGCCGCGAGCGCCGTTTCGCCGATGAAGCCGGCACCGAAACGGACGAAGCGCTCCAGGCCGGCCTCGAGCGGATTCCGCCCCAGATCAAGTTCGTGGCCGTAGAGCGGGTAGGCCATCTCGCTGCGCAGCGTGTCTCGCGCGCCCAGGCCGGCCAGGGCCAGCCGGTCCGCACCGGCGGCCACGAGTGCGTCCCAGAGCGCCACGGCCTGCTGCGAGGCAACGAAGATCTCGTAGCCGTCCTCGCCGGTGTAGCCGGTGCGCGACAGCCAGACGGGGACGCCCGCCAGGCGCGCCTCGCGGAAGCGCCAGCGGCGCGGCGCCTGGCCGCCGTCCTCGAGCAACCCGGCGGTGATCTCGAGCGCTGCGGGGCCCTGGATGGCGAGCAGCGCGGTCGCATCGCTCTCGTCGTGGACCTCGCAGTCGAGGCCGCTCTGCGCCTGGACCTTGCGCAGCCACTCCAGGTCTGCGGCGATGTTCGAAGCGTTCACGCACAGCAGCACGTCGTCCTCGGCCACGCGGTAGGCGGTCACGTCGTCGATCACGCCGCCGTCCTCCTGGCAGAGCAGGCCGTAGCGCACCCGCCCGACCGGAGCGTCGACCACGTCGTTCGTGAGCAGGCGCTGGGCCAGCGCCGCCGCCTGTGGGCCCCGAATCCGCAGCTCTCCCATGTGTGACACGTCGAATAGCCCGGCCGAACGACGCACCGCGCGGTGCTCGTCTACGATCGAGCCGTACAGGACCGGCATGTCCCAGCCCGCGAACGGCACCATGCGCGCACTGGCCTCGACGTGGCGCGCGTGGAGCGGCGTCTGCTTCAGCGCTTCTCCCACGTCAGCCCCGCTGCAGCTCCTGGGCACGAAGCGTGTTCACGAGCAGCATCGCGCGCGTCAGCGGCCCGACTCCGCCCGGCACGGGCGTGATCAGTCCGGCGATCTCGCGGGCGGCCTCGAAGTCCACGTCGCCGACGAGCTTTTCTCCGACGCGGTTCACGCCCACGTCGATCACGGCCGCGCCGGGCTTGATCCAGTCGCCCTGTACGAAGCGCGGCCGGCCGACTGCGACGATTACCACGTCGGCTTGGCGGATCAGCTCGGGCAGCTCGCGCGTCCGCGAGTGGCATACCGTGACGGTGGCGTTGCGCTGCAGGAGCAGCAGGGCCACCGGCTTGCCGACGATGTTGCTGCGCCCGATCACCACGGCGCGCGCGCCCTCGAGCTCGACGCCGTTCCGGTCCAGGATCTCGAGGCAGCCGAGCGGCGTGCAGGGCCGCAGGCCCGGGTCATTGCGCAGCAGCCGGCCCGCATTCACCGGGGTGAGGCCATCCACGTCCTTGTCGGGCGCGATCGCCGCCGCCACCGCGGACGGGTCGAGGCCGGCGGGCAGGGGCAGCTGCACCAGGAAGCCGTGCACCTTCGGGTCCTCGCTGAGCTCGCGTACCCGACCGAGCAGCTCGTCCTGCCGCACGTCCGCTGGCAACTCGATCTGCACCGAGTTGAAGCCGACCTTCCGGCAGTCGATGTGCTTGTGGCGCACGTAGACCTGCGAGCCCGGATCGTCGCCGACCAGCACCGTGGCCAGGCACGGCACCGGGCCGCTGCGGGCCGCGACCTCGCTGGCCACCTCCGCGCGGATTTCGGCGGCGAGCTTCTTGCCGTCCACCACCCGGGTCACGCCCGAGGCCCCGGCGACGGGTTAGCTCTTGGAGTCTCCGCCCGATGAGGACTTGCCCCCCGATGGGGACTTGTCGCCGGATGAGGACTTGCTGTCCGAAGAGGACTTCTTGTCCGACGAGGACTTGGAGCCGCTATCTCGAGAGCTGGTCGAGGAGTCCGAGCCATTTCCGCCTCCGCCTTTGGAGGAGCTGTAGCCATCCGAGTACCAGCCGCCGCCCTTCAGGATGAAGCTCGAGGCCGAGATCAGGCGCTGCACCTTGGCCCGGCACTGCTTGCAGCGCTTGAGCGGCTCGTCCGTCATGCGCTGGACCACTTCGAAGCAGTGGCCGTTCGTGCACTCGTACTCGTAAGTCGGCATCTATTGGATTCCCCAGGGAAAATCCACGGTCCAGGGGGAGCGGACCGCGGCCAATCTAGAGCGCAGCACTGGCTCCGTCAAACCGCCGCGAGCGCCTCCAGGCGCTCGGTCAGGGCTCGCGGGTCGCCCTCCAGCCAGATCCTCTTGCGGCGCCGGCTCTCGCCAGCAAGGAGCGCGACCTGGCGGGACCGCAGGCCGAAGGCGTCCGCCATGGCTGCGCAGACCGCGCGGTTGGCCCGGCCGTCGCTGGGCGCTGCGCGGACCCGCACCCGGAGGGCGTCGCCGTGGCGGCCCCCCACCGCATCCTGCGAGGCGCGCGGCTGGACGTGGACCCAGACTTCGAGACCGTCCGCCCGCTTGCGGGCCGCCAGGGGGGAGGGCTCGGCCAAGCGGGTCTATGCCTCTGGCTCCGGCTCCACCTCGTCGATCGGCAGAGCCGCCGAGCAGTGTGCGTCGTCGTAGACTTCCATCATCGACAGGTAGCGCTCGACGGTCTGGCGCACCTCGGCGGACAGGCGATTGCGCAGGTGCTTCAGCTCCGCGATCTCGAGCTCGACGTTGTTGCGGGTCGCGCTGGCCTCGACCAGCAGCTTCTCGGCCCGCAGCTCCGCCTCGCTGACCAGCACCTCGGCCTCTTTCATGGCGGTCCGTTGCAGGTTGTCCACGACGCCCTGGGCGGTGGACAGGGTCTGCTGGATGTTCTGCTCGCGGCCCCGGTGCGTGTCGAGCTCGCGCGCCAGCCTTTCGCTCTCGCGGAGCAGCTGGGCGTTCTCGCGCACCACCTCCTCGAAGTCGGCGACCACGGTCTCGAGGAAGGCCTCGACCTCGATCGGGTCGTAGCCCCGCAGCCGCGAGCCGAAGCGGTGCGAACGGATTTCGATGGGTGTCAGGCGCATGCGTCTCTCACGCAGTTTCGACGCAAAGCCCGGCTGGCTTGAGGAGAATCAGCCTTCCTCGGCCAGCTGGCGCGAGCGGGCCGTGGCCGCGCGCACGGCCGCCAGCAGCGCCGAGCGCAGCCCGGCGTCCTCCAGCGCCGCCAGGCCGGCCGCGGTCGTTCCGCCCGGCGAGGTGACGCGTTCGCGAAGCAGGGCCGGGTGCTCGCCGGACTCCCGCACCATGCGCGCTGCGCCGAGCAGCGTCTCTGTGGCGAGTTGGCGCGCCACGGCCGCCGGCAGGCCTTCGCGGATCCCGGCTTCGGTGAGCGACTCCACGATCAGGTAGATGTAGGCGGGCCCGGAACCGGACAGGCCGGTCACCGCGTCGAGCTGCGGCTCGGGCACGCGCACCACCTCGCCGATCGCGTGCAGCACGGCAGAGGCGCGCTCCAGGTCTTCGGGTGCCGCGCCCGGATCGTCGGCAATGGCGGTGATGCCCGCGCCGATCAGGGCCGGCGTGTTCGGCATGGCGCGCACGATCCGCGAGCCGGCCCCGAGCAGGCGGCGCAAGGTCGCCAGCGTGCGACCCGCCACGATCGACACGTAGAGGGGCCCGCCGTCGTGCGGCAGCTCGCCAGTCGCGCGCTCCAGGTGGGCCGGCTTCACCGCCAGCACCAGCAGCTCGCAGGCGGCCGCAACCTGGGCGTTGCTGTCGCTGGTGCGCACGCCGAGCTGGCTCTGCAGGTGCTCGCGGCGCGCGGGATCGGGGTCGGCTGCCATCAGCTGCTCGGCGTCCAGGCCCGCCTGGAGCAGCCCCTGCAGGATCGCCTCCGCCATGTTGCCCCCGCCGATCGTCCCGACCGTCTTCGGCAGCTCGATCACGTGCGGCTCCTCTCGCCGAAGATCGCGGTTCCCACGCGCACCCAGGTCGCGCCCTCGGCGATCGCGACCTCGAAATCTGCGGACATGCCCATGGACAACTCCGCGCGCCCGGCAGGTGCGAGTTTCAGCTCCTGGAGGAGCGAGCGCAAACGAGCGAATGCGGGGCGCTGTCCGGCGGGGTCCGGGCGCGGCCGTGGAATCGCCATCAGGCCGGCCAGTTCGAGGTGGGGCAGGGCGGCGACGCTTTGCGCCAGCTCGGCCGCGCGCGAGGGGTCCACGCCCGCCTTCTGGGGTTCGTCGTCCAGGTTGACCTGCAGCAGTACGCGCGGACGCCGGCCGGCCCGCTCGGCGGCGCGCTCCAGGGCTTCGGCCAGCTCCGGTCGGTCGACCGAGTGGATCACGTCGAACAGCTCGACCGCGCGGGCCGCCTTGTTGCGCTGCAGGCTCCCGACCAGGTGCCACTCCAGGGTCTGGTCGGTCGCGCGCGCCACCTCCGGGATCTTGTCGGCGGCTTCCTGCACGCGGTTTTCGCCGAACACGCGCGCGCCGGCGTGCACGGCCTGCAGCACCAGCTCGGCGGGGAAGGTCTTCGCCACCGAGACGATCCGCGCAGAGCCTGGCTTCCGGCCGGCCGCGAGTTCGGCGGCGGAGACCCGCGCCTGCACGGCGGCGAGCCGCGCGGCGACGCTACTCACTCCGGTGTCACCCCTTGCGCCGCCAGAAGCGCCGCCAGTTCGCCGAGCGGCAGGCCGATCACGTTGTCGCGCGCGCCTTCGACCGCCGCGACGAAGCGGCCCGCCTCGCCCTGCAGGGCGTAGCCGCCCGCCTTGTCGAGCGACTCCCCCGTCGCAGCGTACGCGCGCGCCTCCGGCTCGGCGATCTCGCGCATGCGCACGTGGCTCGTGGCCACGCCGCGCTGCAGCTCGCGTCCGCCGCCGGCCAGCAGCGCGTAGCCGGTCAGGACCCGGTGCGTCCGGCCCGACAGGGCCAGCAGCATGCGCAGGGCGTCGAGCTCGTCGCGCGGTTTTCCGAGCATTTCGCCGTCGAGTACTACGATCGTGTCCGCGGCCAGCACGCAGCTGTCGACCTCGCAGTTCACGGCCACTGCGCGGCCCTTTTCCAACGCCAGGCGCTG
>CAXMNF010000357.1:0-21623 GCA_964194645.1 uncultured Gammaproteobacteria bacterium
TGGCTGGGAAGCAACGGCTCCGCCGACGCGCCCGAACTCAGGGCGCTGGGCGCCGCCTGGGATTGCTGCGCCCTGGCGTCGCTCGACCTGCCGCTCTGCGGCGCGCGCGCCAGCGAGAAGCTCTCGGCGCCCGCCTTCGACCCCGCGCACGCGCTTCACGACACCTTGTTCGGCGACGCGCTGGCGCAGCTCGAAGGCGATCTCGAGCGCGTGCTGCAGGCGCTGGCCGGGCGCCCCGAGCTCGACACCCGGCGCCTCGGTCTGGTCGCGCTGGGCCGCGGGGCGTTGCTCGCCGAGGGGCAGCGCCGGGCTCCTGACCGGCGCCACCGCCCGGGTGGTTGCGCCCGGCGCCAGCCTCGACGCCGATTGGCTGACCGGCCAGGCCAAGCGCCTGTCCGTGGAGCTGGCCTAGGGGACCCGCGGCACGCCGGCCTCGAGTGCCAGCAAGGTTCCGCCCGTCACCAGCACCGGCAGGCACAGAAAGTTCAGCCCCGGCACCAGAAAGCTCGCGAGTGCAGCGCCGCCGAAGCCGAGCATGCCTCCGCGGTGCTGCCAGAGCCAGGCGCGGCGCGCTCGGAACGGGACCTGGTGGCGATCGAGCAGATACGCGGTGTAGTCGAGGGACAGGAAGGCGGCCGTGAACAAGAGCGCCGCGACTCCGGCGAACGGCTGCAGCCCCGGGACGAGGCCCGCGCCGAAGATGACGAGCTGGACGCCCAGAAAGAATGCGGTGCGCTTCAGGTCCTCGCGGAGCGCGGCCGCCGCGGCGAGCAGCGAGGCCCGCCAGCCACGCGTGGGCGGAGGCGCGCCACCGGCCAGCGCCTCGACCCGCTCCGAGAGCAGGTCCAGGAACGGCGCTGCGATCACGCTGCCCACGATAGTGAACAGCAGGTAGACCAGCAGCGCGGCCGCGACGATCACGATCCAGCGCAACAGCCAGGCGAATGCGCGCAGCGGTCCCACCCAGAACCACTGGTACCAGGCCGCCGGGTCATCGACCGCCAGCAGGTCCCCGAGCCAACCGATCAGGTCGCCATAGTTGGCCGCGAACAGCAGCAGCGCGCCCGCGAACAGAGCGACGTTCAGCGCGAGTGGCGCCGCGCAATACGCCCACAGCGAGCGCTCGCGCCGCAACATGCGCAGAGCCGCCGGGATGCGCGAGGCTCCGCGCAGCAGTCCGGGCGCGGCCACCTAGCCCTCGATCACGCCCAGGATGCGGTCGCGCTGCTCGCGCATCTGCGCCTCGCTGGGCGCCTCGACGTTGAGCCGCAGGAGAGGCTCGGTGTTCGACGGGCGCAGGTTGAACCACCAGTCGGGAAACGCGACGGTCAGCCCGTCGAGCTCGTCGGTCTCGCCGTCCGGAAAGGCGGCGCGCACGCGCTCGGTTGCAGCGCCGACGTCGTCCACGCGGCGGTTCACCTCACCACTTTGCGCGTAGCGCCGCAGCGGGCGCCACAGCTCGGACAGCGGCTTGCCGCGCTCGGCCAGCACCTGCAGGAGCAGCAGCATCGCGGCGGCGCCGTCGTCCGCGACGTAGCCCGACGGAAACTGGAAGTAGTAGTGACCGGACAGCTCGCCGCCGAAGGGCGAGCCGCGCTCGCGCATGCGCGCCTTCATGAAGGCGTGTCCCACCCGGCAGCGCAGCGGCTCGCCCCCCGCCGCGCGGATCGCCTCGGGCACGACCCGGCTGGAGCGCAGGTCGTAGACGATCACCGGGCGGGCGTCGCCTGGCCGCCAGCTCTCGATCACGTGTGGCACGAGCAGCGCGGTCATCAGATCGGCGGGAACCGCCTCGGCCCGCTCGTCGACGAACACGGCGCGGTCCCCGTCGCCGTCGAAGGCGACACCCAGGTCCGCTCCCGTAGCGCGCACGGCGGCGCGCAGGTCCTCGAGGTTCTCGGGCACGATCGGGTTCGCCTCGTGGTTCGGAAAGCTCCCGTCCGGCTCGAAGTAGAGGCGCGTCACCTCGAGCGGCAGCCGCTCCAGTAGCGGCTCGAGCGCCTCGCCGGCGATGCCGTTGCCGCAGTCGATCGCCACGCGCAGCCGGGGCTTGCGCGGAAAGGTCTCGAGCAGGTGCGTGGCATAGGCTTGGTCGACCGGCTGGCTGCGTTCGCCAGCGCGCGCCGGCGGTGCGGGCTCGCCGAGCAACGCGAGGGCGCCGTCGCGGATCTCGGCCAGTCCGGTCTCGATGCCGACCGGCACGGCAGAGCGGCCACACACCTTGAAGCCGTTATACCCGCCGGGATTGTGCGAAGCCGTGATCATGACGCCGCCTGCTCCGCCCAGTGAGGCCGTCGCGAAGTAGACCATGGGCGTGGTCACACGGCCGATGTCGATCACATCGGCGCCTTCGCCGCGCAGGCCAGCGATCAGCGCGTCGCGCAGCGGCAGGCCGCTCTCGCGCATGTCCCGGCCGACGACGATCGGTCCACCGCCCAGGAAGCGAGCCGTGGCCCGTCCGATCGCCAGGGCGCCGGGCGGGTCGAGCTGCTCGGGATACAGCCCGCGGATGTCGTATGCCTTGAAGATAGCAGGGTCCATGGGCTCGGGGAGTCTAGCCGCCCGGGGTGCGCGCCCGCCGGTCCGTTGACTTCGCCGCCGCGCTGGGAGACCTTCGCACATGAAATGTTCGGTCTGGGCGTCACGGAGCTTCTGATCGTCTTTGCGATCGTCGTGGTGATCTTCGGCGCCAGCCGTTTGCCCCAGATCGGCAAGGGATTGGGCGAGGGCATTCGCAACTTCCGCGGCGCCACCCGCGAGCCGCCCGAGATCGATGTGACCCCGGGGAAGAGCCGCGAAGACGAGGCCGAGAAGGGCTGAGCGGGGACGGCGCCGAGAGCGGCAGCCTAGCTCGCGCCCGGCCCCGGCAGCAGCTCCAGCCGGAAGCGGCTCGCGGTCTCTGGCGGGTCGGGCACCAGTACGGTGAAGCCCGCAACCGGGCGCGTTGCGCGACGCGGGGCGCTGCCACGGCGCAGCCACTCCGTGAGTGCCTCCGCGTTCAACTCCGCGCCTTCCACGCGCTCCAGGTACGCCAGCACCCGAGCTTCGAGCGGATTGCCGAGCGCGTCGAGCAGGGTGACCCCCAGTGTGGGCGGGGCCTGCCGCTCCTCGGGCACCAACGTGCCGCGCAGCACCAGCACCCGCTCCCCGAATGCGTCGCGCAGCTGCGCCGCCTCGATCTCGCTGGCGGCCCAGCCGTTCGCCCGAATCACCTGCGGGCCGGGCGCTGCTCCGAGACCGTGCGTGATCAGCACGCGCAGCCCGCCCAGCACCAGGAGCAGGCCGACGGCGAGGGCCGCCGTGCGCAGCGCGGTCTGCGCGGCGCGCTGGCTGGCCGTGCCAAAGTCGAGTTCTGTGAGGCCAGGGGGCCGCTCGCGGCGCGGCTTGTCTTCGGTCGCGTCCGCCGGCGCGGCAGGCGCCTCGGCAAGCGCCTCGCTCGGGGATCCGCCCGAATCGTCGTCGTCCAGCACCGAGGCCCAGGACTCCTCTTCGCCACTCGAGTCCATTGCCCAGGGGTCGTCGGCCGGCGCCGCCGGCTCGGGCTCGGCGGTCTCGGGCGCGGCCGGCTCGGGCTCGGGCGCACTCGTCGCGAGTTCGAGCGAGTCGGAGGACGCGCTGGCGCCGCTCGGCTCGATGCCGAACGCCTGCGCGCGCACGTGATCCGCGTCATCGGTGTCGGCGGGAATCGCATCGCTCTCCTGCTCCGGGTCCGGTGCCGTCAACTCGTCGGGCGCACCGGGCGTGGCCAGCTCGTAGCCCGAGTCGAGGACCGGATCGGCCTTGCCACCGGCGTCGAACAGGAACTCCGGATTGTCCAGCGCCTCGTCGCGCAGCGCGCCCTGTGTCGGGGGGTCCGGGTCGGCTGCCGCCAGTTCAGCGGGTGGAGGCGTGTCGACGCCGAGCTCCGCTTCGGGCTCAGCCTCAGGCGCTTCCGCCACCGGCTCGTCAGCGAGCGGCTCGTCGGCCCCGGCGAGATCGAGGCCGTCGTCGGCCAGCGGCGGCGGCGCAGGCGCGGCTTCCGGAGCGCGCACCGGATGCGGCGTGTCGTCTGCCGGCAGCGCGGGCATGTCCGAGGGCTCGGCGGCAGCGGGCGCCTTGCCCTCCGGCATCACGTGGAAGCGATGGTGGCACTTCGAGCAGCGCACCCGGGCGCCCTGCGCGGGCACCTGGCCATCCGCCAGGTTGAAGCGCGTTCCACAGCTCTCGCACTCGATGACCATGAATCGGACCGTTTCTCGCTTCGGGAACGCGGAGTCGTCCCCTGCTTCCGCGTCGGCGTGAAGCGTTGCGTCCTTGAGGGACCGGAATGACCCGAGTTGTCCGCGAACTGCTCTCGCGTCGCCTGCTGTTCGTGACCGGCAAAGGCGGTGTTGGCAAGTCGAGCGTCGCCGCGGCCCTGGGCGTGCTCGCTGCGCGACGCGACATCGACACGGTGGTGGTCGAGGTCGGGCGGGACCGGGCGCTCGCGGGTCTGCTCCAGGGCGACCGGCCACTCGAGCCGGGGGACGGTTGCACACCCGTCCCGGTGTCGCCCCACCTGTTCACGCTGCACCTGGAACCCGAGGCCGCCCTCACCGAGTATCTCGAGCTGCAGCTGCGCGTGCGCCGGTTGGTGCGCCTGGTCGTTGGAAACCCGGGCTTCCGGCGCCTGCTCGACGCGGCGCCCGGTTGGCGTGAGCTGATCACGCTGGGGAAGCTGTGGCATCTGGAGTCGCAGCGTGACGGCGCTGCGCCGCGTTGGGGACTGCTGGTCGTCGATGCGCCCGCGACGGGGCACGGGCTCTCGCTGCTCTCGGTGCCACACGTAGTGCTGGACACCGTGCGGCTCGGCCCGCTGCGCAGGCACACCGACTGGGTCCAGGGGCTCATCCAGGATCGCACGCGGACCTTGGTTCTGCCGGTCACGCTGCCCGAAGAGTTGCCCGTGAAGGAGACGCGCGAGCTGCGCGAGAGCGTCCGAGAGCTGGGCATCGGCCTGGGGCCATTGCTCGCGAATGGGATCGAGCCCGTACCGGAGCTTCCCGAGCTGGGCGCGCTGCTGGCGGCGCTCGAGGGTGCGCAGCTTGCGGAGCTGCCCGACGGTGCGGCGCTGCGCTCGATCGTCGAGCACGCCATGCGCCGCGCGCGCCTGCAGCGCGGCTTCCTGGACGAGCTGGCCCAGGAGTCAGAAGAGCCGCTCGTCGAGCTGCCTCGGCTGCTCGAGGGGGTGGAGACCCGCGAGCAGGTGGAGCGCTTCGCGGACGCGCTCGAGGCCGCGCTCGCGGCCGCCGAAGTGGAAGCGTGAGCGGCGCCTGGCTGGACCGCCGGGTGCTCGTGACCGTCGGCACCGGGGGCGTGGGCAAGACCACCGTCGCGGCCGCGCTCGGACTGGCCGCGGCGCGGCGCGGCAAGAATGTGCTGGTCCTGACCATCGATCCGGCCCGCCGCCTGGCCGACGCGCTCGGCGTGACGGGGCTCGACCACGAGGTTCGGGAGATCCCTCGCGCGGTGCTGGAGAGCGCCGGCGTGCCCGGCGGCGCTGCGCTCTCGGCGATGATGCTCGACACGAAGCGCACCTTCGACGAGCTGCTCGACCGCTACGCGCCCGACCCCGAGGCGCGGGAGCGCATCCTCGAGAATCCCATTTATCGCAATCTGACCGACGCGCTGGCCGGGAGCCGCGAGTACTCGGCCATGGAGAAGCTCTACCAGCTCCACAGCGAGGGGAAGTACGACCTGATCGTGCTCGACACGCCCCCCGCGTCGCACGCGCTCGACTTCCTGGAGGCCCCCCGGCGACTCACCGGCTTCCTCGACAGCCAGCTGCTGCGGCTCTTGTTCCTCCCGGCCCGGGCCATGGGGCGCACCGGCTTCCGGCTGTTCCGTCTGGGCTCGAACATGCTCCTGCCGCTCGTCGAGCGGATCACGGGAATCGAGTTCCTGCGCATGGTCTCGGAGTTCCTGCTGGCCTTCGAGAGCCTCTGGGAGGGCGTCGGAGAGCGCGCCCGCGAAATCGACAAGCTGCTGCGCGATCCGGCGACGGGCTTCCTGCTGGTGGTCGGTCCCGACCCGGTACAGCGGCGCCGGGCGGCTGAATTCTGGGAGCGGCTCGACCAGGAGGAGATCCACCTGGCGGGCATGGTCGTGAATCGCATCCACGACTGGCCCGCTGGGCACGCACCGCCCGCGCTGGACGAGGCCGCCCGCGCCAAGGCCATCGACCAGCTGGCGGCCCGGCTCGACGTTCCGACCGCGCGCGCCAGCGCGACGGCGCTGATCGACCTGATCCTGCGCCAGGCCGCGCTGGCACGGCGCGACCAGGGGCTCGGGGCCACGCTGGGCCACGAACTGCCGCTAGACGCGCGGGACGTGCGCGTGATACCGCTGTTCGCGGAAGACGTCCATGCCCTCGAGGGGCTGGGCCGGATGGCCGAGCGCCTGGTGGCGGAGGCGGACCGTGTCTGAGCCCCCTCGCCCACTCGAACACCTGTCGCGCGCACTCGAAGAGCTGTTGCGCGCAGCAGCGGACGGGCTGGCGATCTGGCAGGAGCGCGACCACGCGCTGCTGGAGCCCCTGCAACGGGCACTGGCTCGCGAAGTGGCCCGCTGGGAGCTGCGCAGTGCCGACGATCCGGCGGCCGCTCGCGTTCGGGATCTTTTCGCGGCGGCACTCGAGGCATTCGAGGCCGATCCTCCGGCTCCGCCGGGCAGCAGCGAGCCGAGCCGGGAGCGGCGAAAGCCGAGACGCGTTGACCCTGCCGTGGATCGGATGGGATACTCGCGTCGATGGCCGTCCTGATCAAACGCTACGCGAACCGGAAGCTCTACAACACCGAGTCGAGCCGCTACATCACGCTCAAGGGAATCTCGGAGCTGGTCCGCGAAGGCAAGGACATCCGCGTGATCGACAACGAGTCGGGGGACGAGATCACGCCGATCATCCTCTCCCAGATTCTCGTGGACGATCAGAAGCAGGGGCGCGAGGAGGACGCGGTCTCCGGGCGCGTCCTGTCCGAACTGATCCAGCGGGGCGGCGATGCAATCTACGGCCTGATGCGCCGCTCCATGGGCGACGTGCAAGAGGGCATCAGTGAAGCACGCGACAACCTGCAGCGCTGGATCCAGACCGCTCCGAAGGGCGACGTCGACCTGTCGGAACTCTCCAGCGCGGTACACCAGTCGGTGGAACGCGTGCTGCGCGTGATGGATCTGCCCACCCGCGGCGATCTCGAGGCGCTGAACAAGAACCTGGAGCGCCTCTCCTCAGCACTGGAGGCCTTCGAGGCGCGCGTTTCCGAAGACCAGGGAACCCGCTAGCGCCCGGCGCCGCTAGAACACGGAGCGCCGGCTGCGCACCTCCTCGTCGAGCAGGCGCTGGATGGCACCGCGAATGCGCGCCGTTGCCCGGTTCACGAAGAGCGGATCGTCCGCCGCGCCGGCCGCCACTCCCGAGAAGGAAATCGGCTCGCCGAAGCGGATCTGCCACTGGCTGGGCAGTGGCACCAGACCGAGCGGACCCAGATGCGGGAAGGTGGGGGTGACCAGCGCTGGCACGCCGAGCAGACGGCTGGCGAACGCTGACTCGTAGAGCACCGGGTGCACCTCTTCGGCGCCGACCACGCCCACGGGCACGATCACGGCGTCCTCCCGCAGAGCGATCGAAACGAAGCCTCCGCGCGCGAAGCGCTGTAGCCGGTAGCGGTCGTGAAAAAGTTTGAGCGCCCCCTTCTGGCCCTCGGGAAACGCGATCAGCCAATGCCCGGAGCGCAGCAGGCGCTCGGCGTTCTCGGCACAGGCGCGCACGCCGCCAACCCCGGCCAGCAGCGACTGGGCGAAGGGCAAGCCGGCCAACCAGTCCGCAATCAGGAAACGCGGGCGCCGCGACTCGCCAAAGGCGCGCGCCACGGCGTGCGCGATCATCAGGCCGTCGTAGGGGAGCACGCCCGAGCGGTTGGCCACGAACAGGACGCGCGCGTCCCGCGGCACCTGGTCCAGGCCCGCGACTCGCACTCGCCACCAGCGCTCGAACAGGAAGTCGAAGAGCGGGGCCGCCGAAGCGAGCGCCTGCTGATCGACGCCGAATTCATCGATCTCGAGCTCGGAGCTGTGCGCGGGCAGGAAGCGCATGCGCTTGCGCAGGTCATTGAACAGCGCCAGCACGTCGAGCTCTTCGAGCTGCTCACGAACGCGCTGGCCGATCCGTGAGGCCTCGGCGCCGAGGCGCGCGGCGAGCGGCTCTGGCTCGGCGCCGTCCTCGCGGGCAGCGCCGTGCTCTCGCGCAGCGCCGTGCAGCCCGCGGTCGAGCTGCCCGCGCAGGGCCGACACGGCGCTGCGCAGCTCGTCGAGCTCGCCCCGGTGGATCAGGCCGACGTCCTCGTGTTCGGGGTCACTGCTCAACGATACCTCTGCAGACGGCGGCTCACGATGAAGCTCATCCACGCCTCCTGCGTAGTGTACTCCGGCGCGAAGCCGAGCTCGCGCGTCGCGCGCGTCGTGTCGACCACCCACAGGAAGCGCAGATGGTCGAAGAAACCCTCGGGCGACGAGCCGGCCCGCCACAACGACGGCAAGTAGCCCAGGCGGTACAACAGCGGATGCGGTACGGCGCGCTTGCGCTTGCCCGCGATGCGCAACAGCGTCGAGAGCGGCAGCACGCCGCGGCCGGCCAGATTGATCGGTCCCGGAACGTCGCGGCCGAGCGCGAGGACCAGCGCGTGCAGGTAGTCGTCCTCGTGCAGCATCTGCAGCAGGGGATCGAAGCCCAGCGCGCTGGTCACGCGCGGCCGGTCGAAGTGGCGCAGCGCCTCTGAGTCGATGTTGCGTCCCATCACCCAGCAGGGACGCAGCGACGTCGTGACCATCAGCGGATGGCGTTCTGCGAAGAGCGCGAGCAGGCGCTCCATCTCGGCGCGATCGCGCATCTGCGGTGCACCCGGATGCGGGCGCAGCGGATGCGACTCGGTCAGGAAGTTCGGGTTGTCGGGCCAGGCCCCGTACACCTGCGCGGTGCTGGTCACCACCAGCTTGCGCACCTGGGCGGCTGCGGCGGCGTTCATGACGTGCAGCGAGCCGATCACCTCCAGCTCGTGTGCGCGCGCGCGATCCGCGATCGCCTTGCTGTAGAAGGCGGCGTGGAGCACGGTCTCGCAGCGCTCCTTCTCCAGGATCTCGGCGATCAGGCTGTCGGCGGTCGGCTCGGTCAGATCCACCCGGTGGAACTTGATCCGCCCGTCGAGCCGGCGGGGGACGCGCAGGTCCAGACCGACGACCTCGGGCGCGTCCGGCAGCTCCAGCAGGTGCTCGGCCAGCCGTCCGCCAGCGAAGGTATCGAGTCCGGTGATCGCGAGGCAGCGGGGTAGGCGAATCGACTCCACGCCTCGTCTATGGAATACGCCAGCGGCCGTGTCAATCGGTTGTTACCGTCGGAGCCGCCCATGGCCGATCCCCGCCTCGCCCTGATCCGGGACCCGCGCTTCCGCGAGCACAGCGGCCCCCGGGGCCACCCCGAGCGTCCAGCGCGGCTGGACGCGATCGACCAGGCGCTCGCTCCCCTGGCCGGCCGCTTCCTGGAGCTCGAACCGCGGCCGGCCGACGACGAGGAGATCCTGCGCGTTCACGACCCGCTGCACCTCGCGCGACTGCGCGCCGTCGAGGGCCGCCGCGCCCAGCTCGACCCCGACACCTACACCTCGGCTCGCTCGCTCGAGATCGCCCGGCTAGCCGCCGGCAGCACCATCGAGCT
This sequence comes from uncultured Gammaproteobacteria bacterium, assembly GCA_964194645.1. Lineage (GTDB taxonomy): Bacteria > Myxococcota_A > UBA9160 > SZUA-336 > SZUA-336 > CAXMNF01. Next base: position 9,722 of record CAXMNF010000357.1, read on the forward strand.
GGCGCGCCGCGTGGCGCGCGGCGAGGTCAGCCGGGGCTTCGCGTTGGTCCGCCCGCCCGGCCACCACGCCGAGCGCAACGCGCCGATGGGCTTCTGCCTGCTCAACCAGATCGCACTGGCGGCGCGGGCGCTCCAGGAGGACGGCGTCGACCGTGTATGTGTGCTGGACTTTGATGTCCACCACGGAAACGGCACGCAGCACGTCTTTGAGGGCGAGCGCGACGTGCTGTTCGTATCGCTGCACCAGTTCCCGTTCTACCCCGGGACCGGCGCGCTCGAGGAGCGCGGCCACGGCGAGGGGCTCGGTGCCACCGTGAATCTGCCGCTCCCAGCCGGCGCGGGTGACCCCGAGTACCTGGCCGTGTTCGACGCGCTGGTCGCGCCGCTGCTGCTCGAGTTCCGGCCGGAGCTACTGCTGGTCTCGGCCGGGTTCGACGCACACGAGCGCGACCCACTGGCCTCGATGCGGGTCAGCACCGCCGGCTTCGCCGGAATGGCCGCGCGGCTGCGGGCACTGGCCGATGAAGTCTGCGGCGGACGCATGGTGCTGTCGCTCGAGGGCGGCTACGACCTCGAAGCGCTGGGCGCCTCGGTCCACGCCGTGGCCGAGGTGCTGATGGCCGATCAGGCGCCGGTGGGAGCGCCGCCCAAACCGGGGCCGCTCACAAATCCGCTCGTAGAACGACTTCGCGAGGGCCACGCGCCGCTCTGGCGCTCCGTCGGAGGGGTCTGAAGGTGCCTCGAAACCCCTGCATCTTGGGGTCAATTCCGGCTCCAGCCACAAGATGCGGGGGTCAGCGCCCGTCGGACGTCATGAGGAAAAAACTCAGAGAAATCGCGGTCTTCGCCTCACTTTTGCCCTTGACACAAGTGGTATCAATCGCCAACAATGTGGGTGTTCGTGGAATGGGGTTCCACGAGGTGGTACTTGTTCGGGGGGGAGGTACTCATCTCGTGGAACCCAATTCCCACGGCCGCGCGCGGGGGCCATTCAGGGGATGTTTATTGGGAGCCACGAGCACGTCCTTGATGATAAGGGGCGTACCAGTCTCCCGAAAGACTTCCGGGTAGAGCTGGCCGGTCTCGCCGGCACGGCGTACCTCACGGCCTACCCGAACTGCCTGGCGATCCTGCCGCCCGAGGCATTCGAGGTCTGGGCCAAGCGCCTCACCGGCGAGCAGTCGCGCCTGGATGATGCTGCGCAGCGCATCCGCCGTCTAATCCTCGGCATGGCCTCACCCTGCACGATCGACAAGCAAGGCCGCATCCTGATTCCGCCGCATCTGCGCGATCACGCCGGGATCAAGCGCGAGCTGGTCTTCATGGGCGTCGGCCCCGAGATCGAGGTCTGGGAGAGCAGCCGCCACAAGAGCGAGATCGGGGATGCCGGAGCGAACTATCCGACGGACAGCCGCGAAGTGCTGACCCGGCTGATGCCCTGATGCCCTCCCACCTCCCCGTCATGCTCGACAGCGTCGTCGCGGCCCTCGACCCGCACCCGGGCGCCACCCTCGTGGACGGTACGCTCGGTCTGGGCGGCCACGCGGAGGCGCTGCTCGAGGCGATCGGCGCGTCGGGCCTGCTGATCGGCATCGAGCGAGACGGCTCGCTGCTCGCGGCGGTTCGCGAGCGCCTGGCCCGCTTCGGCGCGGCATTCCGCGGCGTCCACACGCGGCTCTCCTACCTGGTCGAGGCGGTGCGCGGCGCCGGTATCGAAGCCGTCGACGGCATCCTGCTCGACCTGGGAATCTGCTCCGCGCAGCTCGACGACCCGAAGCGCGGCTTCAGCTTCCGCGACCAGGCCCGTAGTGCACCGCTCGACATGCGCATGGACCCGAGCCGCGGCGAGACCGCGGCCGATCTGCTGGCGCGCCTCGCCGAGGACGAGCTGGCGAACCTGCTGCACAAGGGCGGCGTTTCGGCCTCGCGGCGCGTGGCGCGCCTGCTGATCCAGAGCCGTCCGCTGGCCACGGTGGGTGACCTGCTCGACGCGCTGGCCGGCGCAAAGCTCCCCGCGCGGCGCCACCACCCGGCCACCCTGGTCTTCCAGGCGCTGCGCATGGCGGTGAACGACGAGGCGAAGGAGCTCGAGGCCGCGCTCGACGCCAGCGTCGAGCTGCTCGCACGCGGCGGCCGCCTCGCCGTGCTCTCGTATCACTCCGGCGAGGACCGGACAGTGAAGCGCTTCTTCGCCCGCGAAGCGCGCGGCTGCATCTGCCCGCCCGATCTGCCCGTGTGCGGCTGCGGCCGATCGCCGCGCCTGCGCAGCCTGGTGCGCGGCCGCTCGGCTTCGCCCGAGGAGATCGCGCACAACCCGCGGGCGCGCAGCGCGCGCCTGCGCGCCGGGGAGCGGCTGTGAACGCGCGCCTGCGGCGCGGAGGCTCCTGGCTGCGCATCGCGTTGGGCACCGCGCTCGGGGTCGCGCTCGGTGCCGGCTCCCTGGTCTGGACGCGCACCGAGATCCTGACGCTGCGCTACGAGCTGGCGGACCTTCATACCGAGGAGAAACAGCTGAGGGGCGAGGTCGAGAAGCTGAAGCTCGAGGCTGCGGCGCTCGCCGCGCCGGATCGCATCGAATCGCTTGCCAGGGCGCTGGGCTTGCGATACCCGCAGTCTGGCGAAGTGATCCATCTCTCTCGGCTTGGCCACGGGGGAGCTCGATGAGCCGGCGACGCGGCCGCACGGCGCGTTCGCGCGCGGCCCAGCACCATCGCCGCCTGTTGGTTCTCGTCGGTCTGGGACTTTCGGGGTACGCACTGTTGCTGGCGCGCGCCGTACAGCTCCAGGCGCTCGACGCGGAATGGCTCTCCCAGCGGGCAGCGCGGCAGCACAACGCCACGATGCACCTCGAGCCGCTGCGCGGCGAGGTGCTAGACCGGCGCGGCGTGCTGCTGGCCAGCTCGGCCCAGGTCCCCTCCGTGACGGCGTCCCCGCGCCGTCTGGAGAATCGCGACGCGGCAGCGCGCAAGCTGGCCCGGGCGCTCGGCCTACAGACGCGCGACGTGCGCGCGCGCCTGGACCCCAAGCGGAGCTTTGCCTGGATCAAGCGCTGGGTCACACCCGAGGAGGCCGAGCGCGTGCGCGCCCTCGGCCTGCCCGGGGTCAGGCTGGTGCCCGAGCGCAAGCGCTTCTACCCGAGCCGCGAGCTGGCCGCCGCCTACCTGGGCTTCGCCGGCCGCGACGGCGACGGCCTCTCGGGGGTGGAGCTTGCCTTCGACTCGTCCCTGCGGGGCCACCCTGAAGATGTCGCCGTGCTGCGCGATGCGCGCGGCACGAAGCTCCCGGCCGTCACGGCCGGGCGCGAGGGGCGCGCGGGCGCGACACTGGTGCTGGCGCTAGACGCGCGCCTGCAGCACTTCGCGGAGGCGGCGCTTGCCCGGGCGCTGGAGCGGACCGGGGCGCGGCGCGGCACGATCGTGGCACTCGATCCCAGACAGGGCGACCTGCTGACGATCGCCCAGGTGCCGGGTTTCGACCCGAACCAGTTCTGGACCGCGCAGCCGACCGACTACCGCAGCCGAGGCCTGGTCGACGCGTTCGAGCCGGGCAGCACCTTCAAGCCGTTCGCGGTGGCCGTCGCACTGGAGCTGGGCGTGGTGTCTCCGGACGACCTGTTCGACTGCGAGCACGGACAGTGGCGCGTGCGCGACCGGCGCATCCGCGACTGGAAGCCCTACGGCGTCCTGTCGGTGCACGACATCGTGCGCCTGTCGAGCAATATCGGCATGGCGAAGGTCGCGGAACGCGCCGGCGCCCGCGACCTGGTGGTGGGTCTGCGAGCCTTCGGCTTCGGCGAGCGCACCGGCAGCGGCTTCCCCGGCGAGTCCGCCGGCGTGCTGCACGACCTCAACGACTCGAACGAGGTGGAGCGCGCGAACCTGGCCTTCGGCCAGGGTGTGAGCGTGACCGCTCTGCAATTGGCGAGCGCCGCCACCATCCTGGCGAACAAGGGCGTGAAGGTGAAGCCGCGCATCGCCCTGCGCCTCGAGCAGAATGGCCGGGTCGAAGCCTTTGCGCCGCAGCGCGGCGAGCGGGTCGTCTCGGAGCGGACGGCGCGCGCCGTACTGGCGATGATGCGCGACGTGGTGCGCGACGGCACGGGACGCGGCGCCGCCCTGCCCCACCACACCGTGGCCGGCAAGACCGGCACCGCGCAGAAGATCGTGAACGGCCGCTACTCGATGGAGCACTTCGTAGCGTCCTTCGTGGGGATCCTGCCCGCCGACGATCCGCGCCTGGTGATCGTCGTGGTGCTCGACGAGCCCCGGCGCGGCACGCACACCGGCGGTTCGGCGGCCGCGCCGACCTTCCGCGACGTGGCCAGCTTCGCGGTCGAGCAGCTCCAGCAGATGCGCGGGGACGAGGCATGAGCCAGCCGCTGTCGGGCTTGATCGAGGGTCTGGGCCAGGTGCACGGCGACGCCGGCGTCGCGATCGCCGAGCTCTGCTACGACTCCCGAGCCGTACAGCCCGGCTCGCTCTTCGTGGCGCTGCGCGGCGCGCGCAGCGACGGGCACCGCTACCTATCCGAGGCCGTGGCGGCCGGCGCCAGCGCCGTACTCGTCGAGACCCCGCCCGAGCCGGGCTTGAACGTGCCGGTCGCGGTGGTGCCCGACACCCGAGCGGCGTTGGCCGAGGTGGCTGCGCGCTTCTACGAGCATCCAGCGCGCGACCTGGTGGTGATCGGAGTCACGGGCACGAACGGCAAGACCAGTACCGTCCGCATGATCGAGGCAGTCCTGCAGCGCGCCGGACGTCCGACTGGAAGCATGGGCACCATCTCGGTGCGTTTCCCGGGCAGCGAAGAGCTGTCGAGCCTGACCACACCCGAGTCGCTCGACCTGCAGCGGATCCTGGCGCGCATGCGCGCGGCGGGCGTGGCTTGCGTCGCCCTCGAGGTCTCCTCGCACAGCCTGGCGCTGGGCCGGGTGCGCACCCTGCGCTTCGAGGTCGCCGTGTACACACAGCTCACGCAGGACCACCTGGACTTCCACGCGGACCTCGAAGAGTATGGCGCCACCAAGGCCCAGCTGTTCGGCGCCGAGTATCTGGCCGGGACGGCCGTGCTGAACGCGCGCGACGCCCTCACCCCGCGCCTGGCCGCGCTGGCGCGCGACGCCGGCCGGCCGGTGCTGAGCTATGCGCGCGGCAGCGAGCCCGCCGTCGACCTGTGGAGCAGCGAGGAGCGCATCGACCTGGCGGGCTCGCGCTTCACGGTCTCGACCCCGGCAGGCAGCTGCCCGATCACGCTACCGCTCCCGGGCGACTTCCAGATCGAGAACGCGCTGGCCGCGATCGGCACCGGTCTGGCCCTCAACGTGCCGCTCGAGCTGATCGCGGACGGCCTGGAGCATTGCCCGGCCGTGCCCGGACGCCTGGAGCGGGTCTCCTCTTCGGAGCCCGCGGTCTTCGTGGACTACGCGCATACCCCCGACGCGCTCGACCGCGTGCTGGCGCGCGTGCGCCCCTTGGTGCGCGGCCGGCTGATCTGCGTGTTCGGCTGCGGCGGCGACCGCGACAAGAGCAAGCGCGCGCCGATGGCGCGGGCCGCCTGCGCACATGCTGACCACGTGGTCGCCACCAGCGACAACCCGCGCAGCGAGCCGCCGGAGGCGATCCTGCGCGACGTGCGCGAGGGCCTGTCGGGCAGCTTCGAGGTGCTCGTCGAGCGGCGCGACGCGATCCGCCGGGCGGTGTCGCTGGCCGAACCCGCCGACGTGGTGGTGATCGCGGGCAAGGGTCACGAGGACTACCAGATCGTGGGCGAGGAGCGCCGGCCCTTCGACGACCGGGTCGAGGCGCGCGCCGCCCTGGAGGCGCGCTCGTGAGCTGGCGTCTCGACGAGCTCGGAACCTGGTGCGGGGGGACGCTCTCCGGGGCCGGCGACACAGAACTGCGCGGCGTCTCGACCGACACTCGCACGCTCGAGCCAGGCCAGCTGTTCGTGGCGATCTCGGGCGAGACCTACGACGGTCACGACTACCTGCAGCAAGCCACCGAGCGCGGCGCCGCAGCGGTCCTCGTGTCGCGCAACGGCTTGCCGATCGGCGTGCCCAGCCTGCGCGTACCCGACACGGTCCGGGCGCTCGGCGAACTCGCGCGGGGCTACCGCGAGAGCTTCGCCGGACCGGTGCTCGCGATCACCGGCTCGAACGGCAAGACCACGACCAAGGAGCTGGTCGCCGAGATCCTGGCAGCGGCCAAGCTGCGCGTGCGGCGCAGCCCGGGCAACCTGAACAACCAGATCGGCTTGCCGCTCTCGGTGCTCGCCCTCGAGCCACGGGACCAGGCCTTGGTGGTGGAGCTCGGCATGAACCACGCCGGCGAGATCGACTGGCTGGCGAGCATCGCGCAGCCAGACGTCGGCGCGATCACGCAGGTCGCCCCCGCACATCTGGGGCCGCTCGGCTCGCTCGACGCGATCGCCCGCGCCAAGGGCGAACTCCTGGAGCACATACGAGCCACCGGAACCGCCGTGCTGAACGCGGACGACGAGCACGTGATGGCGCAGCGCGGGCGCTTCAGCGGCGCTGCGCTGCTGTTCGGCTGGAGCCCGCGCGCCGACTTCCGGGCCGAGCCGGAGTCCGGGGGCGCCTTCCGCCTGTGCACGCCGCTCGGTGACGAGCGGGTGCGCCCCGCCATGCCGGGACGCCACATGGTCGAGGACGCGCTCTGCGCGGCCGCGGTGGCGCACGCCTCGGGCCTGCTGGGCGAGCGCGGGCTGGCAGCGCTGGTAACGGGCATCGAGGCCTTTCGCGGCGTGCCCGGGCGGCTGGCGCTGTGCGAAGCGCCCGGCGGAGTTGCGGTGCTCGACGACAGCTACAACGCCAACCCGCATTCGGTCATCGCGGCCCTCGAGGCGCTGGACGCGCTGCGCGGTGAGCGCCGCGCCGTGGCCGTGCTGGGAGACATGCTGGAGCTGGGACCGGACGCCGAGACGCTGCACGCCGAGGTGGGCCGGCGGGCCGCGCAGGGGCGCGTCGAGCTGCTGATCGCCGTGGGTCCGCTCTCCGAGCAGACCGCGCGCGCCGCCCGCGAAGCCGGCGTGCCGAACGTCGTGCACAGCGACGACGCCGAGCAGGCGATCGCCGAGCTGCGGGCGCTGGTGCGCGCCGGAGACCTGGTGCTCGTGAAGGGCTCACGCGGCATGCGCATGGAGCGCGCCGTGCATGCGCTGCTGGAGGAGATCTGATGCTCTTCCACCTGCTCGTGCCGCTGGCCGACACGTTCTCCGCGCTGAACGTGTTCCGCTACCTGACCTTCCGCTCGATCGGTGCGGCGCTGACGGCGCTGCTGATCGCCTTCATCGTGGGCCCGCTTTTGATCCGCTTGCTCGAGGAGGGTCAGGTTGGCCAGACGATTCGCGAGGACACTCCCGAGCGCCACCAGGCGAAGACCGGCACCCCGACCATGGGCGGCATGCTGATCCTGCTGGCGTTGGTCTCCAGCACCCTGCTGTGGAGCGAGTGGACCAATCCCTTCGTGTGGATCGTGCTGGGCGTGACAGTCGGCTGCGGGCTGCTCGGCTTCGCGGACGACTACCTGAAGGCGATCCAGAAGAGCCCCGAGGGCATCCGAGCGCGCACCAAGCTCGGCTGGCAGCTGGTGATCGCCGGCGCGGCCGCCGCGGCGCTGTACGTCCTGCCGAGCTTCGATGCACAGATCTCCCTGCCGCTGCTCAAGAACTTTCATCCCGACATCGGTTGGCTGTACATCCCGGTTGCGGTGCTGTTCATCGCCGGCTTCTCGAACGCGGTGAACCTGGCGGACGGGCTCGACGGCCTGGCCATCGGGCCTGCGCTGATCAGCGCGGGCGTGATCGGCCTGTTTTCCTACGCCGTGGGAAACCACGTGATCTCGGAGTACCTGGAGCTCAAGTACGTGGAGGGCGCGGGCACGCTCGCGATCTTCTGCGCCTCGCTGATGGGCGCCGGTCTCGGCTTCTTGTGGTTCAACACCTATCCCGCCTCGGTCTTCATGGGCGACACCGGAGCGCTGGCGCTGGGCGGCGCGCTCGGAACGATCGCTGTGATCATCCGCCAGGAGATCGTGCTGGTGATCGTGGGCGGGATCTTCATCCTCGAGCTGTTCAGCGTGATCGCGCAGGTCGTGTCCTTCAAGGCGACCGGCCGGCGCATCTTCCTGATGGCCCCCATCCACCACCACTACGAACTCAAGGGCTGGCCCGAGCCGCAGATCATCGTGCGCTTCTGGATCGTGTCGATCATCCTCGCGCTCGTAAGCCTGGCCCTGTTGAAGTTGCGATGAGCGAAGAACGTCTGCCCGTGCTGGTCCTCGGCGCCGCCCGTTCGGGCCTGGCGGCTACGCGGCTGCTGCTCGGCGAGGGCGAGCGCGTGGTGCTCTACGATCGCGATCCGGCCGTCCTCGAGTCGCTCGATCTCGACGCTGCGGTCGAGCGGCTCTCCGGACCCGAATTGCCGTCCTTCGCGCAGTACGCGCGGGTGGTAGCCAGCCCGGGCGTACCGCTCGCGGCGGATCCGCGCATCGAGCCCGAGGTCGACCTGGCGGCCGCTCGCCTGCACACGCCCCTGATCGGCGTGACCGGCACGAACGGCAAGAGCAGCGTCGCGGTGTTGATCGGCGAAATGCTGCGCGAGAGCGGCTTCGCGGTGGCCGTCGGTGGGAACCTGGGCACACCACTCTGCGAGTTGGTCGATCAGCCGCTGGACTGGATCGTCGCGGAGCTGTCGAGCTTCCAGCTGGAGCACGCGCGCCGGCTGCGCGCGCGGATCGCCGTGCTGCTGAACCTGGCGCCCGACCACCTGGATCGTCACGGCACGCTCGCCGCGTACGGCGCGGCCAAGGCGCGGCTCTCGGAGCTGCAGAGCGCCGATGACCTGCTGGTCGTGAACGGGGACGACGCCTGGGCGCGCGCGGTAGCAGAGCGCTCGCCGGCGCGCGTGCTCGAGTTCTCGAGCGCGCGTCTCCTCGACGACGGCGCGTTTCTCGACGGAACCGACCTGGTGCTGCGCAACGCCGGCAAGGTCGAGCTGCGCGTGGCGGCCAGCGAGCTGTCCCCGGCCTGCCGCGCCCCGCTCGCGAACGCGCTGGCCTCGATCCTGGCGGCTCACGCCGCGGGTGCCGCACCCGACGCGCTGCGCCGCGCGTTGGCGAGCTTCGCCGGGCTGCCGCACCGCTCGCAGCTGGTCTGCACGCGGCGCGGCGTGGCGTACGTGAACGACTCGAAGGCCACGAACCCGGCGGCGGCCATGGCCTCGCTGCAGGCGCAGACGCGTCCCACCTGGTGGCTGGCCGGCGGCCGCAACAAGCGCATCGACCTGTCGCCACTGGCCGGGGCGGCCGCCGGGACGCGCGCCGCGATCGTGTACGGCGAGGCCGCCTCGGAGCTGGCCCAGGTCCTCGAAGGCGTGACCGAAGTGGTCCGTGTCGACACGCTCGAAGCCGCGGTCGAGCACGCCGCGCGCAGCGCCCAGTCCGACGACGTCGTACTGCTCTCGCCGGCCTGCGCGAGCTTCGACCAGTATCGCTCGTTCGAGCAGCGCGGCGAGCACTTCGCCGAGCTGGCCCGGGGACTCACGTGCTGAGCCGGGTGGGCACCGCGCACGCCCTGGCGTCCTCGGCCTTCCTGCTGGGCGCGGGTACGGTGATGGTCTACAGCGCCAGCGCGCTGCGCGGGGAGCTGCTGTTCGGCTCGAACACCGTGTACCTGTGGCGCCAGCTCGGCGGCCTGTCGCTCGGTCTGGTCGCCGCGGTGCTTGCCGCGCGCGTGCCCCAGGAGTGGCTGCAGCGCTCGGGCTTCGCGATCTGGACCGTCACGACGCTCCTGATCGCGGCCACCTTCACCCCGCTCGGCCTGGAGGAGAACGGCGCGCGGCGCTGGCTGGCGCTCGGCCCGGTCTCCTTCCAGCCGCTCGAGCTGGCCAAGCTCGGAGTGGTCCTTGCGCTGGCGCAGTGGCTGGCCGGCCGGCAGTCCCGCATGAGCGACGCGCGCGTCGCAATCGGCATGCCGGCCCTGCTCACCGGAGTGCCGCTGCTGCTGCTGCTGCTACAGCCCGACTTCGGCGGCGCGCTGATGATCATGGCCTTCGCTGCGACCCTGGTGTTCGCCGCAGGCGCGCGGCTCGACCACCTCTGCGCCTGCGGACTGGTCGCGGTGCCGCTCATGGCCTCGGTCGCCGCGCTGCGCGGCTACCGCATGGGGCGCATCGAGGGATTTCTCGATCCCTGGGCCGACCCGTCGGGCCAGGGCTACCAGCTGATCCAGTCGCTGCTCGCCTTTGGTGCGGGCGGCATCAGCGGCAGCGGACTCGGAGCCGGTCAGCAGAAGCTCGGCTACCTGCCGGAGGCGCACACGGACTTCATCCTGTCGGTCGTCGGCGAGGAGCTGGGCCTGCTCGGGGTCGGCGCCGTGCTGGCCTGCTTCGCGCTGCTCGGCATGGCGTCTCTCGGCATCGCGGCGCGGGCCCGCAACAGCTACTCGCTGCTGTTGGCGGTCGGCGCCGGGCTGCTGATCTGGCTGCAAGGACTGGTGAACGCGGGCATGGCCATGGGTGTGCTGCCCACGACCGGCGCGACCTTGCCGCTCTTCTCCTACGGCCGCACCTCGCTGGTGGTGAGCCTGATCGCGCTGGGCCTGGTGCTTAACGCGGCCCGGCCCGGCAAGCGCGGGAGGTCCGGATGGCGGGCGTGATCGTGCTCTCGGGCGGCGGCACCGGCGGCCACGTGTTCCCGGCGATCGCCCTGGCCGATGCGATCCGCAAGGAGCAGCCGGGCCAGGAACTGCGCTTCCTGGGCACCGAGCGCGGCATTGGCAGCCGCCAGATCCGCGCCGCCGGTTACCCGCTCGACACCGTGCCGAGCGCACCGCTGGTGGGGCGCGGCCGGCTCGGCCAGCTCCGTGCGCTCGCCGCGTTGGCGCGCGGGACCTGGCGCGCGCGCCGCCTGCTGCGCAAGCAGGACGCGCGACTGGTGATCGGCGTGGGCGGCTACGCCTCGGTGCCGGGCGTGGCGGCCGCGCTCAGCTTGCGGATCCCCGTGGCGCTGCTCGAGGCGGATGCCGAGCCCGGGCGCGCCAACCGCCTGCTGGGTCGCTTCGCACGGCGCGTGTTCGTGCAATTCGACGCCGCCACCCCGCACTTCCCGAGCGACCGCGTGCAGCGCACGGGCTTTCCCGTACGGCCGATCCCGCAGCGCAAGGGCTCGCTCTCCGGGCGCCTGCGCCTGCTGGTGCTGGGTGGCAGCCAGGGCGCGCGCTCGATCAACCGCGCGATCACCGACCACCTGGCAACTCTGCAGCGCCTCGACCTGGCGCTCACCCACCAGACCGGTACCGGAGACTTCGAGTGGGTGCGCGCCGCGTATGCGGGCGCCAGAGTCGAGGCCGACGTGTCCGCCTTCTTCGACGACCTGCCGGAACGCCTGGCCTGCACCGACCTGGTGGTGGCGCGCGCCGGGGCTTCCAGCGTGGCCGAGTTCTGCATGGCAGGACTGGCGCAGATCCTGGTGCCCTACCCGTTCGCCGCCGGCGGGCACCAGATGCACAACGCCCGCGACCTGGAGCGCGAGGGCGCCTGCCTGGTGGTGCCCGACGCGGAGGCCGGCGCGCGGCTGGCCGGCGAGATCGCGGCGCTGGCCGGCGACCCGGACCGCCGCGAGCGCCTGGGACGCGCCGCGCGCCAACGGGCCACGCCCGACGCGGCCGCGCGCATCTGGCGGGAGTGCCGCGCCCTGCTCGGCGGGGAGACCGCATGAAGTCGCGGGTGAAGCGCGTGCACTTCGTGGGCATCGGCGGCGTGGGCATGTCCGGCATCGCCGAGATCCTGCAGGCCAGCGGCTACAGCGTCTCCGGTTCCGACCTGCGCGAGGGACCCGCGCTCGAGCGCCTGCGCGGTCTCGGCATCCGCGTGGCGATCGGCCACGAC
>CAXMNF010000358.1:0-3996 GCA_964194645.1 uncultured Gammaproteobacteria bacterium
CCGGTGGCGCTCCGAGACCTCGCTCTTGCCATAGGCCTCGGCGGCCAGCGTTCCGGGCACGATCCGGCAGGGATAGGCGCCGAGTCGCATGGTTCCACCGGTCTCCGCCCTCGCCTCCTGGCCGGGCATGAAGCCGATCACCGGATCCGGCGTCTGGGGATCGATCTCGATCGAGCTCGCGCCGGCCAGGCCGGCCCGATCGCGCGCTACCTGGATCACCGCGCACTGCATGCCGTAGCAGATCCCCAAGTACGGAATCTCGTGCTGGACCACGTGGCGGACCGCGGCGATCTTGCCCTCCGCACCCCGGGAGCCGAAGCCGTGCGGCACCAGCACCCCGTCCACGTGCGCCAGGACCTGCAGGTCGCTGCCCTCGAGCTTGTCCGAGTCGACGTACTCGATGTCGACGCCCACTCCGTGAGAGACGGCGCCATGGGCGAGCGCCTCGTTCAGGCTCTTGTAGGACTCGGTCAGGTCGACGTACTTGCCCACCATCGCGATCGTGACGCGCTCCGAGGAGCTCTTGAGCGCCGCCACCACCCGCTCCCAGTCCTCGAGCCGGGGCTGGCCCGTCCAGATATTGAGCCGCTGGACCACGGCCGCGTCGAGCCCCTCGCTGTGCAGCACCAGCGGCAGCTCGTAGATCGTCTCGACGTCCTTGGCCGTGATCACGGCCTCCTCCTCGACGTCGCAGAACAGGGCAATCTTGGCCTTCACGCTGCGCGGCAGGAAGCGGTCGGTGCGGCACAACAGGATGTCCGGTGCGATGCCGATGGAGCGCAGCTCCTTCACGCTGTGCTGCATGGGCTTGGACTTGAGCTCGCCCGCGGTGGCCACGTAGGGCACCAGCGCGACGTGCACGTAGATCACGTTCTCGCGGCCCAGATCGGCGCGGAGCTGGCGGATCGCCTCCAGGAAGGGCAGCGACTCGATGTCGCCCACGGTGCCGCCCACTTCGATGAGCGCCACATCGGCCTCCTCGCCGACCCGGCGGATGTGCGCCTTGATCTCATCCGTAACGTGCGGGATCACCTGAACCGTTGCGCCCAGGTACTCGCCGTCACGCTCCTTTTCGAGCACGCGCTCGTAGACGCGGCCAGACGTCAGGTTGTTGTTGCGGGTGAGGCGCGCGTGGGTGAAGCGCTCGTAGTGCCCCAGGTCCAGGTCGGTCTCGGCCCCATCGTCCGTGACGTAGACCTCGCCGTGCTGGAAGGGGTTCATGGTGCCCGGGTCCACGTTCAGATAGGGGTCGAGCTTCAGGAACGTGACGGACAGGCCGCGGGCCTCGAGCAGGGCACCGATCGATGCGGAGGAGAGCCCCTTTCCGAGGGAGGAGAGGACACCGCCGGTGATGAAGATCAGCTTGCTCTGGCGCTTCATCATCCGGGAGCCTCCCGGGGCGAGAGGGTTAGGACATGCTGCGCTCGCGCGCCAGTGCGGCCTCGACACGCTCCAGATCCTCGGGCGTATCGACCTCCAACGCCCGATGCGCAACGGTCGGAACTGCGATCTCGTGGCCGTGCTCGAGCGCCCGCAGCTGCTCCAGCCGCTCGCTCTGCTCGAAGGGCGTGCGCGCCAGCTTCGGGTAGCCGAGCAGGAACTCTCGCCGGTAGGCGTAGACCCCGATGTCGCTGTAGACGACCAGGCCGCGCCGCGCGTGCTCTGCCTCGACGAGCGTGCGGTTGAAGTAGGCCTGCTCCGGCCGCACGTCCTCGATGATCGGCAGACGCGTGAAGCTGAGCGCCCGCTCGCGCTCGTCGACCACGACTTTTCCGCGATTCGGATCCAGCCGGTCCTCCGGGCGGTCCAGCGCCGTTTTCAAGGTCCCCATCTGGAGGGCTGGATCCTCGCGCAGCGGGGCGACCAGGGCGGCGATCACGTCGACTTCGATCAGTGGCTCGTCGCCCTGGATGTTCAGCACGATCTCGTCCTGGAGGGTGGCCGCAACCTCGGCCAGTCGATCGGTGCCGGTCGGATGGTCTGGCGAGGTGAGGCGCACCTCGAAGCCCGCCGCCGCCACCGGCGCGCGGATGCGCTCGTCATCGGTGGCCACGATCAGCCGCTGGACCGCACCCGCGCGCCGTGCAGCCTCGACCCGCTCGGCTACGTGCAGGATCATCGGCTTGCCGGCGATCGAGACCAGGGGCTTCCCGGGGAAGCGAGTGGAGGCGTAGCGCACCGGGATGATCGCCGTGACGCGCACGGGCCAGGCGCCCTAGCGCTTGGAGAACTGGAAGCGGGCGCGCGCTCCGCGCTGGCCGTACTTCTTGCGCTCCTTGGTCCGGGCGTCGCGGGTCAGGAAGCCGGCCTTCTTGAGCGTGGCGCGCACGCTGGGGTCCTGCTTCTCGAGCACCCGGGCGATGCCGTGCCGCACAGCACCCGCCTGCCCGTTCGGACCGCCGCCGCAGACCGTGACCATGAGGTCGAAGCGCCCGGTGGCATTCACGGCCTCGATCGGCTCTGTGAGCTGCATGCGCAGCGCCTCGTTCGGGAAGTAGTTGTCGAGCGAGCGCTTGTTGACCGTGATCTGGCCGCTGCCGGACTTGAGGAACACGCGGGCAATCGCCGACTTGCGTCGGCCCGTGGCGTACGCGTCAAAGCCGATCTGGGTCATGCCTTCACCTCGAGCGAAACGGGCTTCTGGGCGGAGTGGGGATGCTCGGCGCCCACGTAGACCTTGAGCTTGGTCAGCATCTTGCGGCCCAGAGGCCCCTTGGGGAGCATGCCGCGCACGGCGCCCTCAAACAGGCGATCGGCGTGCTTCTCGCGGAGGCGCCCGGCCGTGACCGACTTGACCCCGCCCATGTAGCCCGAGTGGCGGTAGTAGACCTTGCCCTCGGCCTTTCGGCCGGTCAGGCGGACGCGCTCGGCGTTCACCACGACCACGAAGTCCCCGGTGTCCACGTGGGGCGTGAAGGTCGGCTTGTGCTTGCCGCGCAGCACCGACGCGATCTGGGAAGCGGCGCGCCCCAGCACCTTGTCCGCCACGTCGACCACGAACCACTGGCGCTCGACATCGGCCGGACGCGTACTCAGGGTGGATCGGACGGGATCGGGCACTGGAGACTCCCAGAGAAGTGCCGCGGAGCCCGCGGCGGGGCTTGGAAATAGCTGAAAGCCATCTGGGGGTCAAGCGAGCGTAAGCCGCCGGAGGGCCGGGCCGCTAGTACTCCACGCGCTCCAGGCACAGGCCCTGCGCCGGCGCCGTGCGGCCCGTGCGGGCGCGGTCCGGACTCTCGAGCAGCGCCGCGGGATCCTCCACCGCGCGCCGCCCCTGTCCCACTTCAACCAGGGTCCCGACCAGGTTGCGCACCATGTAGCGCAGGAACGACGGCCCCTCCGCGACGATGCGCAGCTCGTCAGCCGCGCGACGAATGTCGAGCCTGTCCAGGCGGCGCAGGGTGCTCTGGCCTGGCGGTGCGCCGCTGGGGGCGCCCCGGAAGGCTGCGAAGTCGTGCTCGCCGAGCAGCGGGCCCGCGGCCGCAGCCATCGCCGGGTCGTCGAGGCGCTCGCGCAGGTGCCAGGTGAAGCTCGCGCGCAGAGGGCTCGGCGTCGGCCGATTCAGGATCCGGTAGAGGTACCGCTTGGAACGCGCATGGCGGCGCGCGTCGA
This sequence comes from uncultured Gammaproteobacteria bacterium, assembly GCA_964194645.1. Classification (GTDB taxonomy): domain Bacteria; phylum Myxococcota_A; class UBA9160; order SZUA-336; family SZUA-336; genus CAXMNF01. Next base: position 3,613 of record CAXMNF010000358.1, read on the forward strand.
AGCCGGCCTCGGCCTCGACCAGCTCACGAACCGCCACGTCACCCGGCAGGACTCCGTTCAGCGCCCGGCGCAGCTCGAGCGGGGCCAGGCGGGTCGCAGTGTCGCCGTGAGCGGTCTGGCCGAGCGCGTGTACGCCCGCATCGGTGCGGCCCGCCCCGACGATCCGCACCGCCTCTCCCGTCACCTCGAGCAGGGCCCCTTCCAGCACGCCCTGCACGGTTCGTGCTTCGGACTGGACCTGCCAGCCCTGGAAGGCGCCACCGTCGTACTCGAGTGTCAGGCGCAGGCGCCTCATTCCCCTAGCAGCAGCCGGGCGGCCTCGACTGCACCGAGCGCCGCGCCGCGCCGCAGCGGGTCGAGGGCCAGCACAAACGCCAGACGCTC
>CAXMNF010000359.1:0-2667 GCA_964194645.1 uncultured Gammaproteobacteria bacterium
GGATTGCACGGCGCGCCAAGCGGCGACAGCAGCGGGCCGCGCCGCACCGCGTAGGGCGTGCCCTCCATCGGATAGAGCTCTTCCGGGTACACGACCTCGCCCTTGTCCATTGCGTCGTAGGTCGCGCGCGGGATCAGCTGCACCACTGTGGGCATACGCATCTGGTTCACGAAGAGCACCTGGTTCACGGGGTCGAGCGAGACACCGCCCCAGTTCGGACCGCCGGCCGTGCCCGGGTACTGGATCGACGGCTCGAGCGATGGCGGCGTGAACAGTCCCTCGGAGCGCAGTCCCGCGATGATCCTGCGGCACTGTCCGCGGTCCCAGAACGTGAAGCCCCAGGCGTCGTCGGGCGCGAGCGTCTGCGGATGCAGCGGCGCAATGTGCGTCGGGAAGGGCTGGGTCGGCGAGAGCGTCTCCTCGGGCACGCCCCCCTGCGGCACCGGACGTTCCTCGACCGGGAAGATCGGCACGCCCGTCTCGCGATTGAGCAGAAAGATGTGCCCCATCTTCGTGGCCTGCGCGAGCGCGGGTATCGGGCCGCTCTTGCCCGGGAACGTGAACAAGGTGGGCTGCGCGGGCGTGTCGTAGTCCCACACGTCGTGGTGCACGAACTGGTAGTGCCAGACGACCCGGCCGGTGCGCGCGTCGAGCGCAACGGTGGAGCTGCCGTAGTAGTCGAGCCCGCGTCGATTGCCGCCGAAGGAGTCGGGCGCAGCGCTTCCTGTCGGTACGAACACCAGCCCGCGCTCGTCATCGCCCGAGAGCACCGACCAGACGTTGGCGGTCCCGGCCGTATAGCCCTCGCCAGAGAGCTTCCAGCCCGGCGGAACCGGGTCCCAGGCCCAGCGCAGCCGGCCCGTGCGTGCATCGAAAGCGCGCACCACCCCGCTCGGCGCGTCGGCGCGCAGGTTGTCGGCCACCAGCGCGCCCACTACGACCACGTCGCGGATCGCCAGCGGCGCCGAGGTCACGTAGTACTCCCAGGGGGGCGCCTCACCGATGCCCTCGCGAAGCTGGACGCGGCCGGCCTCGCCGAAGTCCGCGCAGGGCTCACCGGTGGTAGCGTCCAGGGCGATCAGCTCGGAGTCGAGCGTGGCCGTGAAGATGCGTCGGCTGCACTCGCCCACCGCGCGCTTCGCGTCCTTCCAATAGGCCACCCCGCGGCACACCCGCGGGTACGGACCCTGGAGCTTGCGCACGCGCGTGGCCGGATCGAACGCCCAGCGCTCTTCGCCCGTCTCGGGGTCGAGGGCGATCACGCGGTTGAAGCCGGTGCAGAAGTAGAGCGATCCATCCGCCACGATCGGCGTGGCCTGGAAGGACGTGCGCGTCGAGTCGCCCGTGCCGTCCGACACGTCGCCGTGGTGATGCGTCCAGGCCAGCTCCAGGTGGGCGACGTTCTCGGCCGTGATCTGCGTGAGCGGCGAGAAGCGCAGGCCGCCCTGGTCAGCGCCGTACGCCGGCCACTCCGCAGTCGGACCGGAAAGGTCAACGGGCGGCGGCGGTGCACCGCAAGCCAACAACGCGGCGAGCGCGAACAGGGCTGGGGAACGCATGGGCCGCGGATTCTACCCCCGATGCACGGCGATGTGGTCTACTGGTGCGCGCGGGGCGGAGGCTCGATGGGTCGACTCGAAGGCAAGGTGGCGATCGTAACCGGCGCCGCGCGCGGCACCGGCGAGGCGACCGCGCGCCACTTCGTGGCCGAGGGTGCGCGCGTGCTGCTCGGCGACCTGCTGGACGAGCGAGGCCAGGCGGTGGCGAACGAACTCGGCCCCGACGCGCGCTTCGTGCACCTGGACGTGACCAGCGAGATCGACTGGAACGCCGCGGTCGACTATGCGCAGCGCGAGTTCGGTGCGCTCCAGGTGCTGGTGAACAACGCAGCGGTCCTGCACGTGGCCGCCCTGGTCGATACGTCGCCGAAGGAATTCGAGCGGGTGCTGCGCGTAAACCTGTACGGGCCGTTCCTGGGCATCCGCGCCGTCGCGGGCGCCATGCGCAAGGCCGGCGGCGGCTCGATCGTGAACATCGCGTCGATCGACGCGCTGCTAGGCATGAACGGCGTTTCGGCGTACTGCGCCAGCAAGTTCGGCCTGCGCGGGCTCACCAAGGCCGCGGCGCTCGAGCTGGGCCGCTCGGGCATCCGCATCAACACGGTGTGTCCGGCGACCGGGAGCCGCGAGATGATCCTGCCCTTCCTGCCGGACTCGGGCGAGAGCCTGCGGCGCATGGCGGCGAACATGAGCAAACCCGCCCTGGTGCACGCGCAGCCGATCGCTCACGAGGAGCGCCTGGCCGAAATCGCGCGCATGGTCGGGTTCCTGGCCTCGGACGAGAGCCTGTCGTGCACGGGCGCGGACTATCCGGTCGACGCGGGCTTCAGCGCCGGCAAGATCATCGAGGGCGCGCCCGGCTCCTAGAGCCACGGCGCCGGGAGAACCAGATGGCGCAGTACGGACTGACGGACGAGGTGGCCGAACTGAAGGCGCGCATGCGCGTGTTCATCAACGATGAGGTGATCGCCGCCGAGCCGGTGATCGAGCAGGACAGCGACGAGGCGCGCGCGAAGCTCGCGGAGCTGAAGCAGTCCGCCAAGGAGCAGGGGCTCTGGGCACTCGGCCACCCGGTCGAGATCGGCGGCGCGGGTCTTCCGTTCATGGC
>CAXMNF010000360.1:0-1557 GCA_964194645.1 uncultured Gammaproteobacteria bacterium
GAGTCGGAAGCGGTCGCTCTCGCGGACATCGCGGCGGCGACCCAGGGCCGCTTCGTCGGGCTGGGCGAGCCGGGGGACATCCTCGACGCCCTTCCCTACCTGGATCTGCGCGGCTTGGCGAACCTGGTCGTCGAGAACCGCACCACCGGCAAGCGCGCGCGAGCACTGCGGGTCTGGGCGGACGGCAGCTTCGACGGCTTCGTGGAGCTCCGGCCGGGCAAGAACCAGCTCTCGATCCGAGCGCGGGGGCCCGAGGGGGCGCAGAAGAGCGAGGAGCGCTTCGTCTACTACCGGCAGCGGCCCCCGCGCAGCGCCCGGGAGCGAGCGCTGGAGACCGAGAAGCTCCAGCACCTGCGCGACTTCCTGCGCGAGCGCAGCCTCGAGGTGCAGCTCGCCAGGGAGGGCGAGCTGTCGCGCGAGGAGCGCGAGCTGCAGCGAAGCCTCACCCTGGAGCCCGAACGCGACTGATCGCGCGCGCCCTCAGGCGTGGGGAGTCTCGGTCAGGTCCATGGCAAACTTGGCGCCGTCCCGGAGCGCGATGTGCCCCGCCGCGTCGGCCTCGATCGGCGGGCTGCGACACCACGCCGCGCCGGACGACCGGTATACTGGATCGCAGCACAGGGGGATGCGTCATGTCGGAGCTCCCGCAACTCACGCTGCTCGGGCTCGTCGAGCGGCTCGCGCAGCGGCCGCGCGTCTAGCCATGCACGCCGCGCACGCCGATCACGCGCCGGGACACGTGCACGCTCCCGGCACCCCCTCGGGCCTGCGCATCGCGTTTGCCGTCACGTCTGCGGTCCTGGTGCTCGAGGCCGTGGGCGGCTACTGGACCGGCTCGGTCGCGCTGCTGGCCGACGCGGGTCACATGCTGACCGATGCGGGCGCACTCGGCATTGCGCTGTTCGCAGCCTGGGTTGCGGTGCGGCCGCGCAGCGAGCGCAAGAGCTTCGGCTACGGGCGGGCCGAGATCCTGGCCGCGCTGGCGAACGGCCTGCTGCTCGGGGCGGTGAGCGTGGCCATCGCGACCGAGTCCATCTCGCGGCTCCAGGAGCCGGCCCAGGTCGACGCGGCGCCCATGCTGGCCATCGCGCTGGTCGGCCTGGCCGCGAACGGCGTCTCGGCCTGGTTCCTGTCGCGCGCGGCGGACCACAACCTGAACGTGCGCGCCGCGCTGCTGCACGTGATCGGGGACGCGCTGGGTTCCGTGGCCGCGATCGGCGCGGCGCTCGCCATTCTGCTTTTCAACCTGTTCGTGTTCGATGCGATTGCCGGACTGGTGATCGCCGGCCTGCTGGTGGTGAGCGCGGTGCGGCTGGTGCGCGAGGCCGCGGACATCCTGCTCGAAGGAACGCCGAAAGGCCTCGATCTCGAGCAGGTCGCGGGGCGGGTGTGCGAGCTCGGCGGCGTGCGCTCCCTCCTCCATCTGGCGCGCGGGTTCGAGCAACGCCTCGCCGGCGTCGGTCAGCTCGAGGCCACGGGGACTGCGCCGGAACAGCTCGGCGTGGAGCGCCTCTTCGAGGGCCGCCATCCGCCGGGTCAGGGTGGGTTGGCTCACCC
>CAXMNF010000361.1:0-1536 GCA_964194645.1 uncultured Gammaproteobacteria bacterium
CACTAGGGGCGGTCGCGGACCATGACCAGACCGCGCAGAGTGCCGACGTAGGCCGTGCCGTCTTCGCCCAGCGTGACCGGCGCCCAGTTGTTGTCGTACGACACACCGCTGCCGGTCCGCACCTTGAAGCGTGTCTCCCCCGTCGCAAAGTCGAGCGCGGTCAGGTAATAGGCGTCGACCCAGCGCGGAGCGTCCGGCGCCTTCGTGTACAGGTAGATCAGCCCCTGGGAGAGCGACAGCTTCGGCACCGTGGTCTGCGAAATCTCATCGCTGGACCAAACCCTGTGGCAGCCCCGCCCGCTGCGGCCCAGGTCGATGCGCTGCACCCCGCCGGTGGACGTCTTGCCGAACATCATGGTGGTGAAGATGTCGTAGCCGTGGTTGTTCTCGGCGATGAGCGAGTTCCCGAACGCGATCAGGCTGTTGTCCGTGGCGCTCCGGCCCGGCTCGAAGAGCGGCATCCTGCACGCGAGCCGCACGCCGTCGATCTCGAGCGCGCGCTCGTAGACCAGCAGGTTCACCCGGTCGTCGGCGTCGTCCGTGATCGCCACGTAGCGCTCGCCCAGAAGCGACGGGGTGGTCCCCGAGCCCTGGGCCACTGAGCCGACCTTCTTGCCGCTGCCGCGATTGTACGATTCGCGCCATTCGATCCGCGGGGTATCGGATCCGGGCTCCGTGCCGAGCCGGTAGAGAGCGTGGTCCGAGACGACGTAGACGGCATCGGGGCCGATCGCGAGCGAGTTCTGGATTTCCTCGCCCTGCAACGCCAGCGATGCAATGGCGCCCGTCTCCGGGTCTACCGTTCCGATCACGCCGAGCCGCGACACGAACCAGTACAGACCCTGCCAGTCTGGCAGCACGGCGGTGACCTTGTCGCCCCCCAGGCCGTGGCCTGCGAGGACCGGGTCGAGTGCGAAGGACACCTCCTCCTCGAAGCGGAGCCCTCCGTCGTCGTCGCGCTGGCCGATCACGCGCAGCCGGTTCTCGGCGTCCACGAGTACGGCGCGGTCCCGGTGATCCAGGTAGAAGTAGGCGCCTCCGGACGTGTCCGTGACGATCCGCCGGATATTGAGAGAGCGGTTCGACTCACGCGGCGGCAGGTCCAGCTGCGCCAGCGTTTCGAGCGTGTCGGGATCGAGCAGCAGCAGCATGAACTTCTGGAACGACGCGCACACGGTCACGATGCGCCCCTGGCGATCGAAGGTGAGCGTGGCGCACTCGCCGCCGAAGGCCGCGTTCGCCCTGGACCGAACCTCGGGGTCGACTCCGAGCGGCCCGCCAGCGGCATGGGTGCCCGTCGACTGCGCGTTCCCGTGCATGCTGTTGGCGTTGCTGGCCGCCATGAACGGGTGCGCCTTCACCCCGAGACCGGTCAGCGGCTGCGCCTCGGCCGGCGCTCCGACGAACGCCGGCACGGCCCGGTGGGCATACCCCTGGGGGATCGGCGCCGGCGAGCCCCAGCTCAGCGGCCGGAACGCAAACCAGACCGCGAAGCCCGCCGCGCCGACCGCGATCCCCAGTGCCAGGCCGATTCGC
>CAXMNF010000362.1:0-1852 GCA_964194645.1 uncultured Gammaproteobacteria bacterium
CTCGTCGGAATCGTCGAGCACGTGCTCGGGAACCTCGTAGTAGGTCATCACCATGTCGCGGTCTTCGAAGGGCTTGAACGGCTCGCAGCCGTGCGCCTCGAAGTCGGCGCGGTTCGAGTCGCCGGTCTTCAGGAAGAGCCGACCCGAGTCGCCGATCAGCGCGCAGAATACGTCGTCCAGGTAGAACCCCACACTGCCGAACATGCGCTTCTGCCGCACCTGGCCGGCTGCGCCGAGCTGCTCGGCGCAGTACTCCGCGAACCCCCTCGAGACCGCCACGCCGCACATCATACTCCCTCCGGTAGACTCGCCGCATGGTCACCTTGTACGGTGCGAGCCGCTCCCGGGCGTTCCGCTGCCTGTGGCTGCTCGAGGAGCTCGCGATCCCGTACGAGCACGTGCCGCTCCGCTGGGACACGGGCGAGACGCGCCAACCGGCCTTCCTGGCGATCAACCCGAACGGTCACGTGCCGGTGCTGGTCGACGGCGAGACGCGGGTCTGGGAGTCGCTCGCGATCAACCACTACCTGGTGGAGAAGCACGCCGGGCCGCTCGCTCCGGACGGACCCGACGAGACCGGGCTGGCCTACCGCTGGAGCTTCTGGGCAATGGCGGAGCTGGAGGGGCCGATCGACGCCGTCGCGCGGCACGGCGCGGTCCTGGCGGAGGATTGGGCGGACGCTCCGCTCGCCGTGCTGGACGGGGCTCTGGCGGACCGGGACTGGCTGCTCGGCGAGCGTTTCAGCGTGGCCGACCTGAACGTGGCGGTGATGTTCTGGCGGCCGGTGCTGGCGAAGGTCGGACGGTCGACCTGGCCGCGGCTCGAGCGCTGGCTGGCCGCCTGCCGCGCGCGTCCCGCGCTCGCGCGGGTAGCCGAACTCCCCTAGCCCCGCTTATCATGCCGGCCCACGGGAGGCGGCATGACGGATCCAGGCAGGCAGTGGCGACGCTGCAGCGCGTGCAAGCAGCCGATCGAGCTCGGCTCGATCTACCAGGTGTGCAGCATCTCGACCTGCAACCAGAAACGCACGGGAATGGCCTTCTGCTCGGTGACCTGCTGGGAGATCCACCTGCCCGTCGCGAGGCACCGCGAAGCCTGGGCCGTCGAGAAGACCGCGCCGCGCACGCTCGACGCGACCGCAGAGAAGGCTCGCGAGCCGCGCCGCCGCGTGGTCGCGAGCCAACCCGCGCAGAGCTCAGGCTCGCAGAGCACGGGCGTGCCGATCGAGGTGCTGATCGTCGCCAGCCGCCTGAAGGACTACGTGCGCAGCAAGCACGGCCTGAACACGTCGGACGGCGTGCTCGAGCCGCTCTCGCGCATCGTGCGCAACGCCTGCGACAAGGCGATCCGCAACGCGCAGCGCGACGGCCGCAAGACGCTGCTCGCCCGCGACGTCCCCCGGCCCTAGCGGGGCGCGTCCGCGCGACCTCGGTCGGGGCGGCGCTGACGGGCGATCACCAGGAACGCGCCCACCAAAGCACCGCTGGCCAGTGGTCCGATCACGTGCCCGAGCGAGACGTGAAAGAGCTCGTTGTTGGCGCAGGTGAGGTGCACCGCGCCCGAGCCGAACGCGACCATGGCGGCCGCGCCGAGTCCTCCGGCCAGAGCGGGTCGGTAGGGGAAGGCGCCGAGCACGAAGGCGAGCAAGGCAACTGCCGGAATGAACCCGACGCCGGTGGCCATCCCCAGGCAGCTGAAGGTGGCCCCGATCCAGGCCGAGTCGAAGGGGCCGATATCGGCATCGCCGACAAGCGCGCCGAGCAGGGCAGCCGACCAGAGAACTGCGGCCAGCGCCACCCCGGCCAGACCCACTCGCGATAGCGCCTCTCTACCGGGGATGCTCGCGCCGAG
>CAXMNF010000363.1:0-3150 GCA_964194645.1 uncultured Gammaproteobacteria bacterium
CGCGCCGCCGGCAACCCCGCCAGACGCCGCAACACCGGCGCCACGAACTCGTGGAACGTGAACACGGCCGAGGTCGGGAAGCCGGGCAGGATCGCCAACGGCTTGCGCCCGTGGGCGGCCAGGCAGACCGGCTTGCCCGGCTTCAGCGCCACGCCGTGCACGACGATGCCGGGCTCGAGATCGGCGACCACGCGGTAGTTCAGGTCGCCCTCGCCCTTCGAAGTCCCACCGGAGAGCAGCACCATATCGGCATCCTCGAGTGCAGCTCGAGTGGCGGCGCGCAGCGCGTCGAGGTCGTCGCGAAACACGCCGTGAAAATCCGGCTCGCCGCCCAGCTCGCGCACGGCATCGGCCAGGATCCGCCCGTTCGAGTCGTAGACCAGGCCCGGACGCATGGCCGCACCCGGCTCGATGATCTCGTCGCCCGTCGACAGAATCGCCACGCGCGGCCGCCGCACCACCTCGAGCTCGCCGGCTCCGATCGCGGCCAGCACGCCAGTCTCGCGCGAGGTGAGCCGCACGCCTGAGAAGAGCACGGTCTCGCCCCGGCCCATGTCGGTGCCGGCGAAGGACACGGCCGCACCGGGCACGCGCGCGCGGCGCACCAGCACGGCGGAGCCGTCCGGCTCGAGGTCGGTGTCCTCGACGCCGACCACGGCGTCGGCGCCGCGCGGCAGCATGCCGCCTGTCGCGATCGGCGTGGCGGTTCCAGCGCTGACTTCGAGCTGCGGGTCCACGCCGGTCGGAATCGTCTCTCCCGTGAGCCGCAGGACGACCGGCTGCTCCTCGCTCGCACCGAAGCTGTCCTGGGCGCGCAGCGCAAAGCCATCGAGATTCGAGCGGTCGAACGACGGCACATCGACCTCGGCGCGGACGTCCGCGGCCAGAACCCGGCCGAGCCCCTGCGCCAACGCTACGCGCTCGCTTGGCAGCGGCCCGAGCTCTAGCGCTGCGTGCCAGCGGCGCTCGGCCTCGTCGCGGTCGAGCACCTCGAGAAACTGCTCCTGCTTCACGAGCCAGCTCCCGGCAGCTCGTCGTCGTAGAGCAGCACCTCGACCAGGGCGCCCTCCGGCAGGCCCTCGAGTTCGCGGGGGACGATCACGGCGCCAGCGGCGCGCACCGTCGAGGAGAGGATCGAGGCGCCGGATGTAGCCAGTGGTACGGCGCGGCCTTGCTCGATGGCCACGCGCGTGTAGTCGGTGCGACCCACGGCCGACGCGATCTTGCGCCCGAGCGGCAGGTGCACGCGGCGATGCGGCCAGGCGCGCGAGCGCCCGCCGAGCGCGCGAACCGTGGGTCCCGCGAAGAACTCGTAGGCGCACAGACAGGATACGGGGTTTCCCGGCAGCAGGAATACGCGGGCCGTGCCGATCCGGCCGCCGCCCGCCGGGCTCGAGGGCCGCATCGACACACCGTGAAAGTCGAGCGTCCCGAGCTCTGCAAGAAGCCGCGGCGCGTGGTCCTCGCGACCCACCGAGCTGCCACCGGAAACCAGCACCAGATCTGCATCGCCGCGTGAGAGCTCGGCGCGAATCCGCTCGGGCCGGTCGGGCAGCAGCTCGAAAGGCAGCACCTGGCCGCCGTCGCGCGCCACGAGCGCGCGCAGCACGACGGAGTTCGAATCCGCGATCCGAGCACCCTCGGGCCGCTGGCCGGCGGGCAGCAACTCGTCGCCGGTCACAAGCAGGCGCACGCGCGGCTGGCGCACGCAAGCCACGCGGTCGATGCCGATCGAGGCGAGCAGGCCGGCGTCCTGCGGACGCAGGCGCCGGCCAGCGGCGAGCACGCGAGTGCCCTGCGTGATGTCCTCGCCCGTGCGCCCCACGTTCTTGCGCGGCGCTACTGCGTCGCGCAGCTCCAGCGTTTCGCCGCGCTCCTCACAGACCTCGGCCATGACCACCGCATCGGCGCCAGCAGGCAGCGGCGCGCCGGTCATGATGCGCACGGCCTGACCGGAACCGACGGAGCCCGCGAAGGGCCGCCCGGGCAGCGCCTCGCCGATCAGCTCGAGGGTGAGTGGCCCGTAGGCGGACGCGCCGAAGCTGTCCTCGCCGCGGACGGCATAGCCGTCCATCGCGGAGCGGTCGAAGCCCGGCACGTCGACGTCCGCGTACACGTCGGCGGTGAGCACCCGGCCCGCGCAGTCGTCGAGCGTCACGTCCTCGGGCTCGAGCGGCGCCGTGCTCTCGCGCAGCAGGCGCTCCACGTCCTCCACGTCCGCACGCTCGGCGAAGCCTCGCATCCGGACATCACGCATGGGGGTGCCTCGAAAGACCCGGCCGGGCCGCTCCGCTAGCCGGTGGCCTTGACCGCGAACATCTCTTCGCGGTAGTCCATCTTCTGCTTGGCGGCCTGAACGATCTTGGGATCGACGTCGTAGACGACCTTCATCGGACCGATCGGATCTTCCTTCATGCAGGCCGGAAGATCGTCGTCGGCGTCGGTGAAGCCCGCCCGCTTGTTGAACTCCCACTCGTCCGCCAGGCACTGCCAGCCCTGGTCGGCGATCGCTTCGCGCGCGATCTCCTCGCCGTAGAGCGCTCCGTAGAACTTGCGGATGTCGTCCAGGCTCGGCTGCAGGAACTGGCAGAAGCCCGACGAGTCGCACACCGCGTTCACGAGCTGCGCCTCCTGCGAGGCACGCGCGAACTCGTCCGGCTGCATGCCCGGGTTGACGATCAGGCCGGCCGTGTGGTCCGCGCCCATGGGGCTGGTGGCGTAGGTCACGCCGGTCGCCTTGAGCGGCCGCGGGTCCCAGGCGGGGATCGCCTGGCCCTTGCACACCGGGATGCGCTTGTGGCCGTACTTGGTGCCGGTCGCCAGCGCCCCGTTGCCGATCGCCAGGCCCCGCTCGGTGCCCTCGGCGATCTCTCGCAAGAGCGCCTTGGTGCCCTCGGCGTCCCCGAACTCCATCTGGCCGGCGTCCATGTAGACCGCCACTGCCGCGCCGGTCTCGATGGTGTCGAGGCCGAGGTCATCGCACAGCCGGTCCAGATCGGCCACATCGTAGATGTTGCCGATGTCGCAGTTCGCACCCAGCATCGTGATCGTCTCGAACTCGAGCGCGGACGTCTTGTACTCGCCGTCGTCGCCGTAGACCACGTTCGAGCACTGCACGATGCAGCCGGTCATGCAGTTGTGCATGCCGCC
>CAXMNF010000364.1:0-4608 GCA_964194645.1 uncultured Gammaproteobacteria bacterium
GTAGACATGATCGCGGCCAGCGCGCCGATGAACACCAGCACCGCCGCGGCCGCGGTCCCCGGGCCAGCCTCCGACCAGAGCCCCAGCAGGAGCGGCATCACCTGGTCGGCCTCGTAGCGGCCCAGACCCTCGAAGCGCGGAATCGCCGCGAGCCCGATCAGGGTGACGACCAAGGTGGTGGCGAGCGGCATCCAGGTCATCAGCGCCATGGAGCGCTTGAGCGCGACGCCGCTCTTCGCGGCGTAGACGCGTTGAATCGCCTGCGGGTAGACGACGCTCGCCAAGCCGAGCAGCAGGATCGTGCTGAGCCAGTTGGCGCATTCGCGCGCGTCCGGCACACGCACGGCCTCGGGCCGCACCGCGGCGATGCTGCGGGTCAGCTCCGTCAGGCCGCCGCCCTCGCCAAGCAGCCAGGCGAGCATCGCGCCCAGACCGATCAGCATCAGGAGGCCCTGGGCGGCGTCGGTCCAGGCCACGGCGCGCATACCGCCCAGCGTCTCGTAGACCAGGATCATCAACGCCAGCGCGATCACGCCGCCTTCGTAGGGCACCAGGCCGCCGGTGACCTGCTCGGCGATCTCGCCCATCGCCTTCAGCTGGGCGAGCAGGAAGTTCGCGAGGGCCAGCGACATGAGCAGGGCTGTGCCGAGCAGCAGCAGGCGGGCGGCGCGCCCGTCCCCGAAGCGGTGCCGAATCCAGTCGCCGGGCGTGACGAAGCCGTGCACCACCGCGACCGGCCGCAGGCGCGGCACCAGCAAGTGGAACGCCACGATGATCGACATCATGAAGCCGGTCGCCATGATCCAGGAGAAGCCGCGCCGGTAGGCCTCGCCCGGATAGCCGAGCAGCGAGTTGCCGCTGTAGGCGGTGGCGTAGAGCGTGAGGAAGAGCACCAGCACGCCCAGCTCGCGTCCCGCCAGAAAGTGGTCGGACGGCGAGCGGTCGCGGCGCGCGCGCCGCGCGACCTCGGCCACGGCGACCAGCGCCAGCAGGTAGAGCCCGAGCGCACCGGTACCGAGCTCGCCGAGCGTCACGACTCGCCTCCGGGAGCGTCGCGCACCTCGCCGAGCAGCCAGGCCAGCGTATTCAGCAGGGCGACGCCCACGTAGCAGCCGAGTGCGACCGCCACCCAGTCCGGCAGGCCAAACCAGAACTCCGGCTCGGCGCCGGTCGCCCTATACCAAGGGATCGACAGCGCGTAGAGCGCCGCGATCCCGACGAACAGCGCACGGCGCAGCCAGACGGTCATGGCGCGATGGTGGAGAGCCCCCCTTCTCAAATCAAGCCCGACCCGATAGAAGTGAGGGGTGAAGATCGGCGTCACGCTGCGGGTAATGGGTCCACAGTCGACGGCTGAGATCCTCGGGGACTGCGCACGCGCCGCCGAGGAGCTGGGCTTCGACGACATCTGGGTGGTCGATCACATCGCGATCCCACCGGATGACGCCGAGGGCTCGGACGGGCGCTACCTCGATCCGCTGGCGGCGCTCGGCTGGCTGGCCGGGCGCACCCGGCGCATCGGGCTCGGCACGGCCATCCTGAACCTGCCCTACCGCCCGGCGCTTCCCACGGCCAAGGCGATCGCGACCATCCAGGAACTGTCGGGCGGCCGCCTGCGGCTCGGCGTGGGCGTCGGCTGGATGGAGCCGGAGTTCCGCGCGCTCGGCGTCGATCGTCGCCGGCGCGGTGCGCAGACCGACGAGACGCTCGCCTTCCTGCACCACTGCTTCGAGAACGACGTGGCGACTGCGAACGGCCAGTCCTTCCTGTTCCGGCCGCGGCCCGAGCGGCCGCCGATCTACGTGGGCGGCTCGGGGCCGCACGCGCTGCGCCGCGCGGTGCGCTTCGGCGAGGGTTGGCTGCCGATGGTGGGCGACCCGGAGAAGCTCGCCGAGCCGGTCGAAACGCTGCGCAAGCTGGCGGCCGAGGCCGGCCGACCGCGGCCCGGGGTCGTGGCCCTCACCGGTCTACCCAGCGACCCGGAGCGCGCGCGGGAGCGACTCGAACGCCTCGAAGAAGTCGGCGTCACCCACCTGATCGCCGGTACGCGCTACGACACGGCCGACGAGTTCCGCCGCCAGGCCGAAGCGATTGCGCGCGTGACGCTAGGGAGTCCGTTGTGAAGCTCGGCTACTTCGGCATCGGTTCCGGTCCCTGCGCCGACCCGGTGGTGGCGGCGCGCGTGGCCCGCGCACTCGAAGACGCGGGCTTCGAGTCGGCCTGGACGGGCGAGCACGTGGTGCTGCCCGACCCGCAGGCCCCTCCCTCGCCGGCCTCGCCGCGCTTCCCGATGCTGCACCCGGCGGTCGCGCTCGCCTACGTCGCGGGGCTGACCCGCACGCTGCGCCTCGGCACCGGCATCGTGATCCTTCCGCAGCGAAACCCTGTGGTACTCGCCAAGGAACTGGCGAGCCTGGACGTGGTCTCGGGCGGTCGGCTCGAGTTTGGCCTGGGCGTCGGCTACCTGAAGCCGGAGTTCGACGCACTCGGCGTCCCGTTCGAGCGGCGCGGCGCGCGCAGCGACGAGTACATCGACGCGATCCGCGCACTCTGGACCGAGGAGCAGCCGGCCTTCGCCGGCGAGTTCGTGTCGTTCTCGGGCGTCGACGCGCATCCGCGCCCGGTGCAGCAGCCCTCACCGCCGATCGTGGTGGGCGGACACAGCCCGGGTGCCCTGGCCCGCGCCGTGGCGCGCGGCGACGGCTGGTACGGCTTCGCGCTCACGCCCGATGCGGCGCAGGGCTGCATCGAGGGTCTGCGCCGCGCGGAGCGCGAACACGGCCGGCCGCAGGGCCTGCGCCCGCTCCAGATCAGCGTGACCCCCCGGGTGCAGCTCGACCGCGACCTGGCGCGCCGCTACGAGGACCTGGGTGTCGACCGGCTGATCCCGCTCTCCATGGAGCGAAGCCCCGACGCCCTGGTGGAGTCGCTGGAGAAGCTGGCCGCGCAGCTGCTCCGCTAGCCGGCCTGGCGGGCTGCAGCGCCGGGCACCTATCATCGAGCCATGCCGGAGTTCCGCTACCAGCCGATCTTCGAGCTCGGCCCGGACCAGACACCCTACCGCAGACTCACGTCCGAGCACGTGAGCACCAAGCGCGTCGGCGGCCGCGAGCTGCTCGTGGTGGAGCCCGCGGGGCTGGAACGCATCGCAGCGCAGGCGATGGACGACATCGCGCACCTGCTGCGGCCCGGACACCTGGCGCAGCTCGCGAAGATCCTCGAAGACCCCGAAGCATCGGACAACGACCGCTTCGTGGCGCTGGAGCTGTTGAAGAACGCGAACATCGCGGCCGGGCGCGTGCTGCCGGGCTGCCAGGATACGGGCACGGCCCTCGTCATCGGCCACAAGGGCGAGCGCGTGTGGACCGGCTGCGACGACGCCGAGGCGCTGTCCCACGGCATCTACCGGGCCTACCAGCAGCGGAACCTGCGCTTCTCGCAGATGGCGCCGCTCGACACTTACACCGAGCAGAATACCGGCACGAACCTGCCCGCCCAGATCGAGATCCATGCCGAGCCGGGCAACGAATACCAACTGCTATTCCTGGCCAAGGGCGGCGGCTCCGCGAACAAGAGCTTCCTGTACCAGGAGACCAAGGCGCTGCTCAACCCGGAGAGCCTGCTGGGCTTCGTGGCCGAGAAGATCCGCACGCTCGGCACCTCGGCCTGCCCGCCCTACCACCTGGCCCTGGTGATCGGCGGCACGTCGGCGGAGTTCACCATGAAGACCGTGAAGCTCGCCAGCGCGCGCTACCTGGACGGGCTCCCCACCACGGGGAACGAGCTGGGCCGCGCATTCCGCGACCCCGAGCTGGAGAGCCAGATCCAGAAACTGTGCAACGAGACGGGCATCGGCGCCCAGTTCGGCGGCAAGTACTTCGCGCACGACGTGCGCGTGATCCGCCTGCCGCGCCACGGCGCTTCGTGTCCGGTGGGACTCGGCGTGTCGTGCTCCGCCGACCGTCAGATCCTGGGCAAGATCACGCGCGACGGGATCTTCCTGGAAGAGCTCGAGACGAACCCCGCGAAGTACCTGCCCGACGTGACGCCCACGGAGCTGGGCGGCGACGTGGTCGCGATCGACCTGTGCCGCCCCATGCCCGAGATCCTGGCGCAGCTCTCGCGCCACCCGGTCGCCACGCGGCTCTCACTCACGGGTCCGCTGATCGTGGCGCGCGACCTCGCCCACGCCAAGCTGAAGGAGCGCCTCGATCGCGGCGAGGCGCTACCCGACTACATGTTGGACCACGCGATCTACTACGCCGGTCCCGCGAAGCGCCCGGAGGGCCTCGCCTCGGGCTCCTTCGGTCCGACCACCGCGGGGCGCATGGACTCCTACGTGGAGCTCTTCCAGAGCCACGGCGCGAGCCTCGTGATGCTGGCCAAGGGCAACCGCTCCCGAGCGGTACGCGACGCCTGCGCCGCGCACGGCGGCTTCTACCTGGGGTCGATCGGGGGGCCGGCCGCGCGCCTCGCCGAGCACTCGATCAAGCGGGTCGAGTCGCTCGAGTACGAGGAGCTCGGCATGGAGGCGATCTGGCGCATCGAGGTCGAGGACTTCCCCGCATTCACCGTGATCGACGACAAGGGGAACGACTTCTACGCGGA
>CAXMNF010000365.1:0-19533 GCA_964194645.1 uncultured Gammaproteobacteria bacterium
CTCCTACACGCAGCCGCTGCTGATCATGGGCGTGATCCCGTTCGGCTTGATCGGCGCGATCGGCGGACACCTGATCACCGGCCGCAGCCTGTCCTTCATGTCGGTGCTCGGCATCATCGCGCTCTCGGGCGTGGTCGTGAACGCGAGCCTGGTGCTAGTCGACTACGTGAATCGGCGCCGGCGCGAGGGGTCCGACCTGCTCTCGGCCGTGCAGGAGGCGAGCGTGGCGCGCTTCCGGCCGATCCTGCTGACCTCGCTCACCACCTTCGCGGGGCTCAGTCCGCTGATGCTCGAGCGCAGCGTGCAGGCCCAGTTCTTGATCCCGATGGCCGTTTCGCTGGCCTTCGGCGTGCTCGTGGCGACTGGCATCACCTTGCTGGTGGTGCCCTCCGCCTACCTGATTCTCGAGGATCTGCGCCGATTGCGGCCGCGCCGCGGCTGAGTCAGGATCGGACCGTGGCCGAAATCCGCACTCGGGCGCTGGTGCTGCGCTGCTACGATCAGCGCGAGTCGGACCGCCTCGTGCACCTGTACACCGAGACCCACGGCCGCGTCGCGGCCGTGGCGAAGGGGGCGCGCCGCTCGCGGAGGCGCTTTCCCGGCACCTTGGAGATCCTGACCCTGGTCGACACGCGTCTGGCCGACCCGCCGCGCTCCGCCTTGATGCGCCTGGAGGGCGCGAAGCTGCTGAAGCCCTTCGAAGGGCTCGTCAACCACCTGGGGCGCTACGCAATCGCGTGTCAGCTTGCCGAGCTGCTGGACCGCATCACCGGTGAGCGGGAAGCCAATCCCGAGCTCTTTCACTTCGCCAGCGGCGTGCTCGACGTGATCCGACTCGAACCTCCCGATCGCTTGCTCGCCCTGCTCGTGCTCATCAAGACCCTCGCGCGGCTGGGCTACCGCCCGCAGCTCGCGAGCTGCGCGTCGTGCGGCCGGACCGTGGCGGCGGATGCCCGCGGGACCGGCTTCGAGGCCCGCCACGGCGGCGCGGTCTGCGCGGCCTGCCGCGAGCCAGAGGCGCCCGCCGTGCCCGTCCGCCTGTTGCTGGCCCTGGAGTCGGGGATCCGCACCCCGCTGCGCGAGCGGGGCCGCCTGGGCCTCGACAGCCGCGACGTGGCGCTCGCCGAGCTGCTGCTGGAGCGTTTCTTTCGCTATCACATCGGCCTGGAGTTGCGCACCATGCCCTTCCTGCGCCAGGTGGTGCCGCCCTGGCTTGACGCCGCGCCTCACCGTGGGGAGAATGCGTCGCCCGAGGGGGGTGCGGGGACGGGCGTGGTGTCCGCGTCCGCCCCTGACTTCCGGAGCCGTGTGCAGACCTAGCCGTTGGGGGAGTCCGAGCTTTGGCGAAGCGAAACAGCCGGCGCGGGGGTGCCCGCAAGCCAGCCCGCGCTACCGCCCGGACCGTCCGGAAGCGTTCCAGCGCCGCGCGCAAGCCGCGCCGCCAGGTCTACTTCTTCGGCGCGGGCCGCGCGCAGGGCAGGGCGGAGATGCGCGAAGTGCTCGGCGGCAAGGGTGCGAACCTCGCCGAGATGACACGTCTCGGTGTACCCGTGCCGGCGGGCTTGACGATCTCGACCGAGGTCTGCAGCGAGTTCAACCGACGGGGCCGCAGGTTGCCACCGTCGGTAAAGAAGGAAGTCCAGGCCGCGCTGGGGCGCGTCGAGAAGACGATGGGTGGTCGCTTCGCTGCTGCCAAGCAGCCGCTGCTCGTTTCGGTCCGCTCCGGCGCGCGCGTGTCCATGCCCGGCATGATGGACACGGTCCTGAATCTCGGCCTGAACGACGACACCGTAGAGGGGCTGGCCGAGGAGAGCGGGGACCGGCGCTTCGCCTTCGACAGCTACCGGCGCTTCGTGCAGATGTACGGGGATGTGGTGCTCGGTGTCGAGCACGAAGTCTTCGAGAAGCTGCTCAATGCGCGCAAGCGCGAGCGCGGCGTCGAGCAGGACAGCGGGCTCGACGCCGACGACCTGCGCGCCCTGGTGGCGGAATACAAGCGCGTGATCCTGGACACGACCAGCCGACCCTTCCCGGAGCAGTCCGTCGAGCAGCTCTGGGGGGCGATTTCGGCGGTCTTCCAGTCGTGGAACACGCCCCGCGCGATCACCTATCGCAAGCTCAACGGGATCCCCGACGAGTGGGGCACCGCGGTGAACGTGCAGGCCATGGTGTTCGGCAACCTCGGCGACGACTCCGCGACGGGGGTGGCCTTCACGCGCGACCCGTCGACGGGGGAGCGCGTGCTCTACGGCGAGTACCTGCCCAAGGCCCAGGGCGAGGACGTGGTGGCCGGGATTCGCACGGGGCGGCCGCTCGGCAAGGCGAATCGCAAGCCGGGCGGCGAGCCCTCGCTCGAGGAGCAGATGCCCCGCGTCTACCGCGAGCTGGCCCGCCTGGCCAAGCAACTGGAGCGCCACTACCGCGACATGCAGGACCTGGAGTTCACGATCCAGCGCGGCCAGCTCTGGATGCTCCAGACGCGCAACGGCAAGCGCAGCGCGCGGGCTGCGGTGAAGGTGGCGATCGACATGGTGCGCGAGCGCCTGATCGACCGCGAGACGGCCCTGCTGCGCATCGATCCCGAGCAACTCGAGCAGCTGCTGCACCCGACGCTCGACCGCTCGGCCGCGCCACCCCCGATTGGCCAGGGCCTGCCGGCCTCGCCAGGCGCAGCGAGCGGCAAGGTGGTGTTCAGCGCCGACGACGCGGAGCGCAAGGGTCGGGACGGCGAGAACGTGATCCTGGTGCGCGGCAACACCTCGCCGGAGGACATCCACGGCATGAACGCCGCGCGCGGCATCCTGACCGCGCTCGGAGGCATGACCTCGCACGCCGCCGTGGTCGCGCGCGGCATGGGCAAGTGCTGCGTGGTCGGCTGCAAGGAGCTGCGCATCGACCTGGAGCGCCGCGTGGCCCAGCTCGGCGGGGTCGAGTTCGCCGAGGGCGAGGTGCTGACCCTGGACGGCTCGACCGGCTTCGTCTTCAAGGGGCCGGTCGCCACCCTGACGCCGAAACTCGGCAAGGATTTCCAGACCCTGATGCGCTGGGCCGACGGGGCGCGGCGCCTGCGCGTGCGCACGAATGCGGACACGCCAGCGGACGCGGAGCTGGCGCGCCGCTTCGGGGCCGAGGGGATCGGCCTGTGTCGCACGGAGCACATGTTCTTCCAGGGCGAGCGCATCCTGGCCGTGCGGCGCATGATCCTCGCGGAGAGCAAGGCCGAGCGCGCCGCCGCACTCGCCGAGATCCTGCCGATGCAGCGCGACGATTTCTTCGGGATCTTCTGTGCGATGGCCAAGCTGCCGGTGACGATCCGGCTGCTGGATCCCCCGCTCCACGAGTTCCTGCCGCACAGCGCCGAGGAGCGAGCGGCGCTGGCGCGCGATCTGGGCCTGCCCATCGTCGAGCTGGAGCGCAAGGTGGACGCGCTGGCCGAGTTCAACCCGATGTTGGGGCACCGAGGCTGCCGGCTCGCGGTTACCTATCCCGAGATCTACGAGGTGCAGGTGCGCGCGATCATCGAGGCCGCCTGCCTGTGCGCGGCCGAGGGTGTGCGCGCGCAGCCCGAGATCATGATTCCCCTGGTGTCGGAGCCGCGCGAGCTCGAGCTGATCCGGCAGCTGGTCGACCAGACCGCGAGCCAGGTCATGAAGGAGCGCGGCCGCAAGATCCGCTACACCGTGGGCACCATGATCGAGGTGCCGCGCGCGGCGCTCCTGGCCGGGGAGATTGCGGCGGTCGCGGATTTCTTCTCGTTCGGCACCAACGACCTGACACAGATGACCATGGCGCTCTCCCGCGACGATGCGGGCCGCTTCTTGCCGAGCTACGTCGAGCGCGGCCTGTTGCCGGCCGACCCGTTCGTGACCCTCGACCCGGCGGGCGTGGGGGCGCTGATCCGCACCGGCGTCGAGGCGGGCCGGCGCGCGCGTCCCGGGCTCAAGATCGGGATCTGCGGCGAGCACGGCGGCGACCCGCGCTCGATCGGTTTCTGCGAGGAGACCGGGCTTGACTACGTGAGCTGCTCCCCCTTCCGGGTGCCGATCGCGCGCCTTGCGGCAGCCCAGGCCGCCCTGCGGGGCTAGGTCTTCACCGCCGTGAAGCGCTGGGCGCTCGTCTGCCTCACCCTGCTGCTCGGGGCCTGTGGCTCGTTCTCGCAGCCGGGCCTCGAGCCGGTCCAGGATCCCGAAGTGCTGGCCTTCGCGAGCCGGATCGAGGGCTTCTACCGGGGGCTCGAGGGCGTGCCGGTCGACGTTAGGATGACCTTCGAGGACGAGCGGCTGCGCGACCACTTCGACTCTCAGGCGGCCTTCACGGACTATTACGCGTCGCTGGCAGCGCAGCTCCGCGATGCGCAGTTCCGCAACACTCGAGTCGATCGGGTCGAGATCCGCGACTTCTCCTTCGAGAACCCCGAGCGCGCCCGGGTCCTGGTGACCCTGGTCGGGCGCCACCTGCGCATCCTCCGCTTCTGGGAGATCGAGACGCGGCGCAGCGATGCCTGGCAGCTCCTCGACGGTCGCTGGGTGCTCACGCCCGAGCGGCTCTGAGGCCACTCCTTTTTTCCCGGAAATGGGAAAAACAGTTCACAGCGCCTGGATGATCCCCGGGGATTCCGACCGGTCAGGAGTCCAGAAGTCGAGCGAAACCGGGGCCTAGCGGCAGCTTCGTCCGCTCCCTGTCCTTGGCATGACGATTGCTCCATCTGGGGTCGAAGCAGGGCCGCCGGCCGGGTGGAAGCCGTCGCCCCGAGTGAAGTAGTCGAAACAGCGCAGGAAGAAACGGGGCAGCCTTTGAAAGAGTGCGATCGCAAACTCGTCGAGGCCATCCGCAGCGGAGACGACGCTGCCTTCGCGCAGCTGTACGAGATGTACTTCCGCCGGATTCACAACTTCGCGGTCTCCAAGCTCGGAAACGCGTCCGAGGCCGAGGACGTCACCCAGGACGTGTTTGCGGCCGCGTTCAGCTGCATCGACCGCTTCGAGGGCAAATCCGACCTGATCGTCTGGATTTACGGGATTACCCGCAACGTCGTGAACAACCGGCTGCGCAAGCGCGCTGGGATCCGCCAGATCTCGCTCGAGGAGCTGCCGCCGGAGCTGACGCCGGTCGCAAACGGTCCCGAGCGCGATGCCATGGCTCGCGAGAGCCTGCGCCGGGTCGAGGCGGCCATCGGCGAGCTGCCAGCCGCCCAGCGCCGCATCCTCGAGCTACGCCACTCCCGGAGGCTCGCGATTCGCAAGATCGCCGAGATCATGAACCGCAGCGAAGATGCGGTGAAGTCCAGCCTCTACCGGACCCGCCAGACCCTGGCGGCCCGGCTGCCCGACGCGAAGCCCGATTTGCGCTTCTAGGGCCCCCTCGGTCCCGGAAACGCCTCGGACGGCTTCTTCGCGTCACCTTCGCGGCGGCAGATCCACTCAACTAGCGAAGTCCGGTCACGGCACGCCTGTCGAGGGGGCACGGGCTGGGACGGCCCCTCGGAGCGCGGCTTTCCGTGGCGATCGACCACTTAGCAGCGGGATTTGCGATGACGGATACGCGGGCAGTCGCACTCTTCCTCCTGGGGCCCTGGTTCAGCCCCAGCTTCTGGGACGACGTCGACTACGAGATCGAGACCCTGGATCTGGACGACTTCGAGGAATTCAAAGCCTCGGCAGAGCTGCCGTTCGAGCCTCGCGCCGAGTTCCGGACCGATCTGGGCGAGCGCCTGCGCGCGTTCCTCGCCACCCGCTACAAGCGCTAGCCGCCGCGCGGGTTCGCGCGACGCGGCTCCTCTTTGCTAAGAGTTGCCGGCATGAGCATGAGAAGGCGCCTGCGCCCCCGGCTGCTCGTTGTCTACGCGCTGCTCGCGGCCCTCGTCTGGTACGCGCGACCATCCGCCCTGTCTCTGGGGTCCGGTCTGCTGCCGATCACGCTGGGTGAAGCGCTGCGCATCTGGGCGACCGGTCACCTGCACAAGAACGATGCACTCACCCTCTCCGGTCCCTATGCCTACCTGCGCAACCCCCTTTATCTCGGCACCATGCTGATCGCCATCGGCTTTGCGCTGATCGCGGCCTCACCGCTCGGCTACGCGGTGCTGGCGATCTTCCTGCTGGGCTACTTCGGCTACTACATGCCCTACAAGGACCGGATCGAGGGCGCGCGGCTAGAGGCGCTGTACGGGGATGCCTACCGCCGCTATGCGGTGGCCGTGCCCAGCTTGCTGCCGCGGCTCCACGGCTACGTCCCGCTCAGCGCCGACCAGCGTCCTCGGCCCGATTGGAACGTGCGCTTCCGTGACAACAACGAGCTGGGCACGGCGCTCGCGGTGCTCTCGGTCGTGCTGCTGCTGGTCGCCCGCTGGTCGCTAGGCTGACGCGCCAGGATCTCCGGGGCCCCGGCGTGCGCGTGTTGAACCGGGGAGGCTTTGCCAACGCCGACGTGCTCTGGATCGACCAGGGCGGACGCAGCCTGATTGTGAAGGACTGGGGCCAGCGCACCCGCTGGGTCCGGCTGCTGCTCGCGCCGCTCCTGGTCCGGCACGAGGCCGCCATGCTGGAGAGGGCATCGGGCCTCCCCGGCGTGCCGCGGCCGCTGGGCCGCGTGGGCCGCTTGGCGCTCGCGATGGAGCATCTGCCGGGCGTCCCTCTCGCGCGCCGCAGCCACGCCCACTCGCTCCCGCCGGCCTTCTTCGACGCGCTCGACGGGATCGTGGAGGGGCTTGCGCTGCGCGGGCTGTACTACCTGGACCTGGCGAGCCCGTCGAACGTCCTGGTCTCGCCCGACGGCGCACCGGCCCTGGTGGACCTCGGCTCAGCCACCGGCGTGCCCCTGCCCCGAGTGCTGCTGCGCCGCCTCCGCAGTCGTGCTGACGCGAAGCTGCGCCGACGCTTCGAGCAGCAACCGGGCGCGCCGTCGCTCCTCCCCGCTCCCACGGGTGTGGAGGCGCGCCAGCTGGACCTCGGCCGCGTGCGCTTCCGGCTGCGCGACTTCGGCCCAGCGGCCGACCCAGTGCCGATTCTCTTCCTGCACGACGCGGGGGGCACCGGCGCGCTGTGGATGCCCTGGCTGCTCGAGGCGGACCGGGCCGGGCGGCGCATGGTCGCGCCGGACTTGCCGCGCTTCGGGGGCACGCGCGCACCGGGCGGGTCGCTGGCTCCGGCCCGGCTGGCGCGTTGGCTGGAGCGCCTGCTCGATGTGGCGCGCATCGAGCGCGTCGACGTGGTGGGCGCCGGTTGGGGAGGCGTGCTGGCGCGCGCTCTGGCGGTGCGCTGTGCGGCGCGCGTGCGCGTGGCGGCCGCCCTGCCGGCGCAGGGGGACTCGCTCGACCAGGAGCTGCTGGAGCACTGGCGGGCCGCGCGTGACGACCCGCCCGCCTTGCGCGAGCAGCTGCGCGCGGGGCTGCCCGACGTTCTGCCGGACGCTGCGCGGGCGGAACTCGAGAGCGCACTGCGGCGTGCACCGGACGCGCTGCTGTGCCGCGCGTGGTTGGACCTGCCGCTCGCCGTCGCCCGCGACGGCGCAACGCGCTTGCGCATGCGGGAGCCGGTCAGGCCCTGGCTCGACCTGGGGGAGGACGCCACGCTTGCCGCGGCTGCCCGGCAGCCCGAGCGGTTGCTGGACGCGCTCGCGGCGCGCGCGGCCGAGTCGCCCTAGTCGCCGGCGACCAGGGTGTCGCGCTGGGACGCGCCGCGGTCGACCACGCCGACCACCTCGATGCCCGAAGCGGTCCGCCCCGCGTGGTCGGCCTGGACGGCGGCCAGCAGGGCCTCCGAATCACAGGTCTCCGAGCGCCGCAGCGGTCGGCCGACCGGGGCCTTGCTGCCGGCGCCGCTGCGCTGCACCGAGAGCTCGACCTCGCGCGCGACCGGCGGATCCAAGAGTTCGACGGCCGCGCTCTGCCCGGCGGCGAGCGGCTCCGCCAGCACCCAGTGTGAGACCAGCCGGCTGCGCCGCTCGTCGCTGCTCGCGTAGGCGACCATGCGCAGCCGCACCCAGCCCACCGGTGTGGACCCGCGATTGGTCAGCACGGCACACACGCGACTCTGGTCGGGGATGCCGTCGAAGTGCGTGGTGTACACGCCCTCCACGCGGTCGAGCGTAACCGGCGCGCTGGCGCACGCGGTCAGCGCGAGCGAGCAAGCAGAGGACAGGACGGAGAGGATGCGGCGCCGCATGGGGGGAAACCTCCAGCCCATTGCTCTTCGGCCCGGGTTCCGCGGGTCTTGACCTAGGCCCCGGCGCGCCGGGCGGCCTCCGCGACCAGGTGCAGGCGGTCGTTCCCGAAGTACATGTCACTCTGATCGACGAAGATGGTGGGCGAGCCGAACCCGCCCCGCTCGATCAGTTCGTCGGTGTTCGCGCGCAGTCGCGCCTTCAGGTCGGGCGCCGCGATGCGTCGAAAGAACTCGTCCTCGGGCAGGCCGGCGCGCCGCACCACCTCGGCCAGCACCTCGTCCTGCGAGATGTCGCGCAACTCTCCCCAGTACGCCTCGAAGATGGCCCGCGCGTAGGGCGACACGCGGTCGTGGTCCTCGGCGACGAACACACCGCGCATGGCCTTCACGCTGTTCACGGGAAACACCGGCGGGCTGCCGATCGCGATGCCGTAGAGACGCGCCCAGTCCGCCAGGTCCTTGCCGTAGTAGCGGAGCTTCGCCGGCACCGGATTGGCGCGCTGTTCGTAGACGCCCTGGTTCACCTCGTTGAACACCCCGCCGACCAGGATCGGGCGCCAGACCAGTTCCGCTTCGGTCTCCCGGCACACGTCTTCGATCCGGTGGAAGGCCAGATAGGTCCAGGGACTCGAGCAGTCGAAGAAGAACTCCACGCGCGCCATTGCGACCTCCGCCGTGCATTCTGCCACGCCTCCCGAGCGTCCTGCGCGGCGGCGAACCCGTTTCAGGGATGGTATGGTCCCGCCGCGGCCGACGGGGGAGAGTGCTTTGGAAGTCACCCGGTATGACATCGTTCTGGTGGGCGGCGGGGCAGCGGGCCTGCGCGCCGCGATCGCCGCGGCCGAAGCCTCGCCCGGGGCACGCATCGCGATGGTCTCGAAGGTCTATCCGATGCGCAGCCACACGGTCTCGGCCGAGGGTGGCGCCGCCGCGGTTACGGGCGCCGACGACAGCTTGGACATGCACGCGTACGACACCCTGAAGGGCAGCGACTTCCTGGCGGACCAGGACGTCGTCGAGCGCTTCGTCGAGGAAGCCCCCGGCGAGCTCACGCAATTAGAGCACTGGGGCTGCCCCTGGAGTCGCGAGCCCGACGGGCGCGTGGCGGTGCGCGCCTTCGGCGGCATGAGCATCAAGCGCACCTGGTTCGCGTCGGACAAGACCGGCTTCCACATGCTGCACGCGCTCTTCCAGACCTCGCTCAAGTACGAGCAGATCGTGCGTCTGGACGAGAGCTTCGCGACCCGGCTGCTGACCGACGGGGACCGCGTGTGCGGCGTCGCGGCGCTCGATATCCGCAGCGGCGAGATGCGCGCGTTGCTGGGCGGCTCGGTCATGCTGTGCACCGGCGGCGCCGGCCGCATCTTCCCGTTCACCACGAACGGGTCCATCATGACCGGTGACGGCATGGCGCTGGCCTATCGCGCCGGCGTCCCGCTCAAAGACATGGAGTTCGTGCAGTACCACCCGACGGGTCTGCCGGGCACCGGGATTTTGATCACCGAGGCATCGCGCGGCGAGGGCGGGCACCTGATCAACGCAGAGGGCGAGCGCTTCCTGGTCACGTACGACCACGGCGTGGGCGACAAGGCCGAGCTCGGGCCGCGCGACATGCTGTCGCGCGCGATCATCCGCGAGATGGAGGCGGGCCGCAGCTTCTCGGGTCCCTACGGCAACTACGTGCACCTCGACCTGCGCCACCTCGGCGAGAAGAAGATCGACGAGCGCCTGCCCTTCGTGCGCGAGTTGGCCCGAAACTACGTGGGCGTCGACCCCGTGCACGCTCCGATTCCCGTGCGGCCCGTCGTGCACTACATGATGGGCGGCATCGACACCGACGCGGAAGGCGTTACGCGCAAGCCCGGGCTCTTTGCCGCCGGCGAGACGGCCTGCGTCACGATCAACGGTGCGAATCGACTGGGCAGCAACTCGCTCACCGAGTGCCTGGTGTTCGGCCGGCGCGCGGGTCTGGCGGCCGTGTCCTTCGCGAAGGATGCCCCCGACGTCTCCGACTCCTCGGTGCGCGAGCAGATCGACGCCGAGGCGCGGCGCATCGAAAGCCTGCGCGGCAAGACGGGCGGCGAGAAGATCTCGCAGATTCGCCGCGAGATGAACGAGGCCATGGAGAACGGCTGCGGCGTATTCCGGGAAGAGGGCACGATCAAGGCGACCGCGGCCAAGATCGCGGAGCTGCGCGGCCGCTACGCGGACATCGGCCTCGAGGACCGGAGCAAGGTGTTCAACACCGAGATCGTCGCCGCGCTCGAGCTCGGCAATATGCTAGACGCCGCCGAGGCCGTGGCCAACGCCGCGCTGCTGCGCCGCGAGTCGCGCGGGGCGCACACCCGTACGGACTTCGAGACGCGCAACGACCAGGAGTACCTGAAGCACTCGCTGGTGTACTTCGCGCCGGAAGGCCCCCGAGTCGAGTACAGCCCGGTGACCCTGACGCGCTGGCAGCCCGAGGAGCGCAAGTACTGATGCTCGAGACACGGTTGGTCAAGTTCGAGATCTTCCGCTTCCGCCCGGAACAGGACGAGGGCGAGAGCTGGCAGACCTACGAGGTGCCCTGTCCCGAGGACTGGGTGGTGCTCGACGCCTTGAACTACATCAAGGACGAGATCGACCCGACGCTCTCGCACCGCTGGTCGTGCCGCATGGGTGTGTGCGGCAGCTGCGGGATGATGGTGAACGGCACGCCCGACCTCACCTGCAAGGCGTTCGTGCGCGAGCTGGCCGAGCCGATTCGCGTGGCTCCACTCGCAAACTTCCCGGTGGTGCGCGACCTGGTCGTGGAACTCGACAGCTTCATGACCAAGCTGAAGAGCGTGAAGCCCTGGATCATTCGCAAGGTCGAGAAGGACGTCGAGCACGGCGAGTACCTGCAGTCGCCCGATGATCTGGAGAACTTCAAGCAGTTCAGCATGTGCATCAACTGCTGCCTGTGCTACGCGGCCTGTCCGGTGCTGGCGCACGAGCCGGACTTCATCGGCCCGGCCGCGATCGCGCTCGGCTTCCGCTACAACCAGGATTCGCGCGACGAGGGCGAGGCCGAGCGCTACGACGTCCTGACCGGCCCCGACGGGGTCTGGCACTGCTCCTACGCGAATGAGTGCTCGGAAGTCTGCCCGAAGCACGTCGACCCGGCCGCCGCGATCAACCGCTCGAAGCTGGTCACGGCGCTGCAGTGGGTCAAGATCCTGCCGAAGAGGGGCGCCTGATGGCCGCGAGTTCCACCCGCACCTTGCCTGCACGGATGCCCGACGGCTGGTGGCGCGAGCATCCGCGCTATCGGACCTATGTGCTGTTCGCCGCCACCGGTTTCGTATTGATCGGCGTGAACCTGTTGTTGCTCGCGGGCGTCGCGGCGCTCTCGACCAGCGTGGCCGCCTGGCAGGGCTATCTGGAAGTGCTCGGCTCGCTGCCCGGGCTGGTGGGGGTTGCCGCGCTGCTGATCGGCACCCTGTTCTTCGCGCTGCGCTGGCTGCGAGTCGGCGCCAAGATCCCGGCCGTGCGGCTCGGCCCGCTGCCTGCGGCGTCGATGGGACTGATCCTGGTGGTTCACTACGCGGGCTTCGTGACGCTGACCCTGCTGATCGTGGTGCTGCTTTCGGGGCTGGTGATATGAAGCTGATCCACATCTTCGAGCCGCTCTGGTGGATGCTCTTCGGAGCCGGCGGCTTCATGGCCGCCCTGGTCCTGCCGGGCCTGCTGCTCGTGATCGGGCTGGCCTTCCCGTTGGGCTGGTTCGGCGAGCCGGCGGTCACCTTCCACCGCATGCACATCCTGTTCGGAAACCCCGTCGGCCAGCTGCTGCTCTGCGCGGTGATCTCACTGGTGTTCTGGCACTCGGCTCACCACCTGCGCCACTTCGCGCTCGACCTGGGACTCGGTCACCTCGAGGCTCCGGTCAGCTACGTGCTGTACGCGACCGCTCTGGCCGGCACCTTGGCCAGTGTCGCGATCGTGGGCGCGCTCTAGGCGCGCGCGGCGACAGCGGCCCCTGGAACGCTAGTCTCCCCTCACTTGAGCGCGTTCCAGCACAGGGGGATCGTCGAGGGCTTCTACGGTCGGCCCTGGTCCCACGCCGACCGCCTCTGGATGCTCGGTCGCATGGGCGGCTGGGGCATGAACCGCTACGTGTACGCGCCCAAGGACGACGCGTTGCACCGCGCCGAGTGGCGCACGCGCTACCCCGAGGCCGTCCTCGCGGAGTTCGCCGAGCTGGTGGAGCAGGGCGGCAAGGACGGCGTCGAGGTCGGCTTCGCGCTCTCGCCCGGACTCTCGATCCGCTACTCATCGGCCGAGGACCGGCGCGCCCTGGTCGCGAAGTTCCGGGGCTTCCGCGAACTCGGCACGCGCTTCCTGGCGCTGATGCTCGACGACGTGCCCGCCGAGCTGCAGCACGAGGCGGACCGTCGGGAGTTCTCTTCGCTAGCGGCCGCGCACGTCACCCTGGCAGAGGAGCTGCGCGCCGCGTTCGGCTCCGACGCGCTGCTCTGGCTGGTGCCGACCGACTACCTGGGCATCGGGCCGACCGACTACCTGGACGAACTCGGCGAGCGGCTCGACCCCGAGGTCGAGGTGGGATGGACCGGGCGCACCGTGGTCAGCCCCACGATCACCGCGGACGAGGCGGCCGTGCGCGCGACCACGCTGCGGCGCAAGCTCCTGGTCTGGGACAATGTTCCGGTATCGGACGGCCCCATGCGGCAGATGCTGCACCTGGGTCCCTACGCGGGTCGCGACGCCGAGCTCGCCGAGTCGCTGTCCGGCGTGCTGCTCAACCCCATGCAGAACGCGCGTGCCTCGGCCATCGCGCTCTCGACAGCGGCGGCCTGGCTGCGTGACCCGCAGGGCTACGACCCGGAGGAGGCCTGGCAGAACGCACTGGACGAGTCCGGATCCGGCGACCCGGAGGCGCTGCGCACCTTTGCCTGCGCGCACCGCTTCTCCCCGCTGTGGCCCCACGACCGGGACCGCGAGCTGGAGGCGGGCTTCGCGCGGCTGGCGCAGCTGCTCGAGGCCGGCGAAGACCTGGCGCCCGCGTTGGAAGAGCTGCGCGCCCGGCTCGACGTGCGGATGGCGGCGCCCGAGCGGATCCGGGAGCGTCTGAGAGACCGCAGCCTGGTGGCTGAGCTGGAGCCCTGGCTCCGGTCGCACGAGCGCGAGACCCGGCGCCTCGATTCCGCGCTCGCCACCGCTCGCGAATTGCTCGGCGACAGCCCGCGCGGCGCCAAGTTGATGGCCTTGATGGCGATGGAAGCGCGCTTCTCGCGCGACAGCGAGCCGGGCCGAGTGTCCTACGGCCCGCGCCGTGTGCTCTACCCGCAGCTCACCTCGATGCGCGAAGACGAGATGGCCCTCGGGGAAGATGAGGCGTTGATCCGCGACCGGAACCTGATCGACGAGATTGTCGAGTTCGTCGAGGACCTGGCGATCTGGCTGCTGACGCGCACCGAGTAGCGGCGCGACCGCTGCTGCGGAGCGGCGCGCAAGCGGTCCCGGCCGCGTTGCTCGGCCTGCTCCTGGCGTGCGCGGCCCCGCTCGACCCGCGGCCGCTCGAACGCCTCTACCCGATCGGCAACCCGGCGCGGCTCGACGCGCTGCACGCGGGCCTGGGTCCGGCCGAGGTTGATACGCGGCTGGGCCGCGCAACGCTCGAAAACCCGCTCGACCCGGCGCGCCCCTTCGCGAACCCGCACCAGGAGCTGGTGCTGCGCACGCCGCACGGCAGCCGGGTCGAGATCTGGCTGTACCTGACGGAGCTGCGCACCCATCCGGAATGCCCACAGCTCACCTGGGCGGACCGTCCGGTGCTGTTCATCGAGGGCCGGCTGGTGGCGTGGACCTGGGACGGGCTCTTCGAGCGGCTGGAGGAAATCGGCAGAGGTGCCGATTGGTACCGGGGCTTGCGCTATCCACGCTTCGGCGCGTGTCGTGGCCGGTAGCGCCAGGCGGGCGCCTTGCGCCCGGAGGAGCAGAACATGATCAGCAGTCCTTCTCGGTGGCCGCTCGCGGCCTCTCTGCTCGCGGCCGTTGCAATCGGCGCCGGCTGCGGCGGCGGCAGCGAGCCTGTGGACAACACCGCTCTTCGCGAGCGCATGCAGTATCTGAACGACATGGTTCAGGTGAGCTGGGTCGACTTCGAGGGAGGCGACGTCTACGTCGGCTTCGCCGAGCGGCCCCTGGATCTGCCGATCATCGTGAACACGGCTGCCGCGGCGGCGGCCAAGGCCCACGGCAAGAAGATCCACATCTACGCCGTGCAGGGTGGCCAGCCCGGCTGGCGCCCCGGCGACGGCCCGGTGCTCTGCGAGGCCAGCGTCAGAATGGGCATGCCCGGCAAGCTCTGCATGTAGCCCCCCCCGGAACCCCCCCCTGCCCAACGCAGCCCCCAGGGACGTTCCTGCTTAAGCAGGAACGTCCCGTTAAGCAGGAACGTCCCGTTGAGCAGCGGGTTGGGGCGGCGGGGAGCGCACCGGGGGATGCCGCCGGATGCGCAGCGGACTGCTGGCCGGGATCGCCAGGCGGTCGCCATGCTTGCGCTTGAGCCGCTCGAGGAGCGGCAGCAGGATCAGCCCCAGGATCTTCACGTCGTCGAGCGCGTCGTGGCGGCGCAGCTTGCCGGTGTCGATCGAGAAGCGCTCCAGCAGGGCGGTGGTGCTCCAGCGGCCCTCGGGCTCGCCGAGCAAGGCGCTGGCCAGCACTACGGAGTCCAGGATCGGCGGCAGCTCGCCGGGCATGCCGTGGCGCGCGAACTCGGTCTCTAGCAGCGGCACGTCGAACTCGAAAACGCTCTGCCCCATCCACAGGTCTGCGGCGCCCGCCGCTGCGATGCAGGCCGCCCAGGCCTCGGGCAAGAGCGGCGCGCCCTCGAGCCGCTCGAGCGTGATGCCGGTCAGGTCCTGCACGACCTTGGGGATCTCGACACCGTCGCCCGGGTAGACCAGCTGTGTGAACGCCTGGTCGTCCAGCAGCACGCCGCTCTCGAGCGGGATGCCAGCGATCTGCGTGACCCGCTCGACCGTGGTGTCGAGGCCGGTGGCCTCCAGATCGAAGATCCAGATGCGGCTGCGCGACAGCTCTGGCAAGTCCAGCGCCGACACCTGGTAGAACTCGTCCGAGAGCTCCTCCATGGTCAGGATCGGGTGCTTCACCCCTGCTCGCTTCTCTGTGCGATCTGCTCGATGAGCTGCGCCGGACCCGCGGCCATCATGGGGTGCAAGAGCACGTCGGCCTGGTTGTAGCTGCGCTCGCCCCCCTTCAGGGTCAGGAACACGCCGCCGGCCTCGCGCACCAGCAGGTGGCCGGCGCACACGTCCCACTCGCTCTTCGGCGCCATCGAGATCCACACGTCGCCCCGCGCCGCAGCCGTGAAGGCGAGCTTGAGCGCCACTGAGCCGACCGGGCGGACTTCCGCGAACCAGTCGCTGAACTGGTCCACCTGCCCGCGGCCCATCTCGGTGCGGCTCGAGAGCATCACGCTCCGCGACAGCTCGGCTGCCTGCGACACGTGCAGGCGCTGCTCGCCGAGCCAGGCGCCCAGGCCGCTCGCTCCCGCGAAGCACTCGCGCGTCTCCGGCTGGTATACGACGCCCACCACGGGTGTGCCCGCGACCACCAGGGCGATCGAGACGGCGTACTCCGGGATGCCCGCTATGAATTCCTTGGTGCCGTCCAGCGGATCCACGATCCAGACGCGCTCGCGCTCCGCGCGCTCCGGAGAGTCCGCCGTCTCCTCCGACAGGATCCAGTCCTCCGGAAAGGCCGCAGCGAGGCGCGAGACGATCGCCTCGTTGGCCTCCAGGTCGGCGTGGGTGACCGGGCTGTCCTCGGCCTTGTCCCAGCTCTCGCGCGGGCCGGCCGCGTAGCGCGCGATGATCTCGCCGGCAGCCAGGGCGGCCTCGCGCGCGACCGCGAGCTCGCGTTCGTACGAGACCACGGTCACTCTTCGCTCGCGTCCGGCAGGTCGTCGGGCTCGTCGTCGTGCAGGTCCTCGCCGTTGCCCGCCTGGCCGGCGGCTCCGCCCGGACGGCGCGAGCGCCGGCGCCGGCGGCGCAGCTTGGGCTGGCAGATGTCGCAGCGCCCGCAGGGCGCGGTCTCGATGGCCTCGAAGTAGCGCCGGATGAACACCACGCGGCAGATCTCGGCTTCCTGCGCGTACTCGACGATGGTGTCCAGGCGCCGCCGGTCGGTGGTCTTGCGTTCCTCGTTGCGCTTCGACAGCAGCTGGACCGCGTCGACGCCCGGGTCGCCGACCAGCAGGAACTCGCCGTCGCGTTCCTCGACCATGCCACCGTCGCGCAGCCCCTCGAGGATCGCCTTGGTGCGCGTGACGCCGACCTCGGTCGACATGGCCAGCACCGCGGCGTCGACGGCCTTCTCCTCCTTGGTCCAGGCCGAGAGGCCCGCGACGACCTTCTTGATCTGGCCGCGGCTGGCGGGTCCGTCCGACAGGAAGTGGCGCTGCACCGAGAGGTCCTCGGGCCACCAGAGCAGGATGCAGCGTGCCGCCAGGCCGTCGCGTCCGGCGCGTCCCGCCTCCTGGACGTACGCCTCGAGTGACCCGGGCACCTGGTAGTGGATCACGTAGCGGATGTCGGGCTTGTCGACGCCCAGGCCGAAGGCGCTGGTCGCGATCATCACGATGCGCTTGCCCGAGGACATGAAACGCTTGTGTGCGTGGTCGCGTTCGGCCTTGGTCAGGCGCCCGTGGTAGATCTCGGCGGGGATGCGCGCCAGCTTGCAGAGGGCGCCGAGTTCCTCGACGTCCTTCACCGTCGAGCAGTACACGATGCCGGGCCGGCGCAGGCGCCTCAGGTACTGGATCAGCTCGCGGCGCTTGCCGTCCTCCGAGTCGCAGGCGTTCACCTCGAAGCGCAAGTTCGGGCGCGCCACCGGGCGCACGATCACGTTCGCGTCGCGCAGCCCCAGGCGCTTGGTGATCTCGTCGCGCACCAGGGGCGGAGCGGTCGCGGTCAGTGCCAGCACCGGCGGGCGGCCCAGCTCCCCGGCCAGGGCGCCGAGCGCCATGTACGAGGGCCGGAAGTCGTGGCCCCACTCGGACACGCAGTGCGCTTCGTCGACTACGAACAGAGACACCTCGGCGTCGCCGAGCCGCTTCTTGAAGCTCGGCCCGGTGGCGCCCTCCGGGGTGATCAGCACGATCTTCTGGGCGCCTTCCTCGAGCAGCACGAGCGCTTCCTCGCGTTGCGTGCCGGTGAGCGAGCTGTCCAGGCGGATGGTCTCGATGCCGCGCGCGCGCAGCTTCTCGAACTGGTCGCGGATCAGCGCGATCAAGGGCGAGACCACCACGCTGATGCCGGGTAGCAGCAGGCTGGGAAGCTGATAGGTGAGCGACTTGCCGCCGCCCGTCGGCATGACCGCGATCGTATCCCGGCCCTCGAGCACCGAGCGGATCACCTGCTCCTGCCCGGGCCGGAAGTGCGTCAGGCCGAACTCGCGACGCAGGATCTCCAGCATCTGCTGGCGGCGCTGATCGGGGACGCCTCCCCGCCGGCGGCGGCGCCGCCGACGCCCCGAGCGCGGGCGCCGCTCTCCGGGGCCCCCGTGGCCGGGAGGGCCGTCGCCGGCCGCCTGGGCGGCGTCAGCCGCTCCGGCGGCGCCCGCAGGCGTCGCGTCCGGGCCTTCGCCCGGGGCGCTCGATCCCGACTCGGCGCCAGCCGCATCGGGCCGGCTCTCGCCGCCCCCGCGGCGCGTGCGCCGGCGGCGGCGGGATCGCCGGGGCGCGCTCGGCGCCTCTTCGTCGTGGTCGCGGTCCGAATCCAGGACGCACCTCCGGGAAGGGGAAGCGGGCTCATTATAGGCCCATGATTCGAGCGCGGGGGGTAAGGCGCCTCGCGGGCCTACCGGCAGCAGGCCGGCAATTGCGCTCGACCACTGTGTGCAGCATAATGCTGTACAGCATGTCGCCCCGCAACGCCAGGCCTCCGCGAGAACGCACGCGAGTCACGTATCGAGTCGGGAGCGACCTGGCTGAAGCCCTGCGCCAGCTGGCGAATCAGACCTCCTTCGTGGAGCGCACCCTGCGCGAGGCGCTGGCTCACGTCTGCCCGCTCTGCCAGGGGAGCGGCGACTCCCCGGGCGTGCACCTGGCCGTGTCGAACCTGAAGGACCAGCCGATGCGCCGCTTGGACCGGGCCTCGGCGGTGCAGCTCAGGGCCCTGGTGCGGCTGGGACGCCAGCTGCTGGCCACGCAGCTCGATCTCGAGGCGACTGGCGAGCGCGGCGGCCTGGGCTTCCGGCTGGCTCGCGAGGATCAGTTGCTCCTGGCGGGCATCATTCCGACCGGCGAGACCGAGCTGGCGCTGGGGCACTAGCCCCTCATCTGGAGAAGTTGAATGTCGACCATGATCACCGAGGAATGCATCAACTGCGGCGTGTGCGAGCCCGAGTGCCCGAACGAGGCGATCAGCGAGGGCGAAGAGGTCTTCGTGATCGACCCCGTGCTCTGCACCGAGTGCGTCGGCTTCCACGGCAAGGAGCAGTGCGCAGAGGTGTGCCCGGTCGACTGCTGTGTGCCGGACCCGAACAATCCGGAGGCGGAGCAGCTGCTCTTCGACCGTGCCAAGGCGATCCATCCCGATCAGGCCGACACGCTCGAGCTCTCCGAGGAGACCTCGCGTTTCCGCCCGCAGGCCTGACCCGGTCCGCGCAGCCCTCGATCACCTGACCGGCGGCCTGGCCGCGGCGCTGGTTGGCCAGGCCGAGGCGCGCACCGGGCTGGTGCTGGCGCTCGTGGCGGGCGAGCACGCCTACCTGGAGGGGCCGCCGGGCTGCGGCAAGACGCGGCTTGCCGAGGCGTTCGCGGGGCTGGCAGCGCAACGCCGCGCCTCGCTGCACTTCCACCGGGACACGCGCGAGTCGGACCTGCTGGGCGCTGCCGTGCTGCGCACGGAAGCGCGCGCCTCTGGCGAGCGGATCACCCGCGCGTTCGAGCCCGGTCCGCTGCTCTTCGCCGAGGTCGCGGTGCTCGACGACCTGTCGCGTGCACCCGGCGAGGCGCTCGGGCCGCTGCTGCGCATCCTCGCCGAGCGCCGGGCGCCCGGGCGCGCGCTTCCGCTCGAGACCGCGGTCGCCACCGCGGCGCCCGCCGAATCCGAGGGGAACGCCGAGCCACTCGAGCCGAACCAACTGGACCGCTTCGCGGTGCAGGTGTGCATGGAGGGCCTGCTGGCGGCGCGGGACTGGCCAGCGGCCGGCGCGCTGCTGGAGCGAGGCGAGGCGCCACTGCGCGCAGCGCCGCTGGATGCCGGGACCCGCGCGGCTGTGCGCGCGGCCGCCGCGGACCTGCCCTTTGGGCCCGAGGTGCGCAGCGCACTCGCGCGGCTCGTCGCGAGGCTGTGCG
>CAXMNF010000366.1:0-3184 GCA_964194645.1 uncultured Gammaproteobacteria bacterium
GCCATGAACCTGGACTAGCGGGGTATCGGCGAGCAGAGCTCGCCTGCCCGCACGGAGAGCGACTGGAGTCGCTCTCCTGCTGGAAGGCGGGCTGCGCCCGCCGGCCAGCTGCTGGCAACTCCCAGTCCCCCCGTTCCCGTAGGAGGGCGACTCCTCCCGGAGTCGCTCTCCGTCGCGGGCAGGCGAGCTCTGCTCGCCGATAACCCGCTAGTCCAGATCGATGACGCCGCGCTCGACCAGGCCGAGGAAGGTCTCGGCGATGCGCGGATCGAACTGCGTGCCGGAGCAATCGCGAACCTCCTGCAGCATCGCCTCGGTCGAGACCGGCTCCTTGTAGCTGGTCTTGCTGGTCATCGTGTCGACGGCCTCGGCCAGGCCGATGATCCGCGCCTCGAGCGGGATCTGCTCGCCGGACAGCGCCTCGGGATAGCCGCTGCCGTCGAACCACTCGTGGTGGTGCAGAACCATCGGTGCCAGGTCTTCCCAGATGCGGATCGCCGCCAGCATCTTGTGGCCGATCACCGTGTGGGTGCGCGCCGTCGCCATGTCCGTGTGTTTGCCGATCGGGATCTTCAGCATGCCAATGTCGTGGAGCAAGGAGGCGAAGTGCAGGCGCTCCAGCGCTCCTTCTCCCAGCCCGATCTCGTGGCCGATCCGATTGGTGATATGCGCCACCCGCCGAGAGTGGCCCTCGTGATAGCCCAGGTGATGGTCGAGCGCGCTCACCACCACGTCCGTCAGCTGCACGAAGAAGTTGCGCTGGATGTCCTGGAGATTGGAGTTGTGCAGGCTCACCGAGGCGAGCGCCGCGAGTGTCGCGAGCGAGTCGGTGCTCTCCGCCAGGTCGTGCTTGGCATCGCCCAGGACCACGACCGCGCCGCGCGTGTCGCCCTGGAAGGCGACCGCGCTGATCTGCAGCGGGCATTTCTCGTTGGCATCCTGCTGGATCGGCCAGCGCGACACGATGGCCAGTCGGGCGCATTCCTCGGCGTCGCTGCGGAAACGCGCGGCCGCTGCCTCGCGACCCGCCTCGCCGAGCAGGGTCATCGGCTGGTTCTCCTCCGCCTTCTCCTCGATCAGCACCAGAGCCGCCGTGCACTCGGTCAAGCTGCGCGCACAGGCCGCCAGGGCGCTGCCCGCGGCGCTGCGGTGCGGCGCGGCAGCCAGCGCGCGACTGGCCTCCAGGATCGCCTGGAGCTGGCGGTTGTCGCGGTCCATGCGCTGCAGGGTCTGCCGGGTGAAGCGCTGCAGCACCAGGTAGGACGCCAGCGAGAGCACGCCGATCGAGACGATCAAGGCGATCAGCCCCAACGCCATGTTGCGGTCCTCGAGATCGGGGAGCACGTAGCGCTGCGCGACGTAGGCCAGTGCGGCAAACGGGACGACGCCGCCCATCAGGAAGGCCAGGACAGCCGCGTAGTCGAGCGACTGTGAAAAGATCGAGAGGCGGTGCACCTTGGGGTCCATAGGGTCTCCAGCTGGCGTGAGCGCATGGCTCTCATCGGCCGGAGGCCGTCCCGGCTTCACGAAACAAGCGGCCGGCTGGCGGCCGCGGCGCCGCCGTCCCCGCCTGTCACAAGTAGTAGAGGACCAGCACCACGCCGAGCAACAGCGCCGCCCACATTGCGGTCGTGCCCGCCGGCCAGGGCTCGCCGAGCACGCCCGATCCCGGCGCGTGGCTACGGCCCAGCGCCCGCAGGCCAGCCTCGAGCCCGCGCTGCAGCCGACCCCAGAGCAGCATGCGCAGCAGCAAGGTCCCCAGGCGTGCGCGCAGGACGACCGCGGGCAGCAGCTTCCGGTACAGCCAGTCGCTGTCCAGGTTCACCGAGGGCAGCTCCGGTGGATAGATCCCGGTGCGCATCAGCACCCCGAAGGCCAACGCCGAGAACAGCAGGAGCTGCAGCTGGGGTACCACGTGGTCCACGGTGTAGGGCTGGTACGTCATCGCGTAGGGCAGGATCGCGTAGAGCGGCTCGGGCCAGAGCCCGATCCCCACGCACAGCGTGGCAGCCAGGCCCATGGCGAGCAGCATGTGCAGGGGTGCTTCGTCGACGCGCCGGCCACTGTCGTGCCCGAAGAACGCGAAGTACGGGATCTTGATGCCCGAGTAGTGAAGCACGCCCGCCGATGCGAAGAGCAGCACAGCGAAGGTCAAGCTGTAGTGACCGGCCGCGGACTCCGTCATCACCAGCGACTTGGCGATGAAGCCGCTGAACAGCGGGAAGGCCGAAATCGACGCCGCGCCGATCACGCAGAACGCGGTGGTCCAGGGCATGGACCGGTACAGCCCGCCGAGCTCGGACCCCTTGATCGTGCCGGTGCGCAGCAGCACCGCGCCCATCGACATGAACAGCAGCGCCTCGTAGATCACGTGCGCGAACGCGTGGGCGGCGGTGCCGTTCAGCGACAGCTCGCTGCCGATGCCCACGCCCACCACCATGAAGCCGAGCTGGTTGTTCAGGCTGTAGGCCAGCACGCGGCGCAGGTCGTTTTCGATCACGGCGTAGAAGATCGGGAAGGCGGCCATCGCCGCGCCAATCGGGATCAGCAGCTCCGTGCCGGGGAAGCCGCGCGCCAGTGCATAGATCGCGAGCTTGGTGGTGAACGCCGAGAGGAACACCGTGCCGGTCACGGTGGCTTCGGGATAGGCGTCCTGCAGCCAGTTGTGCAGCAGCGGAAACGCCGCCTTGATGCCAAAGGCCAGGAAGATCAGCCAGCCGGCCAGGCTCTCCAGGCCGATCCGCTCGAAGGCCAGCGAGCCGGTCTCGCCGTAGTGCAGGACGCTGCCGCCGAGCAGCAGAACGCCGGAGCCGATCTGCACCAGCAGGTAGCGCATCCCGGCGCGCAACGAGCGCTCACTGCGGCGCGCCCAGATCAGGAACACGGACGCGAGCGCGGTGGCTTCCCAGCACACGAACAGGCTGATCAGGTCGCCGGCGCAGGTGCCCGCGATCGCGGCGCCGGCGTAGACCAGCCCGGCCACCTGTTGGACCGTATCGCGCACGTGCAGCGCGTAGAGCACCGACAGGAAGGCCGCGATGTAGAACACCGTGGCGAACACGCGAGCCAGCCGGTCCAGGCGCACGATCTCGAGGCCGTAGCCGAGAAACTCGACCTGCACGGACAGCCCCTCGGGCAGCGCCCAGAGCCACGCCAGGCCCAGCAGCGGCAGGGCCAGCAGGTA
>CAXMNF010000367.1:0-7936 GCA_964194645.1 uncultured Gammaproteobacteria bacterium
GCCGGTCTGTACGGCTCCATCGGCCCAGGCCACCTCGACCAGCGGCACGAGGGCGAGCGCGGCGAGGGTCGAGCTCTCGATCCCCACCGCGGCGAGAGCGTCGAGCACGGCCTCGTTCGAGATGCCCGACGCCGCGGCCAGGTCCTGCTTCCGCTGCGCCTGTTCTTTCTTCTCGCGCATCTGCTCGAGCAGCTGGTCGTCCTGCTGGGCGAAGAAGCTGTCCTCGAGCGCCTTTCTTCGATCTCCGAGAAAGTCGTCGGCCATTGATCACTCCCCTCGGCGCGCGCCGGGCCGGCGCGACGGCGGCAGTCTACCTCGTGCTCGGAACGCGTCCAACGGCAGCGCAGCGGATCAGCGCCAGCCGACTGGCTGATAGCCGAGTTCGCGCAGGCAGGTCTCGACAAAGCGCCGGTAGACGTTGTCTGCATCGCCCGAGTGCGTGGCGCCCTTCACGGCTCCGCGCGTGCCGCCGCCCGCGGCGCCGGCCCCCGCGCCGCGCCCCGGGTTGCCCAGCACCAAGCCCACCGCGGCGCCCACGGCCGCGCCGATCAACGAGCCGCGCGTCGCCCCACGTGCGGCGTCCCCTGCCGTCCGATCGTCGGAGAGATCGTGGCTCCGCGCGACCTCGATGCAGTGGCTCACGTCCTCCTGCGCGGCTGCCTCGCCGACCTCCTGGTAGAGCGCGTTTGGATACAGGACCGGCCGCTTCGTCCCCGAGCAGGCCAGCAGCACGAGCGGCAGCAGCAACAGCGGGGCGGCTGCGCGCCTCAACTGCGCCCAGCGGCCGGCCGCGCAGCCCACGCGGCGGCGCGGCCGTTCGCGAAGCGCGCGCGGCGGGTGATCTCGAGTCCGGCCCGTCCGATCTCCTGCTCGAGCGCGCCGTCCACGACTTCGAGCACCGTAGGCGGCTCGAAGCTGCGCACGAACGCCCGCCACAGTGCGCGCCCCAGGCGCGAGTCGGGCGCTGCGCTGTCCGCTACCACCAGGAAGCCGCCGTCCTGCAGCAGGCTGGCTGCGCGCCGCAGGATCTCCACGCGCTGCTCCGAGCTCTGCTCGTGCAAGAAGAAGGCGAGCAGTGCCCGCTCGAAACGCTGCTCGGTCTCGAAGCGCAGTACTTCGGAGTGCACGTACTCCGCCGCGGCTGCGCGGCGCTGTGCGTGGGCGATCATCGCGGCCGACTGGTCCACGCAGACGACGCTCGCGCCGCGGCGCAGCAGGTGCTCGGTGATTCCCCCGGTGCCCGAACCGAACTCCAGCACGCTCATGCCGGGGCGCAACTCGAGCAGGTCGATCACGGACTCGCGCAGCCGCCCGATGGGCGTCGGCAGCCAGACCGACGAGACGAGCAAGTCGAACGCCCAGGGCGTCACACGCGACGCGTACACTCCCATGTCGTGCGCGGGCCTGGCTTCGGGCATCGGCTCCTCCCAATCCACGGGAACAGGATGGCTCCGTGGCGGCGCTCCGTCGAGGGTAGTACCGTCCCCCGCCCCAATGGGTCCCGTACGCCGTGAAGTCTGGCTACTCGCCGCTCTGGCCGGTCCGGCGATCGCGACCCAGGTCGGCACCATGCTGCTGGGCGTGGTCGACACCTTGATGGTGGCCCGCGTCAGCGTGGAGAGCCTCGCGGCCGCCGCGCTCGGCAACGCTTGGACCTCGATGACCCTGTTCTGCTCGATGGGCATCATCCTGGGCATCGACCCGATCGTGAGCCAGGCGCACGGAGCGCGCGATGGGGCACGCGCCGCGCTCGCGCTGCAGAACGGCATCGTTCTGGCTCTCGCGATCTCCCTGCCCGTGGTGCTGTTGTTCCTGTCCACCGAAACTGTTCTGCTGGCGATCGGTCAGAGCCCGTCGCTGGCGCGTCTCGCACACGACTACGTGATGGTCCAGCTGCCGAGCGTGCCCGCCTTTTTGATCTACACGGCGCTGCGCCAGTACCTGCAGGGCCGCACCATCGTGCGTCCCGCCATGTGGGTGATGCTCGGCGCGAACCTGTTGAATGTGTTCGCGAACTGGGTCCTGATCTTCGGGCACCTGGGCTTTCCGGCGCTCGGCCTGCTCGGGGCGGGCATCGCCTCGAGCGTGGTGCGCACGGCGCTGCTGTTCGGGCTGCTCGGCTGGATCGCGCTGGCGGGCCTGCACGTGGGCGCATGGCGGCCGTGGAGCCGAGCGGCTCTGGCCCGCCAGCACCTGCTCCACGTGTTGCTGCTCGGCCTGCCCATCTGGGGACAGCTCTCGCTCGAGATTTGGGCCTTCTCGGGCTCCACCCTGCTGGCCGGCTACCTCGGACTCGAGGCGCTGGCCGGGCACACGATCGTGCTCAATCTGGCCTCGCTCTCTTTCATGATGCCCCTCGGCATCGCGATCGCGGCCTCGACGCGGGTCGGCAACCTGATCGGCGCAGGGGATCCGGGGGAGGTGCGACGCGCCGCGCGCATCGCGCTGGGGATGGGTGCGGGCGTGATGACCCTGGCGGGCGGCGCCTTCGTGCTGTGGCGGCGCGAGCTCGTCATGCTCTATACGGACGACGCAGCTGTAGTCGCGGTCGCGACCTTGATCCTGCCGATCGCGGCGGCCTTCCAGGTGTTCGACGGCACGCAGGTCGTGGCCTGTGGAATCCTGCGCGGCATGGGCCGCACCCTGCCCGCTACCTTGGCCAACCTGCTGGGCTACTGGGTGCTGGCGCTCCCGGCGGGCGCGGGCCTGGCGTTCGCGTTCGGCTTCGGACTCGCGGGCATCTGGTGGGGCCTCGCCGCCGGGCTCGCCGTGGTGGCGACCGTGCTCAGCCAGCTGGTGCTGCGCGGCCAGATCCCCGAGAGCGTGATCAAGGGCACACCCTGAGCGTCAGGATCGGAACCTCGGCCCGCGCCCCGACGCGCAGCGGCAGGATCGTCACGCCCACGCCGCGGCTCACGTAGAGCTGAGCCGCTCCGCGCCGGAAGTGGCCGCGCCAGAAGCCGAGCCGCGTGTGGCGCAGCGGCGTGCGTCCGCCCAGCACGATCTGGCCGCCGTGCGTATGCCCAGAGAGGGTGAGATCGACGCCGGCCGAGGACGACTCGTGGAACAGGTCCGGGTGGTGCGAGAGCAGCAGCACAGGCTCGTGGGGATAGGCGCCGTGCAGCGCGAGCGGCAGGTCAGGACGCCCCAGGCTGTGGTCGTCCACGCCGGCCAGCCAGAAGGAGCCGGCGCCGACCACGATGCGCCGTCCTTCGTTCAGCAGCACGCCGACGCCCGCTTCGCTGAGCACATCGTGGAAGGTCTTCAGGTCGCGCTCCACCACGTACTCGTGATTGCCCGGCACCGCCCAGATCCCGAGCGGGGGCGCCAGCCGGCGCAGCGGCTCGCGGAACGCGAGCATTTCCTCGGGCAGCGCATTCACCAGATCGCCGCCCAGGCACACCAGGTGCGGCTCTAGCGCCGCGATCCGCTCAAACAGCCGGTCGATGTCGCTCGTGTCCATGAAGGTGCCCGAGTGGACGTCGGAGACGAAGGCGATGCGCAGGCCGTCCAGGGCCGCGTGGCCGCGCTCCAGCGCGATCTCCACCTGGGACAGCTCGAGTCCGCGTGCCAGGCGCCGCCCCTGCCAGCGTCCCGGCGGCAGCCCGTAGAGCCAGCGGTTCGCCGCGCCCGCGAAGCGCGCCAGCGGGCCGAGCCCGCGCCCCCAGCGTGAGGCCGGCGGCGTGCGCATGGAGGAGTTCATGCGGGAGACATCGGCGCCGCGCGCTGCCAGCTGTTCCCCCCTACTCCGCGGCCGGGCCCGGGAAGCGTTCACGCAGCAGGCGCTTCAGCACCTTGCCGGTCGGGTTGCGCGGAATCTCGTCCACGAACTCCACGGCGCGCGGCTGCTTGAAGCGCGCCAGCTTGCCATCGCAGTGCGCCCGCACGTCCTGCGCGGCAAGGCCCGGGTCGGACCGCACGACCACCGCCAGTGGCGACTCGCCCCACTTGTCGCTCGGTTGGCCGATCACGGCGACCTCGCGCACGCCCGGGTGGGCCAGGATCACGTTCTCGATCTCCGCCGGGTAGATGTTCTCCCCGCCCGAGATGATCATGTCCTTCTTGCGGTCCTGGATGTAGACGAAGC
Organism: uncultured Gammaproteobacteria bacterium; assembly: GCA_964194645.1. Lineage (GTDB taxonomy): Bacteria > Myxococcota_A > UBA9160 > SZUA-336 > SZUA-336 > CAXMNF01. The sequence continues at coordinate 4,088 of CAXMNF010000367.1, forward strand.
CTTCCTTGTCGATCGCGGCCAGGTCGCCCGAGTACAGCCAGCCGTCGCGGATCGCCTCGGCCGTGGCCTCGGGCCGGTTCCAGTAGCCCTTCATGATGTGGCGACCGGCGATGATCACCTCGCCGACCTCGCCAGGCGAGACGTCCTTGCCGTCCGGACCGACCACGCGTACCTCGGTGTGGAAGAACGCCTTGCCCGTCGAGCCCGCCTTGGCGAGCGCGTCCTCGGGGCTGATCAGGCAGGCTGGACCACACGTCTCGGTGAGCCCATAGACCTGATGGATCTCGATGCCGAGCTCCGCGTAGGCCTCGATCAGGCTGACCGGCACTGGCGCCGCACCGCTCATGCACCAGCGCAGGGTCGAGTAGTCGGCCGTGTCTTTCTGCGGCACCTGCAGCATGAAGTTCAGCATGGCGGGCACGGCCAGCATCGCCGTGATCTTCTCGCTCCCGATCAACTCCCAGGTCTCGCCGGGATCGAAGGCGCGCACCACCACGTTGGTCAGCCCGCGGTGCACGTTTCCCGTGATCGGAGTGAGCGCACCCACGTGAAAGAACGGCAAGGAGACCAGGTAGCGGTCCGCGTAGCGCGTGTCCGCCGTCATGTTGATGGTCATGCTGGCCCAGAGCGCGGTTTCGTGCGTGTGCACCGCGCCTTTCGGCAGGCCGGTCGTGCCCGACGTGTACATGATGTAGAGCTCGTCGTCTCCATGGGCGGCGATCGCCGGCTCATCAGGCGCGGCGCTGTCCACCAGGTCGTCATAGCGTCGCGCGAAGTCGGCACACTCCGCGCCCACACAGAGCCACTCGCGCAGCTCGGTGCCCTGCGCCCCGCGCGCGTGCAGGTCGGCGATCGCATTCGCGAACTCCTCGCCGTAGAGCAGCACCGTGGCGCCGCTGTCCTTCAGGATGAAGGCCAGCTCGTCCGGGACCAGCCGCCAGTTCAATGGTACGCAGACCGCGCCGAGCTTCGCGATCGCGAAGAAGCTCTCCAGGAACTCCACGCTGTTCATCAGGAGCAGCGCGACCCGGTCACCCTTGCCGACACCGCACGCCGCCAGCGCGCTCGCGCTGCGGTTGCAGCGCGCGTTCAGTTCTGCGTAGCTGAAGCGGCGCTGGCTGGCGACGTCGACAAAGCCTTCCAGGCCGGGCGACAGGTGTGCGCGCTTGCTGAGCAGCGCTCCGACGTTGTGCTTCATGTCACGCTCCCCGACGCACTGCGGGTGCGTCTTCGTCCGACGGGCCCACTGCTTCGCCGGCCCTGCCCGTATGCTCGCATCGCCGGGGGGCCGAAGCCAAGGAGGGAAGTGTTGGAACGCGCGATTCCTGGCTCTCGGGCGACCGCATCATCCGCACGCCAGCCTCGCCGGCTAGGGCAGCAGGGTCACCTTGATCGCGCCGCTCGCCTTGTCGGCGGCGCAGGCGAAGGCCTCGCCGATTCGCGCCAGCGGGAACTGGTGGGTCTGCAGGCCGGAGAGCTCGCCGGCGTAGCGCGGCAGCAGCGCGACCGCAGTACCGAACTCGGAGCCGCTGCGGCCGGTGCCGTAGGTATTCGAGCCGACCACGCGCAGCTCCTTGGCCATCAGCATGAACAGCTCGAGCGGACGCGGCTCGGCGAACACGCCGAGCAGGACCACCGTGCCACCGGGTCGGCAGGCCCGCAGCGCGTCGTTCGCGGTGTCGGCCAGGCCGCCCACCGTTTCGATCACCACGTCCGGCTGCTCGGCACTCGCCCAGGCCGCCATGTCCGCCTCGGGGAGCGCCACCAGGCCCAGCTTGGCGGCCGCCGCGCGCTGCTGAGGGTGGCGCGCGGAAAGCGCCACGGCCGCGCTGCGATCGCGCGCCAGCAGGCCCGCGAGCAACCCGATGCTGCCCGCACCGAGCACCAGCACGCGGCTGCCCGCCTCGAGACGCGCCACGTCGAGCGCGCGCACGCACACTGCGAGCGGCTCGGCGAGCGACGCCAGCAGAGGATCGATGCCCGAGGGCACGCGGTGCAGGCCCGCCAGCGGCGCGTCGACGAAGTCGGCCAGACCGCCGGGTGCGGTCACGCCGAGCAACTTCCCGCTCGGACACAGCTGGCGTTGCCCCTGCGCGCAGAAGCCGCAGTGACCGCACCAGCTGCGCGGCTCGACGGCGTAGAGCGCGTCGGCCAGGCCGCTGGGCCCGTGTGTCGGAGTCCCGACGATCTCGTGGCCGGGGCTGGCCCCGGGGAAGCGCATCATGTGGTGACGCAGCATGTGCAGGTCGCTGCCGCAGATGCCGCAGGCGGCCACGCGCAGACGCGCCCAGCCTTCGACGAGCGTCGGCGGCTCGACGTCGGCGAGTCCGATCCCGTCGTCGCTCCACTGCGCTTGGCGCAGGGTCACCGCTTCTTGATTGGAACGTAGGGGCGGGTCGTCGGGCCGGTATAGATCTGGCGCGGCCGGCCGATCGCCTGCCCCTGCGCGTGCATCTCCAGCCAGTGCGCGATCCAGCCCGGCAACCGGCCCCAGGCGAAGAGCGCCGTAAAGCTGTTTACGGGGATGCCGAGCGCCTTGAAGATGATCCCGGAGTAGAAGTCCACGTTCGGGTACAGGCGCCGGGTGATGAAGTACTCGTCCTCCAGGGCGATCTGCTCCAGCTCCACTGCGATCTCGAGCAGCCGGGTGTTCACGCCCAGGTTCTCGAGCACGTCGTCCGCGGCTTGCTTGATGATCTTGGCTCGTGGGTCGAAGTTCCGGTAGACGCGGTGGCCGAAGCCCATCAGGCGCGAGGTGTCGTCCCGGCTCTTGGCCCGCTCCACGAACTGGCGGGCCGTCAGGCCCTCGTCGGCGATCGCCTCCAGCATGTCGATGACGCGCTGGTTCGCGCCCCCGTGACGCGGCCCCCAGAGCGCCTGGATGCCGCTCGAGATGGCCGCGAAGATGTTCGTCATGGAGCTGCCGGCCAGCCGCACGGTGCTGGTGGAGCAGTTCTGCTCGTGCTCCGCGTGCAGGATCAGCAGCACGTCGATCGCGCGGGCCACCACTGGATCCACCTCGAACTCGTCGCAGGGCGTGCCAAAGCTCATGCGCAGGAAGTTCTCGATGTAGCCCAGGCGATTGTCCGGATACAGGAAGGGAGCGCCGAGCGAGTGCTTGTGCGAGTAGGCCGCGATCGTCGGGAACTTGGAGATCAGGCGCACGATCGACTGGTCGACCTGCGCGGGATCCTCCGGATCGAGCGCCTCCTGGTAGAAGGTCGACATCGCGCAGATCACCGCGGAGCAGACCGCCATCGGATGGGCGTCCTTGGGAAAGGAGCCGAACAGTCGCTTCAGATCCTCGTGGAGCAAGGTGTGGACCTTGATCTCGTGCTGCCACGCCTCGAGTTCCGGGGCGCTCGGCAGCGCGCCCTTCACGAGCAGGTAGGCCACCTCCAGGAAATTGCTCTGGGCCGCCAGCTCCTCGATCGGGTAGCCGCGGTAGCGCAGCACACCGTTTTCGCCATCGATGAAGCAGATCTCGCTCTCGCAGCTTCCGGTGTTCTTGTAGGCGGGGTCCAGGGTGATCAGACCGGTCTCGTCGCGCAGGTTGCCAATGTCGAGCGCCCGCTCTCCCTCGCTGCCCTCCACGATGGTGAGCTCGAAGCTCTTGCCGTCCAGCTCGAGCCGTGCCGTGTCATCCATCCGCCGTTCCTCCGGTCCTCGGGCCAACTGAAATTCCCCCGCGGCTGGTGTAGCTCCCCGCGGGCGGCTTTCGAGCAAGCGTCGACGCCGCGCGCCGACGGCTCCCGGCAGGCTCGCGCCGCAAGGGGTCGTCCCCGCTCGGCTTCGGCCGCTGCCGCGCCGTGGATGAGGATACCATCCCGCTGCGACGCCCCGCCGGGG
>CAXMNF010000368.1:0-2987 GCA_964194645.1 uncultured Gammaproteobacteria bacterium
GGCTGGTCGTAGGTCGCGTAGTTCACGATCTCCTGCACGCGCACCTCTTCCCAGCGTTCGCAGAGGCCGGTGAGCAGCAGCGCCAGCACGTCGTTCGCGAAGCCGGGGTCGACCCCCGAGGTGAAGAACGAGCTCGAGCCGCCGCGGCAGGCCACGTCGAGCTTCTTGGTCATGCCCGGGTGCAGGGTCTTCGGGTGGACCAGCCCCACCACCGACGAGGACACCACGTTCTTGCCGGCCTCGAGGATCCGGCACATGTCCTCGACTGCGTCCATGGGACGCCGGTCGGCCGTCGCCGTGTAGCACACGCAGTCGGCCTCCAGCGCGAGCAGGGCGTCCGGGTCGCGCGTGGCGAACACGCCCGTCGGGCCGACCCCGCACAGCTCCCCCGCGTCGCGGCCCGCCTTCGCTTCGCTGCTGACCCAGACGCCCGCGAGTTCGAGCTCGGGGTGGCCAAGGATGCAGCGCAGCGCGTAGCGGCCGACGTTTCCCGTGCTCCACTGGATGACCCGGTACGCCATGCCCCCATCGTACCCCGCGGAGGCCGCCGGCGGGCCCGTTGCTACTCGTTCGCGGTGAAGACCTGGAAGCTCTGCTGCGACAGCCAGTCGTGCGAGTCGAGCAGGCGGTAGCCCGCGGCCTCCATGTCGCGTTGGATCTCGTCGGGATCGGTGGCGTGCGGGAACACCCGCTGGAACCAGCCCGGCCGCCCCTCGACGATCGCCACGCGGCCGCCCGGCCGCAGAAGCGTCCGGACCCGCGCGAAGTACGCGATCCGATCCTCGATGTGATGGAAGGTGTTGCAGGTGAACACCAGGTCGATACTGCCGGGCTCGAGGCGCGGGTCGTCCGGCGCGGCCAGCACCGATTCCACAGTCGGGTAGCCCTCGTCGCGCGCGCGTTCGGCCAGGTGCTCGACGAGCTGCTCGTCGATGTCCACCGCGTAGACGCGGCCGTCCGGGCCGGCCGCGTCCGCCAGCCGGAACGTGAAATACCCGGTTCCAGAGCCGATGTCCGCCACCTGGGCACCGCGCTCGAGCGACAGTGCGGCGATCACGCGCTCGGGCTGCTGCCAGCGGTCCCGCCCGATGCCCTCGTAGGCGCAGCGCTTCAAGCCGACGCAGCCGGCCAAGAGCAGGGTCAAGGCTGTGAGCAGCGCGCTGGTACGTGCGGTTCGGCCCTTCATCGCGTGGCCAGTATGCACGTCGCCGTGCGCCCGAGCCTGCGCGTCTCGCTGCGCACGTCCGCGAAGCCGGCCTCGCGCACCAGCGCGCGCACGCGCCCCAGCTCGTGGGGTCGGAAGCCGGGCGACGCAAAGCGGCCGCCCAGCGGGTCGTGCACCCGCAGCGTGAGCAGCAGACGGCCACCCGGAGCCAACACGCGGCGCACCTCGAGCAGGTCCGCCGCAGGGCCGAGCCAGTGCTGGAAGCTGTTCACGGCGCAGGCGCCGTGGAAGTGCCCGTCGGGCCAGGGGAGCTGCGAGGCCCCGCCTTGGACCAGCTCGACCCGGCCCTCCCTCACGGCCGCGCGGCTGCGGGCGCGCGCCTGGGACAGCATCACGGGCGAGGGGTCGATCCCACAGACCAGCCCCCGGGGGGCCCGGGCCGCGAGCATCGCGATCATGCGGCCGTGACCGAAGCCGATCTCGAGCAGCCGGTCCTCGGCCTGCACCTGCAGCAGCTCGACGGTGAGTTCGTGCATCTCCCGGTTCTTGTGCGCCATCACCCGGCCGGCGAGCCGGCCGAGCAGGCCGCGGGGATGGCTGAACTGGCTGCGCCATCTCTGGCTGGGGAAGCCCTCGAGCGCGGCTGCTGGAGCGTTGGCAAGCGTCATCCGGGTCTCTCCTCGAGATTGTCTGTGGGAACGATAGTCATTCGCGGTTTCCGCGGGCCTTCCCGGGTGTAAAGTTTCGTGAATACGGTGCCCAAAGCCCAAGTGAGTCGGTAAGTTTTCGCTTCCATTCACACTCGCAGGGTGCTAACGTCGGAGTAACTCACAGGACGCATCGGCTGCTCCAAGCCCGTTGGCGCGCTCCTTCCTGAGCTGATCTGCACCAGCTGGACACCCGACGCGGGGCCGCCGCTGCGAGCGAGACCGAAACCATCCGTGCCTCGGTGTGGTTCTCCGCATTCGAGTGCTGGGCCTCGGTCGGGGCTCTATTTCCTTCCGGCCCCGGTCGAGGTCCTCTCGCTTGCTATCCTGCCGCCGTGCTCGCCTGGCTCGCCCTCCTGACCCTCGGCCTGGCCCACGTGGTGCACGGCGCGGAGATCGACAGTCTGACGGCGCGCGAGCAGCGGCTCGGCGACGTCCGGCCGGAGTTGAACGAGCGGCTGAACGGGATGCTGCGCGAGGGCATCGACCGCGCCAACCAGCGCGGCGAAGGCTGTGACGCGGGCGAGCTGTACCGGGCGCTGCGCAGGGCCGCCTCGACGCCCTTCGTCGGGCACGCGATCGCCGAGCGCCTGAACCACGACGAGCGGCTCGACTCGCGACGGGTGCGCTTCCACGCCTCGATCTACCGCGATCTCGGCCTGCTCGACGCGATCAGCGTTCACGTGAAAGACCTCTCCGCCGTGTTGCGGGTGGACGGACACGTGGTCGGCACGGACAAGCTCGGGCACTTCTTTGTCCAGGGCTGGAAGTACTTCGAGATCGCCTACCTGGACGACGAAGGGATCGTCAACGCGCTGCGCTGGGGCGAGCGCGCGGAGCGCACCTACTTCGGGCTGCTTACGACCGGCATCTACTCCTTCGCCGATCTGGCCGTGAACTTCGAGGGGATGCGCTTCTGGCTGCGCGTGCTCGGGCAGCAACAGGACCCGCTGCACGGCGGCTGGCTGGCCAACCGCTCCTATGTCCGGTGCAGCCGGCAGTGGTGGAACGGCGAGCGCTACTGGCGGCTGCGGCGCCGCGCCGACCTGCGCGACTACCTGAGCGCCGCCTGGGACGAGGGCGTGAACTGCGTGCGCTACCGCGACGAGAAGCTC
>CAXMNF010000369.1:0-1733 GCA_964194645.1 uncultured Gammaproteobacteria bacterium
CCGCACCCGCCACGTAGTCCGCGCCGTAGACCGCTTCCTCGGCCACCTCTGGTCCGGCTACCAGCGGCAGGCCGGTCGCGTCTGATCGGTCAGACCAGGCCAGGCACCTCCGAGGGGTCGATCAAGCCGCAGCGGCGCCAACCCCGGTCGAGCAGCCAGGTTCGCGGCGTGGCAGTCCGTTCCCGCCGGCATCGCCTGGGTGCAGCACCTCGACCGCCAGCACCATGGGCGCGTACGCGGTCCAGCGTTCGTAGTCCTGCATCAGCGCCCAGATGCGAGCCGCCGCGTGGGGCATCTCGAGCGTGTAGCGGTGCTCGCGCATGCCCGCCCAGTATACGGATCGGTGCGCTTGCCTTTGGCCCGGCGGCGGGTGTACGGTTGGATCTGACAGGGCGTCAGATTGGCAGGAGAGTGCATGGGCGAGGCTCGTTTTCCGTTTCCCGCTTACCCGAACGGCTGGTTCCGGGTGGCCTATGCGCACGAGCTTGCGGCGGGCGACGTGCAGCCACTGCGGGCACTGGGCCATGACTTCGTGCTGTACCGAGACGAGGCGGGCGAGGCGCACCTGCTCGACGCGCACTGTCGCCACCTGGGCGCGCACCTGGGCTATGGCGGGCGGGTCGAGGGGAGTGGCATCCGCTGCCCGTTCCACGGCTGGCTCTGGGACGGGGACGGGACCTGCATCGACGTGCCGTACAGCGCGCGCATCCCGCGCGCTGCGCGGATCCGCGCCTGGCCGCTGGTCGAACGCAGCGGGCTGTTGCTCGTCTGGCACCACGCGGAGCAAGCGCCTCCGGACTGGCAGGTCCCGGACCTGGCCGAGATCGGCTCCGACGAGTGGACGCCGCTCGAGATCCGGCACTGGCGCGTGCGCAGCCGTTGGCTCGACATGAACGAGAACGCGGTCGACCAGGTGCACTTCCGCTACGTGCACGGCACGAAGACGATTCCCAGTACCGACGTCCGGGTCGACGGCCACCTGCTGTTGTGCAGCTCGCGCATGAAGATGGGCACGCCGGAGGGCGAGGTGCTGGGCGGGATCGACACCACCGACTACGGGCCCGCGTTCCAGACCGTACGGCTCTCCGGGATCATCGACACCCTGATGGTCAACACCAGCTTGCCGATCGACGAGCACACGACCGACGTGAGCTTCGCGTACACCGTGCACCGGACGTCCGGAGGTGACGCGCAGCAGGGCGTGGCGGCCGCGATCATCCGCGACCTGGAGAAGCAGATGGGCGAGGACATCCCGATCTGGGAGAACAAGCGCTACCACCAGCAGCCCGTGCTCTGCGACGGCGACGGTCCGTTTCCCGAGTACCGGCGCTGGATGAGCCAGTTCTTCAGCCCGGAGAGCCGTTGAGTCTACGCAGCGCGGAGCCGGTCGACCAGAGCGGCCGGGTGCTCGGGTCCAAGGCGCTCCAGACCCGGCAGCGCCTGCTCGACGCCACCAAGACACTGCTCGACAGCCGGAGCCTGCGCGAGCTGCGCGTGGTCGAGATCGCGCGCAAGGTCGGCAGCTCGCCGGCCACGTTCTACCAGTACTTTCGCGGCGTGGAGGAGGCCGTGCTTGCGCTCGCGGAGCAGGCCGGCGAGGACGTGCCGGCGGTGGTCGAGATGATCGGCGGTCCCTGGGAGGGGCCGGCCGGACTCGAGAACGCGCGTGCGATCGTCGATGCGTTCATCCGCCACTGGGACGAGAATCGCGCCGTGCTGCGCGTGCGCAACCT
>CAXMNF010000370.1:0-9163 GCA_964194645.1 uncultured Gammaproteobacteria bacterium
GCCGCGGTCGCCGCGACCGTGCCGCTCGGGCGACTCGGCGAGCCGGGCGACGTGGGCGATGCCTGCTTGTTCCTGGCCTCACCGCTGGCGCGCTACGTGACCGGCGCGAACCTGTTGCTGCACGGCGGCGGCGAGCGGCCCTCCTTCCTGGACGCCGCGAAGAACACCACCTCGTAGAGCGGAGCGCGCATGACCACCGTCTTCGACCACCCGTCCGAGCTGGCCGGCGCCGTCGGCGCGCACCTGGGCTACAGCGAGTGGCTCGAGATCACTCAAGCGCGCATCGACCTGTTCGCGGAAGCGACCGGCGACCACCAGTGGATCCACACCGACCCCGAGCTCGCCAAGGACGGCCCATTCGGCGCCACGATCGCGCACGGCTACCTCACCCAGTCGCTGGTCAACTACTTCCTGCCGCAGATCGTGGACGTGCGCGGCATCTCGATGGGCGTGAACTACGGCGCCGATCGCCTGCGCTTTCCCGCGCCGGTGCCGGTCGGCTCGCGCGTGCGCGGGGGCGCGGAGCTGATCTCGGTCGAGGACGTGAAGGGCGGGGCAGTGCAGGCCGTCACGCGCGTCACCGTCGAGATCGAGGGCGGCGAGCGCCCCGCCTGCGTGATCGACACGATCAGCCGCTACTACCCGGAGGCCTGAACGCCCGCTACGGGTGCTGGCTGCTGACCGAGACCACCTCGCCGGTCATGTACGAGGCCAGGTCGCTGGCCAGGAACACGATCACGTTCGCGACCTCCCAGGGGGCCGCGCCTCGGCCGTAGACCTCCCGGGCGGTCAGCTCGTCGAGGGTCTCCTGCGGCATCACTCGGCTCAGGAACTCGTGGGTGGCCAGACTCGGCGACACGGCGTTGATGCGCACACCGTGCTCGGCCAGCTCGACCGCAGCGCAGCGGGTGAGCGCCATCACGCCCGCCTTGGCGGCCGCGTAGTGCGCCTGGCCCGCCTGCGCACGCCAGCCGAGGATCGAGGCGTTGTTCACGATCGCGCCGCTCTTGCGCTCCTGCATGTGCGGCAGGACCGCGCGCATCATGCGGAACGCCCCGGTGAGCGTCACATCGAGCACCGAGGCCCACTCGTCGTCGCTCATGTCGACTACGTTGGCGGTGCCGCCCAGCCCGGCGTTGTTCACCAGTACGTCGACGTGGCCGAGCTCTGCGATGGCCGCCTCGACCAGCGCCCGAACCTCGTCCTCGCGCGTCACGTTGCACAGACGCGTCGGCGGCTTGCTGCCGCTCACGAGGGCAAGCTTCTCGGCCGCCTCGCCGAGTCGCCGCTCGTGGATGTCGCTGATCATGACGCGCGCACCCTCCTCGGCGCAGCGCTTGGCAGTGGCAAAGCCGATCCCGGCCCCGGCTGCCGCCGTCACCAGTACGGTCTTGCCGGCGAGCAGTCCGTGGGCCTCTGGATAGGGGGGAAGCGTCTTGCTCATCGGGGCTCCCGGGGCAAGCCGAGCCCGCGCTCGGCGATGATGTTGCGTTGGATCTGGTTCGAGCCGGCGTAGATGGTGTCGGAACGGGTGAACAGGTACATGCGCTGCAGTGCAGACAGCCGGTACGGCGCGCCCTCGGCGATCTGCCCTTCAGGCCCGAGCACGTCCATGGCGAGTTTGCCGAGCGCGCGGTGCCAGGTCGCCCAGAAGATCTTCGTGACGAGCGCCGCGCGCTGGCCCTCCTCCCCGGCGCTGTCCGACAGGGTGCGCAGCGCGTGGTAGCGCTGGATGCGCAGGCCCATCCAGGCATCGGCCAGGCGCTGGCGGATCAGCGGGTCCGCCGCCTTCCCGTTGCGCTTCGCAAGGGCGATGATCGCGTCGAGCTCGTTCTGGAAGAGCATCTGCTGGCCCAAGGTCGAGGCACCGCGCTCGAAGGCGAGCGTGCCCATCGCCACCGACCAGCCGCCGTTCACCGGGCCGACCACGTTCTCGGCGGCCGTGCGCGCACCGTTGAAGAACACCTCGCTGAACTCGGAGTCGCCCGTGAGCTGTACGATCGGGCGGATCTCGATCTGCGGTTGATCCATCGGCACGAGCAGGTAGGAGATGCCGCGGTGCTTCGGCTCGGCGTCCGGGTCGGTGCGGCACAGCACGAAGCACCAGTCAGCCCACTCGGCCCAGGAGGTCCACACCTTCTGACCGTCGATCCGCCACTCGTCGCCACAGAGGCACGCGCGCGTCTGCACGTTCGCCAGGTCTGAACCGGCGTTCGGCTCGGAGTAGCCCTGGCACCACAGCTCCTCGCCCTTCAGGATCGGCGGCAGGAAGCGCTGCTTCTGCGCGTCGCTCCCGAAGGCGATCAAGGTCGGGCCGAGCAGGCCCTCGCCGATGTGCCCGACCCGGCCGGGCCCGCCGGCGCGCGCGTACTCCTCGTAGAAGACCAGCTGCTGCGTGAGCGACAGGCCGCGCCCTCCGGCCTCGACCGGCCAGCCCACGCCGGTCCAGCCCGCTTCGCCCAGCCGGCGCTCCCAGGCGCGGCGCAGGTCGAGCAGCGCGTGCTCATCGCCGGGACCGCCCCGCCCGCGCGCGTCGGCAAACTCGCCGCGCAGGTTCTCTTCCAGCCAGTCCGCGATCTCGCGGCGGAAGGCCTCGTCCTCGGCGCCGAAACGCGCGTCCATCGCTCTCCCGGGGTGGTGTCCGGCGCCATGATACGATACGCCCCGTTTCCATGGAGACGACGATCCCCCGCGTGCTGCTGGACGCAGCCAAGCGATTCGCAGACGCCACCGCCGTCGAAGAAGGGGACCTGCGGCTCTCCTTCTCGGCGCTGGCCGAGGCCTCACTCGGCGTCACACGCGCGCTGCTCGCCGCTGGAATCGAAGCGGGTGACCGGGTCGCCATCTGGGCGCCGAACCAGTGGCAGTGGATCGTGGCCGCGCTCGGCATCCAGTGCGCGGGTGCCGTCTTGGTGCCACTCAACACGCGCCTGAAGGGCGCCGAGGCTGGCTACATCCTGCGAGCGAGCGGGGCGCGGCTGCTGTTCACGCGCGGCGACTTTCTGGACCTCGACTACGTGAAGGCGCTCGGCGGACAGGACCTGCCTGCCCTCGAACGCATCGTCACCCTGGGCGACCAGGCGGCCGGCGCCGAGACCTGGGATGCATTCCTCTCGCGCGGCAGCGCCGTGCCCGAGAAGCAAGCCCAGGAGCGAGCGCTCGCGGTCCAGCCCGACGACCTGGCCGACATCCTGTTCACCTCGGGCACCACCGGCCAGCCGAAGGGGGCGATGATCGAGCACCGCCAGAACCTGCGCTGCTTCGAGGTGTGGAGCGGGCTGGCGGGCCTCGCCGAAGGCGACCGCTACCTGGTGGTGAACCCGTTCTTCCACTCGTTCGGCTACAAGGCGGGCTGGCTCTCCTGCCTGATGCGCGGGGCGACCTGCCTGCCGCACGCCGTGTTCGACACCGACCAGGTGCTGGAGCGGATCGGCCGCGACCGGATCAACGTGCTGCCGGGACCGCCCACCTTGTACCAATCCCTGCTCGCGCACCCGGAGCGCGAGAAGTACGACCTGTCGCCCCTGCGCCTGGCCGTGACGGGCGCGGCGGCGGTGCCCGTCGAGATGATCCACCGGATGCGCGACGAGCTCGGCTTCACCACGATCCTGACCGCGTACGGCATGACCGAGACCAGCGGAATGATCAGCATGTGCCGGCCCGACGACGACCCGGAGACGATCGCCACCACCTCGGGGCGGCCGATTCCGGGAATCGAGGTGCGCTGCGTGGATCCCGACGGCAAGGAGGTCCCGCGCGGCGAGCCGGGCGAGGTCTGGGTGCGCGGCTACAACGTGATGCGCGGCTACCTGGACGACCCCGAGCAGACCGCCGCGACCATCGACGCCGCGGGCTGGCTGCACACCGGCGACATCGCAGTGATGGACGAGCCCGGCAACTTGCGCATCACCGACCGCATCAAGGACATGTTCATCGTGGGCGGCTTCAACTGCTACCCCGCGGAGATCGAGAACGCCCTGTTCGCGAGCGGCGAGTTCGCACAAGTGGCCGTGATCGGCATCCCCGACGAGCGCCAGGGTGAGGTGGGAATGGCCTTCGTGGTCCCCGCCCCCGGGCGCAATCCGACGCCCGAGAGCGTGATCGCCTGGTGCCGCGAGCAGATGGCGAACTACAAGGTGCCGAGGCGGGTCGAGGTCGTGGATGCGCTGCCGACCAACGCCTCGGGCAAGGTCACGAAGTTCGTGCTTCGCGAGCGCGCCGAGCGAACGTGATCTGGAAGGCCTCCCGGATCCTCGCGATCGCGCTGCTCGCCGCCGAGGTGAGCGCCTGCGCGCTCGACGCACAGCCCGACCGGGCCCCCGCGATCGTGTACGAATGCCCAGACGGGCTCGACATCGTCGTGCGCACCGGGCCTGGAGAGATCGACCTGTTCCTTCCCGATCGGTACGCCGTTCTTCGGCAGGCGCAAGCCGCGTCGGGCACGAAGTACCAGGCGGGCGACCTCGGCTTCTGGTCGAAGGGAGACGAGGCAACCCTCGAGATGGGCAACAGCCGCGTCGCGGGCTGCCGGCGGAACCATGCCCGGGCGCCGTGGGAGGGTGCGCGTCTCCGGGGTGCCGCGTTCCGGGCGACGGGAAACGAGCCAGGCTGGCATCTCGAGATCTACCCGGGCTCGCAGATCACCTTCGTCACCGACCTGGGCGAGACGGAGCTGCAAACCACGGCTCCGGAGCCGGAGCTCGACCACAGCACGGGAGTGCGTGTGTACCACGCAGACGCCGAGGCGCACGATCTGCGAATCACCATCGAGGCCGAGGCCTGTCGGGACAGCATGAGCGGCGCGCGCTTCTCGAGCACTGTCCACGTGGCGTTGGACGGCCGGGAGTACCGTGGCTGTGGCCGCGAACTGGGGCCCGTCTTCGCGGGGCGCTGGAGGCTCGAGCGCTTCGGAGGCGGCGACACGGCACGTGCGCCGGTCGAGGGCTCGGAGCCGAGTCTGCTGCTGGACGCCTGGGGGCTCGTCTCGGGGAGCGGGGGGTGCAACCGCTTCAGCGGTGGCTACGAGTTCGCCGAGCGACCCTCGCTGTCGTTCCGCCCGCTCGCCTCGACGATGATGGCCTGTAGCGAGCCACTCGGATCCCAGGAGTCGCGCTTCCTGGACGCCCTCGCGAACACGAACGGCTACCGCATTTCCGGATCCGAACTCTCGCTCGTGGACCGGGAAGCAGCCGTTCTCCTGGTCTTCTCGAGCGCCGGCCAGACACCATGATTCGCGCAGATGGGCTCTGGGATCTGATCGAGGCGCGCGCGGCCGAGACCCCCGCCGCGCTCTTCGCGGTCGACGAGCAGGACCGCACGCTTAGCTTTGTGGAGTACCGTGACGCGGCCCTGCGCTGCGCAGCGGGCCTCGCCAGCCTGGGCGTTCGCGAAGACACAGCCGTCTCCTGGATGCTCCCCACCTGGCTCGAGTCGTTCGTGCTGGTCGGGGGCCTTGCCCGCCTGGGCGCGCGGCAGAACCCGATTCTGCCGATCTACCGCGAGCGCGAGCTGCGCTTCATCGCGCAGCAGTCGCACCCCCGGCTTCTGCTGGTCCCGGGCGAATGGCGCGGCTTCGACTACGCAGCCATGGCGCGCAAGGTCGCCGCGGACTCACCGGGCTTGCAGGTCGTGATCGTCGACCCGGTCTTGCCGGACGGAAACCCCGACGCTCTGCCCGCGCTTGCGGAGCCGTCCGGGGATCCGCCGCCGCGCTGGCTGTTCTACTCGTCGGGTACGACCGCAGACCCGAAGGGCGCCCTGCACACCGACCAGACCCTGTTCGCGGCCTCGCGGGGGCTGTGCCGGGTGCTGGAACTCAGCAGCGACGACCGTATCGCCATGGTCTTTCCGTTCACGCACATCGGCGGGATCGGCTGGCTGGTGGCCGGCCTGCTGGCGGGCTGCGCGCAAATCGCGGTGCCGGCGTTCGGGCCGGACAGCATCGCGGTGCTGGCCCGACACGGAGTCACGCAGGCCACGGCCGGCACGGTCTTCCACCAGGCGTACCTGGCCGCGCAGCGTGCTGCGCCTGCCCGGCCGCTCTTTCCGAACGTGCGCGCCTTTCCGGGAGGTGGCGCGCCGAAGCCGCCGGACCTGCACTACGACCTGAAGCGCGAGCTCGGCGGCGCCGGAATCGTCTCGGGCTACGGGCTCACCGAGTGCCCGATCATCTCGATGGGCACAGTGAACGATCCCGATGAGAAGCTCGCGCATACGGAGGGGCGCATGAACCCGCCCGAGACGCAGGTGCGCATCGTCGACGGGGAGATCCGCGTGAAGGCGCCCCAGCTCTGCAAGGGCTACCTGGACCCCGCCCTGAACGATGCGGCGTTCGACGCCGACGGCTGGTTCCGCACCGGCGACCTGGGCGTGGTCGACGCCGACGGTTACCTGGTGATCACCGGTCGACTCAAGGACGTGATCATCCGCAAGGGCGAGAACGTCAGCGCGAAGGAGATCGAGGACCTGCTGTACCGCCACCCGAAGGTCGCCGACGCAGCGGTGATCGGCCTGCCCGACCCCGCGAGTGGCGAGCGCGTCTGTGCGGTGGTCCGCTGCGCAGACCCGAGCGACCCGCTGGCCTTCGACGAGCTGGCCGCGTTCCTGAAGGACCAGGGCCTCGCCTTCCAGAAGATCCCCGAGCAGCTCGAACTGCTCGACGAAATCCCCCGCAACGCCACGGGCAAGATCCTCAAACACCACCTCCGCACCCGCTACACCAGGGACGTTCCTGCTTAACTGCTTAACTCAAGGAGTTAAGCAGTTAAGCAGGAACGTCCCTGAGGCCGGTGAGGGCGAGGTCGACCATGGGGTCGACCATGCTGGGGTCGAGGCGGCCGCCCTTGAAGAAGAGGGCGACGGCGATCGGGCCGACCACCAGGTCGGCGGAGAGCTCCAAGTCGAGCCCGCGCGACAGCTCGCCGCGCTCGACCGCGCGCTGGAGAGCGCGCATCAGCGGCTGGCGACGCCCCTTGCTGACCGGCTCGAAAAGCTCGGAGAGTTCCGGGTTGTGACTGCGCTCGCCCGCCAGGCTGGGCAGCACTGCGGAGAGCGGCGTTGAGTTGAACAGCTCCAGGTAGCCGCGCAGCATCCGCTTCAGGTCCTTCGCCAGGTCGCCGGTGTCGACATCCTCGAAGCCGGGAAGCTGTCCGAATGCCTCGACCACCAGCGGCAGCTTGGAGGGCCAGCGCCGGTAGATGGTCGCCTTGCCCACACCCGCGCGGCTCGCGACACCCTCGACGGTGAGCGCCGAGAAGCCCACCTCGACCAGCAGGTCGAGCGTCGCGTCGAGGATCGCCTTGTGCGCCTCCTCGCTGCGCGGGCGACCGGTGCTCGGGGCTCCGGACTCGTTCGATCTCACATCCAGCTCGCTTTTCTCTTCAACTTCAGGAACTTACGATGTAGGCTGCCCGCGCGCGCCGCCGTTCCGCAAGCGCGCCTCATTACGATACTATACGTCTCGTTATTATTCATCCGTTCCAGGAGACGCCAGGTATGGCCAAGCAGAAGTGGGACTTGGAAGTCGACGTGGTCGCAGTCGGCTCGGGCCTCGGCTCGATTACCGCCGCGATCGTCGCGCACGACCAGGGCCAAAAGGTGGTGGTGCTCGAGAAGGCGCCGAAGATGGGCGGCCTCTGCGCGTATGGCGGCGGGGAAGTGTTCGCACCGGCCAATCCGAAGATGGCCGAGATCGGCGTCGAGGACAGCCTGGAAGACGCGCGCCGCTACCTGGACTTCCTTGGGGCCGGCTTCAACGATCCCGAGCTCACGGCCAAGCTGATCGCGAGCATGCCGGCCGCGCTCGCCTACGTAGAGAAGGAGGCGGGCGTCCGCTGGATCCCCGTCGAGGGGCTCCCCGACTACTACTACCCGAAGGCGCCGGGCTCGGCGACGGGGCGCTACCTGTCCGTGGACTTGTTCGAGGGCGCGTCGCTCGGCGAGTGGCAGTCCCGCACCTGGGGCACGCCGCACCTGCCGCAGGGCATCCTGCACCGCGAGATGTACGCTTTCGGCGGCCTGGCCAAGGTCACCGAGTGGGACTACGAGCTCATCGCGGAGCGCATCACCAAGGACATCCGCACCTTCGGACCCGGGATGATGGGCTACTTCATCAAGGCCGCGCTGGTCGACCGCGCGATTCCCGGGCACCTGGAGACGCCGGTGCGCGAGCTCCTGGTCGAGGACGGGCGCGTGATCGGCGTGCGCGCCGAGCAGGGCGGGCGCGACTTCTTCGTGCGCGCGCGGCGCGGCGTGGTGCTGGGCATCGGCGGCTACGATCTGAACAAGGACATGGCCCGCATGTACGAGAACGTGCACGACTGGAACTCAGCCGCGCAGCCCTACCTAGACGGCGACCACATGGTGATGGGCCCTGAGATCGGCGCGGCGATCGGGTCGGTGCCGCCCACGAACCTGGCCATGTTCTTCGGCTACAACATCCCGGGCGAAGAACACGACGGCAAGCCGCTGTACCGCTCCTGCTGGGAGTGCGGCTGTCCGCACGCGATCCTGGTCAATCAGGCCGGCCAGCGCTTCTGCGACGAGTCGTTCTACAAGGACTACAATCCGCGCGCCCGCACCTGGGACGGTCACCAGCAAAGGCTTCCGAACCAGCCGGCCTTCCTGATCCTCGACCAGAACTACCGAGACCGCTATCCGCTCGGCTCCTTCATGCCCGGCATGGAAGTCCCCGAAGAGCTGGCGGCGCGCGCGGATACGCCGCGCGCGCTGGCGGAGAAGCTGGGCGTCGATGCCGACGGTCTCGAGCAGACCTTGACCCGCTACAACGAGTTCGCCAAGAAAGGCGAGGACCCCGAGTTCGGCAGCGGCTCCTACCCGTGGACCGTGCGCCTGGTCGGCGACGCGTCCTACCCCAACCCGAACGTCGGCCCGCTCGACAAGGGCCCCTACTACGGTGTGGCACTGGTGCCCGTGGGCGTCGGCATCAACTCGCACGGCCTGCGCACCAACGTGAACGCGCAGGTGATGCACGTGCGCGGCCGGGCCATCCCGGGCCTGTACGCGGTGGGCAACTCGGCCGCGCTGCTCGACCTGGGCGGCGGCTACCAGAGCGGCACCTCGAACATGCGCGCCATCACCTGGGGATACGTGGCCGGGCAGCATCTGTCGGGCCCGTCCTAGACCAGGCGATGGCCGAGATCGA
>CAXMNF010000371.1:0-3529 GCA_964194645.1 uncultured Gammaproteobacteria bacterium
TGAGACTAGAGGCGCGCGCCAGGCGCTGTCAAGCGCCGAGCGGCGGCGCGCGCAGCTCGGCCAGGGCGTTGGCCAGCTCGACGAACTCGAGCTCCGAGAGCGTCTCCCCGCGCCTCCCCGGGTCGATCCCCGCGCGTTCCAGCGCCTGGTCCGCGCCTTCGACGCGGCGCCGCAGGGCGGCGCGCAGGGTCTTGCGGCGGTGCTGGAAGGCGTGCGCGACCACCTCGCGCAGCAGCCCCAGCTCGCGAACCGCCGGCGGCGCGGGTGCGGGATCGAACACCAGGAAGGTCGAGCGCACCCGGGGCCGCGGCACGAAATCGGCGGGGCCGAGCTCGAGCACGGGCCGGACCCGGGTCCAGAGGCGCGCGCGCACTCCGAGCGGGCCCCAACCGCGCGTGCCAGGCTCAGAGGTGAGCCGCGCGGCGACCTCGGACTGGAGCATGAACCCCCAGCGCCGGTACGGGTTGCGCGGTCCGAGCAGGTTACCCAGGAAACGCCCAGAGATCACGTACGGCAGGTTGCCGAGCAGGACCACCGGGGCGCCCAGCTCGCGCGCCAGCCCGCCGATGTCGGCGCGCAGCGCGTCCTCGTGGCGGACTTCGACGCTGTCGGGGAGGTCGGCGTCGGCCAGTGCCGCGACCATGCCTCGATCGACCTCGAGCGCCACCGTGCGGCGCGCCACGGCGGCGACCGCGCGGGTCAGGTCGCCGAGTCCCGGGCCGATCTCCACGGCGCCGTCCTCCGGAGTGAGCCCGAGGCGTTCCACGATCAGCTTCGCGGTCGCGGGCGAGCGCAGGAAATTCTGGCCGCGCGCCCGCGACGGGGCGAGTCCGTGGGCCGCGAGGCGCGCGCGGATCGAGCTCACGGCTTGGGCGCGGCCGGCGCCAGCGGCACGCGCGAGAACGCCTCGGCGTCCAGGCCCGCGGTGCGCCCCTCGCGCAGCATGCCGTCGGCCACCGCCGCGATCATCGCCGCGTTGTCCGTGCACAGACGCTGCGGGGGAAAGCGCATCTCCACGCCCCGCTCGACAGCCAGCTCGGCTGCGCGCTCGCGCAGTCGCGAGTTCGCGGCCAGGCCCCCCACGACCGCCACGCGCGGCAGGCCGGTCTGGTCGAGGGCGCGGCGGAGCTTCTCGGCAAGCACATCCACGACCGCCTCCTGGAACGAGGCCGCCAGGTCGGCGCAGATTGCGCCGGGCAAGCTCCCGCCGTGCCGCTCCTCGGCGCGCGCCACCTCGAGGGCCACGGCGGTCTTCAGCCCCGAGAAGCTGAACTCCAGGCCGGGCTCGCGCAGCATGGGGCGCGGGAATGCGAAGGCGTCGCGGCGTCCCTGGCGGGCGCTCCGGTCGATCTCGCGGCCGCCTGGATAGCCGAGCCCCATGCGCTTGGCGACCTTGTCGAAGGCCTCGCCCGCGGCGTCGTCCCGGGTCTGGCCGAGCAGGCCGATCCGGGCCAGCGAGTCGACCCGGTAGAGCGCTGTATGCCCGCCCGAGACGACCAGCCCCAGGAACGGGAAGGCCAGCGGGGCAGCGCCGGCCTGGGCCAGCCGCGCCGAGGCGATGTGCCCCTCGATGTGGTGCACGGCGAGCAGCGGCTTCCCGGTGCGATAGGCCAGGGCCTTCGCGAAGCAGAGCCCGACCAGCAGCGAGCCCACCAGCCCGGGGCCCGACGTGACGCCGATCCCGTCGAGCTTGGAAAGACCCACGCCGGCGCGCTCCAGCGCCAGGCGCACCGTGGCCGCCACGTGCCGCACGTGGTCGCGGCTGGCCAGCTCGGGCACCACGCCGCCGTACGGCTCGTGCACGGCGTCCTGGCTGTGGACCACCGAGGACAGCACGCGCTCGCCATCGGCCACCAGGGATGCGGCGAGGTCGTCGCAGGACGACTCGATGCCCAGAATCAGCGCCATAGCGCCGGGCAGTGTAGCGCTAGCGCTCCAGGCGCTCCTGCTGGCTCTTGCAGTCGATGCACAGGTCGGCCACCGGCCTCGCCTTGAGGCGCTCCATGCCGATGTCCTCCTCGCACATCTTACAGGTGCCGTAGGTACCGTTCTCGATCTTGCGAATCGAGAGGTCGATCTTCTGGATCAACTGGCGCTCGCGCTCGCGCAGCCTCCCGATGAACGCCAGGCCGCTCTCGGACGAGGCGCTGTCGATCTCGTCCGCGAAGTCGTCGGGATCCAGGTGGATGTCGCCGCTCATCGCACGCTTGGCGTTGTCGATCAGGCGCTGCTTCGCCTCGTTCAGGTGCTTCAGGAACTTCTTCTGGTCGTTCTTCCTCACTGCCCAAGCTTCTCCAACTGCCTTTGTGCCTCAGGGACGCGATCTGAATCGGGATACTCGTCTACCAGACGTTCGAAGATTTGACGCGCCGCCGGCTGATAGGTTTCGCGTTGCCCACTCCGCTCACCGATCTCGAGGAGCGCCAGCGCCTGACGGTAGAGCGCGTCCGGCACCTTGTTGCCCTCCGGGTAGCGCTTCACCACGTCGTCGAAGGCCAGCACGGCCTGCTCGTGATCTCCCAGCTTGAAGTAGGACTCTCCCAGCCAGAACAACGCGTTGTCCGCGTAGTCGGAGGACGGGAAATTCTGGAGAAACGTCCGGAACCGGTCAATGGCGCTCTTGTACTCGCCCGCCCGGTACTCTCGAAACGCCTCCTCGTAGCCTTTCACCTCGGCGCTCAAGCTCGCCGCCGCGGGGCTCAGGTCCGGATCCAGTGCCGCACCGGCGGCCGTCGTCGACGCGCCCGAGTGGAGGGTCTGGCCGCCGGTCGGCGAGCCCACAGCGGCGTCGCGTGCAGCCTGGGCCTCCTCGAGCGCCCGCTGCGCGGTGTGCTCGGCTTCCTCGACAGCGCCGCGCAGCCGGCCGACCTCCCGCTGGAGCTCGTTCACCTGGCTGCCGAGTTCCGCGACTCGAGCGTTGGACGGGGGACCGGGGCTCGCACCACCGCTCCCGCCCTTGAGGTCGGACACCTCTCGCTCGAGCGCACGGAACTCCGGCACGGTCACGCACCCCATGAGGAGCGCGGCAACCGCGATCCCGGCAAACGGGCGGGAACTCATGCGCCTAGCGGAGTGCGAACTCGTCCCGGCGGTTCTTGGCCCACGCCGCTTCGCTCGAGCCACGCACGGCGGGGTTCTCCTCGCCGAAACTGATCGTGGTGAGCTGGGACGCGTCGATCCCCAGGTCGCTCAGATACTGCTTCCCTGCCTCGGCCCGCCGCTTGCCAAGCGCCAGGTTGTACTCGGCGGTTCCGCGCTCGTCGCAGTTGCCCTGGATCTCGAGACGCGCGTTCGGCGCCTGTCGCAACAGCGCCGCGTTGTGGCGCAGGGAGTTTTTCGCTTCCGAAGACAGGCTGTAGTCGTCGAAGTCGAAGTAGACGGTTCGGAAGCTGCCGTCGATGTTCGCGGCACCGCCCGACGTACTGCCGCGGTCTCCCATTCCGGGATCGCGGGCCTCCGAACCGAAGTCGCCGCGGGCGTCCGGTGCCGAGGTCGTTCCACTGGTCCCCGCGCAACCGGCGGCGAACGA
>CAXMNF010000372.1:0-2967 GCA_964194645.1 uncultured Gammaproteobacteria bacterium
CGGGCACGGAAGGCCCAGTAGTCGAAGCGGCTGTGGTAGTACGGCAGCGGCGCCGGCGCACAGGCGCCGAGCAGCCCGGCCGAGAGTACGGAGGCGAGCCAGACTCGCGGCGTCACTGGCGGCGCCGCTCCCGCTTTACGACGCGCCGCAGCTGTCGCTCGATGTCTCGCTTGGCCACCGCCTCGCGCTTGTCGTAGGCGCGCTTTCCGCGGGCCAGGCCGAGCGTCACCTTTGCGTAGCTGCCGCTCCAGTACATTTCGAGGGGCACCAGGGTATAGCCGCGCTCGCGAAGCTTCACGCCGAGCTTCACGATCTCGCGCTGGCTCATCAGGAGCTTCCGCTCGCGCTCGGGCTCGTGGTTGTCGCGCGCGGGCTCGTAGGGGGCGATGTGCGCCTTCACCAGGAAAAGCTCGCCATTGCGCGGACGCACGTAGGCGTCCGACAGGTTCGCCCTGCCCTGCCGCAGCGACTTCACCTCCGTGCCGAGCAGCACCAGCCCGGCCTCGTAGGTGTCCTCGATGAAGTAGTCGCGGCGCGCCCGGCGGTTCTTGCAGATCGCCCGGCGTGGCCGCTCGTCCGGCTGCGTCACTCCTCGGATTGTGACAGGCCGACGGCGGCTTCGCCGGCATGCAGCTCGCCGTCGTGGCTGGCGATGCCCGCAGAGATGATCACCCGGAACGCGTCCTCGACCGACAGCCCGGTCTCGACCAGGTCGCCCTCCGGGACCAGCAGGAAGTAGCCGGTGGTGGGGTTCGGCGTGCTCGGGATGAAGATCTTGGTGAGCTGCTCGGGCAGGCCCGGAATCGGCGGGTCCACCCGCCCTGTCGTGAACGCGTAGACCCACAGGCCCGGCCGGGGGTACTCGACCAGCACCACCCGGCGGAAGCCCTCGCGGGCCGTGGTGCCGAACACCGCCTCCATGAACTGCTTCAGGACCGAGTAGACGCTGCGCGCGATCGGGACGCGGTCGATCAGCTGTTCCCAGAGGCGGATGAAGCCGCGTCCGAGGAAGCTGCGCGTGAGCGCGCCGGCCAGCAGGATCAGGCAGAGCGTCGCGACCACGCCCACGAAGGGCGGCTGGCGCGTCTCCATGCCGAAGAACGCGAAGATCCGGGGCAGGATCAGGCTGTCGAGCTGATCGAAGCCCCAGATCACCGCCAGGATGGTGAACCCGACGGGGATGATCACGAGCAGGCCCGCGACGAAATCGCGCCGCAGCGTCTCCGCAAAGCGACGCCAGATCCCTCTCAACCGCGCCCTCCTCTCGCGAGCGCAGGAACTCTAGCGGAGCCGGTTTGCAGCGTCGACGAAGCACAGGCGCGGGTTGTGCGCGCGTGCCTCAGCGTCCCCCATCTGGGCATAGCTGGCGACGATGACCTTGTCGCCCGGCTTGATCAGGTGGGCCGCTGCGCCGTTGATGCCGATCATTCCGGAGCCGCGCTCGCCGGGAATCACATAGGTCGAGAGCCGCGCCCCGTTCGTGATGTCGTACACGTCGACCCGCTCGTGGTCCAGCAGGTCGGCCGCCTCCATCAGGTCGCGATCGATGGTAATCGAGCCCTGGTACTCCAGGTCGGCCTGGACCACGGTCACGCCGTGGAGCTTCGACTTGAGCATGGTGCGGTACATCAGCGACTCCCCAGTACGGTGTTGTCGATCAGGCGCGCGCCGCTGAAGCGCACGGCCAGGCCCAGCACGGCCGGCTGCTCGACATACTCGAGCTCGGCCAGGGTCTCGGCGTCGCGCAGTTCTACGTACTCGATCTCGGCCAGCGGCTCCTTCTCGAGACGCTGGCGGGCGGCGGCCAGAAGCGCGCGGGCGTTGCGCTCCCCGGCTGCGAAGCGCGCCTGCGCTTCTTGCAGGCCGTCGTTCAGGGCACGGGCCTGCTGGCGGGCCTCGGGCGACAGGTAGGCGTTGCGCGAGCTCATCGCCAGGCCGTCCGGCTCGCGCACCGTGGGCGCGGAGACGATCTCGGTGTCGAAGCACAGGTCGCGAGCCATGCGCCGCACGACCGCGACCTGCTGGTAATCCTTCTCGCCGAACACGGCCAGGTGGGGCCGGGCCGCGTTCAGCAGGCGCGCGACCACGGTCGTGACCCCGCGGAAGTGGCCGGGGCGGCCGCGCCCGCACATGCCGTCCGTCAGCTCCGCGACATCGACCCGGGTCGTGTCGCCGGGCGGGTAGATCTGCTCGACGGGCGGCGCAAACACCACGTCGACGTGCAACGGGCGCAGCAGCGCCACGTCTCCCTGCAGATCTCGCGGATAGTGCGCCAGGTCCTCGTTCGGCCCGAACTGCGTCGGGTTCACGAAGATGCTGACCACCACGCGATCGGCGCGCTGGCTGGCGACGCGCACCAGCGACAGGTGGCCCGGATGAAGAGCGCCCATGGTCGGCACCAGGGCGATGCGTCGCCCGGCGCAGCGCTCGGCCTGGGCCCAGTCCTGGAGCCCGCGGACCGTGGTCTCGATGCGCGGCTCAGTAGGCTTCATGGTCCCCGGGGAACTTCTGCTGGCGCACGTCCTCGCCGTACATGCGCGCCGCGCGCTCGACGATCTCGGCCAGGTTCACGTACTGGCGCGCGAAGCGGGGCGCCGGCTCGAGCGACAGGCCGAGCAGGTCGTGCAGCACCAGCACCTGTCCGTCGCAGCCCAGCCCCGCTCCGATCCCGATGGTCGGGATCTCGAGCGACGCGGTCACCTCCGCTGCGAGCGCGGCCGGGATGCCCTCGAGCACCACGGAGAAGGCGCCCGAGTCCTGGACGGCGCGCGCATCGGCCAGCACCTGTTCGTGGCCCCGCTCGCCGCGCCCCTGCACCCGGTACCCCCCCATGCGGTGCACCGACTGCGGGGTGAGCCCGACGTGGCCCATCACCGGGATGTCCATGCGCGCGATCGCGGCGATCCGGTCGGCCATGCGCTCGCCGCCCTCGAGCTTCACCGAGTGTGCTCCGCCGTCCTTGATCAG
>CAXMNF010000373.1:0-6509 GCA_964194645.1 uncultured Gammaproteobacteria bacterium
TCGGCCAGCCAGCGGTGGAAGAGCCACAGGCAGCGCTCGTGGCGGCTCTGCGGACCGGGCGTCCACAGGCCGCTCGAGAGCCCGCGCTGCACGCCTTCGCACATGGGGATGTCCTCGTGGTGGATCGTCTCGAGCGTCTCGCGCACCACCC
This sequence comes from uncultured Gammaproteobacteria bacterium, assembly GCA_964194645.1. GTDB lineage: Bacteria > Myxococcota_A > UBA9160 > SZUA-336 > SZUA-336 > CAXMNF01. Next base: position 152 of record CAXMNF010000373.1, read on the forward strand.
GCACCACCTCGGGGTTGGCGGCGAGCTCGCGTGGCAGCAAGGGCAGGATGCGCAGCCCGAAGTGGTCCACCGAGTCGATGCGCAGCTCGTACCAGGTGGTCAGCGGCAGCGCTCCGCGTGTCTGGGCGAACAGCAGGGTCGGGAACACCTGGAATACCCAGAACGGCTCGTTGCCAGGCGAGGCCGGGTTCTCGAGCACCGCGAATGGACCCTTCAGGTCGAGGGCGTGTGTGCCCTTGGCGGGGTTGCGCGGCTGGAGTGTCTCCAGGTGCGGTCCCATGTGGTGGTACGATTCCATGAAGTTCTCGACCAGCACCTTCCAGTTGAAGGGCGACTCGAAGCTGAGCGGCTCGAGCGCGACGGCGTCCGCCAGGTGGAACGGGTCGAGCAGCTCGTCGAGCGGGGCCAGCTCGGCGCCGAGCGGCGCGCTGTCGGGCGAGAGCGTGACGAGCGCGAAGCCCTGCCACTCCGCCAGGCGCAGTTCGGGCAGGCGGCAAGCGTCGCGGTCGAAGCCTGGCACCTGGTCCATGAAAGGCGCGGACGCCAGGCGCCCGTCGAGGTCGTAGCTCCAGCGGTGGTACGGACACACCAGCCGCTTGGCGTGGCCGGAGCCCTGGGTGACCAGGAAGGCGCGGTGTCGGCACACGCGCGAGAAGGCGCGCAGCCGCCGGCTCTCGTCGCGCACGATCAGGATGGGCTCGCCGAGCAGGTCCACCGAACGGTAGTCGCCGGGTTCGGGAAGCTCGCTCCGGTGCGCCACGGGGTGCCAGCCGGGGCGCATCACGCGCTCCCGTTCGGCGGCGTGAAACTCTCGATCGAGATAGCAGCCTGGCGGGAGTGCGCGGCCACCGTCTGGTTCGGAGGGGACGGCGCGTAGTGCGGCCAGGGCCTGGTCGAAGGAACTCACGCTGGGGAGCCTACGTGCTGCGGACGGCGCGCTGCAAGCCCGCTAGGGCAGGGCGAAGGCGACCAGCGCGTCGCCGAGGCGCGTGCCGGCGCGCGCGTGTCCGCCGGCCGCGATCACCACGTACTGGCGGCCGCCGGGGCGCGCCCGGTAGCTCATGGGTGTGGCCTGGCCACCGGCCGGAAGCCGGCCGCGCCACAACTCGGCGCCCGTCTCGCTGTCGAATGCGCGCAGGTAGTCGTCCATGGCCGCTGCGATGAAGACCAGGCCGCTCTTCGTCGTGAGGGGGCCGCCGATGCCGGGTACGCCGGGCTCCCACGGAATCGGCAGGCCAATAATGTCGCGCACGCCGCCGTGTGGCACGCGCCAGCGGATCTTTCCGGTGGCGAGATCGAGCGCGACCAGGGACCCCCACGGGGGCGCGTTGCACGGCAGACCGAGCGGCGACATCAGGATCTCCCGGCGCATCGCATAGGGGGTGCCGCGTTGCGGGCCGATCTCGACGCCCGGGTTCGCGGCGCGCTCGCGCGCGAAGTCGGCCGACGGCAGCAGGGTCACGACCCAGGGGACGTCGGAGGTCCGGGTGACAGCGATCTGGCGCACCGGGTCGATGGCCATCCCGCCCCAGTTCGAGCCGCCGGCGTTGCCCGGGTACATGATCGTGCCGCGCAGACTGGGTGGCGTGAAGATCCCGTCGAAGCGCAGGCTCTCGATGCGCTCGCGACAGGCCCCACGGTCCCAGAAGGTGAGGCCCCAGGCGTCGTCTGGCGTGAGCTTTGCGGAGGTCAGCCGGGGAGGCAGCACGGGGAACGGCTGGGTCGGCGAGGCCTGCTCGCCCGGCACGTCGCTAGCCGGCACGGCTCGCTGTTCGACCGGGAAGAGCGGCTCGCCGGTCTCGCGGTGCAGCACGAACACGTGACCGATCTTGGTGGTCTGGACCACGGCCGGAAGCTCGACGCCGCCCCGACGCAGCATCGTGAGCACCGGCTGCGCCGGCACGTCGAAGTCCCACAGGTCGTGGTTCACCGTGCGGAAGTGCCAGACGACTTGGCCCGTCGTGCCGCGCAGGGCCACCAGGGATGCGGCGAACTCGTCGAGCGCGCCGCGGTGCCCGCCGTAGTAGTCGGGGGAGGTATTCCCGGTGGGGACGAACAGCAGGTCGCGCGCCTCGTCGACGGCCATCGGCGCCCAGACGTTCGCGGTGCCGAGCACCCAGGCCGCATCGTCGGTTCCGGCAGCGGGGTGCGGGTAGTCGGCGGGCACCGGATCCCAGCTCCAGGCGAGCGCGCCGCTGCGCGCGTCGAAGGCGCGCACCACTCCGCTCGGCGCGTCGGTGCGCTGGTTGTCGCTCACCGCGGCGCCCACCACGACCCGTTCTCCCAGCACCGCGGGCGGAGACGTCACCTGGTACTCACCCAGCCACTCGATGCGTCCCACCCCGAGCGTCAGGTCGACCTGGCCGTCCTTCCCGAAGTCCGCGCACGGGGTGCCGCGGGCCGCGTCGAGCGCCACGAGCCGCGCGTCGGCGGTGGCCGTGAAGATTCGCCGCCGGCAGGGTGCGCCGGGGGCGCGCTCGGGGTCGAGCCAGGTCGAGACACCGCGGCACACCAGCTGGTTCGCATAGCGGGCGGAGAGGTCGATCCCGGGGTCGTAGCTCCAGCGCTCCTGGCCCGTCTCGGGGTCGAGCGCGATTACGCGGTTGAAGGGGCTGCACAGGTAGAGCGTGCCGTCGACCAGGATCGGCGTGTTCTCGAAAGCGGTCGTCGAAGCGACCTCTCCCTTGCCGTCCGACACGTCGCCCGTGTGGTAGGTCCACGCCACCTCGAGCTGAGACACGTTGTGCGGCGCGATCTCGTCGAGCGGCGTGTAGCTCTCGCCGCCGCGGCTGCCCCCGTAGTCGGGCCAATCCACGACTGGCGCCGCAGGGTCGGCACGGGCGACGAACGCGAGGGCGCAGAGAAGGAGGGCGGTCGAGCGGATGGTCGTGTGGATCATGCGGATTCCCTCGGTAGCAAGACGAGTGCCAGTGCCTGGAAGCCGCAGCCTACGCGCTTGGGCTCGCGCGTGCAGCGGGCGCGCTGCACCCGGCTGCCGCTTCGCTGCGTCAGGCCAGGAGGCCGAGGTCACGCTCGAGCCGCGCGTATCCCTCGCGCATGCGCGTCTCGACCTCGCCGCGCAGCCGCTCTGAACCGTCGGCGTCGAGGTGCTTCTCCGCTTCGATCGGCGCGTCGTAGCGCACCAGCACGCGGCTCCACGGCCAGGCGATCTGCATCGAGTCCCAGCTCCGCGCCTCCCAGCGCCGGGCGGCGCTGGCATAGATCGGGACGATCGCTGCTCCAGAACGCTGCGCCAGCAGGATCAGACCGGGCTTCACCTCGCCGGCCGGTCCGCGCGGGCCGTCGACGACGTGCCCGCCCACGCCGCCGCCGCGCAGGCGCCGCACGAACTGCAGCAGCGCGCGCGCGCCGCCCGCCGAGCTGGAGCCGCGCACCGTCTCGTAGCCGAGCCGCTCGCAGACTTGCGCGATCCGCTCTCCGTCGCGGCTGGTGCTGATCATCATCGTCTCGAGCAGCCCTTGCAGGTGGAACGGCAGCAGCAGCACGCGCCCGTGCCAGCTCGCCAGGATCACCGGCCTCCCGGACGCGAGCAGGGTGTGCACCTGCTCCGCGCCCTCGGCGCGAATGCGCAACGTTCGCCCGTGCAGCCGCAGGAGCGGAACGGCCAGCCAGAGCAGCAGCCGCTCCAGCCAGCCGCTGCGATGCCTGCGCCAGCCCTCCCTGTCGTCCATGGCGCGACAGCATAGGGGTTGGCCGGCAGGCCGACACGCGCCCCCACGGGCGCTGCCGGGGCCGCTACCATGGCGCCGGGAGGACCCTGCGGATGGAGTGCTTCGGAACGGCTTCTGGGCGCAACTGGCCGCTCGGAAGCTAGGCGAATGAGCAATCCACGCGTAGCCCGGGTCTACCAGAATCACCACCTGGATTCGACGCGCTGGCGCGACTACCGGCCGCGCCCCGGCGACATCATCGTGACCACGTCCTACAAGGCGGGCACGACGTTTACGCAGCAGATCCTGCTGCACCTGCTGTACGGGACCGAGGACCCGCTGCCGCAGTTCGGCGAGCTGTCGCCCTGGATCGACGCCCGTTTCATGCCGGTCCCGCTCGAGCAGGTCTACGCCGGGCTCGAGCAGCAGCGCGGCCGCCGCTTCATGAAGTCGCACGTGCCACTCGACGGCCTGCCGTACTTCGAAGAAGTGAAGTATCTGGTCGTGGGCCGCGACCCGCGTGACGTGTTCATGTCCCTGGTCAACCACTACGGAAACTACACGGAGTTCGCGTACGCGGCGCTGAACGGCGGCGATCGGGCCGGGGACCCGTTGCCGCCGTTCCCCGACGACACGCACGAGCTGTGGCGGAGCTGGATCTCGCGCGGCTGGTTCGAGTGGGAGTCGGAGGGCTATCCGTTCTGGGGAAACATGCATCACGCGCAGACCTACTGGGACTACCGCCACCTGCCGAACTTCTTGTTCGTGCACTACGCGGACCTGCTGGGCGACCTCGAGGGCTCCGTTCGCAGGATCGCGGCGTTCATCGGCCACGAGCCGAGTGAAGACGACGTGGCGCGGGTGGTGCGCGAGACCACCTTCGCGAACGTGAAGAAGCAGGCGCTCGCGGCCGACGAAAGCGCCGCGCCGGACGAGCCGCGCATCTTCGCGGGCGGCCAGAGTTCGTTCATCTTCAAGGGCACGAACGGCCGCTGGAAGGGCGTCCTCGGCGAACAGGATCTAGAGCTCTACGAGCAGGCCAAGACCCGCGTGCTCGAGCCCGCCTGCGCCCGCTGGCTGGAGCAGGGCCGCGCCGCGCTCTCGGCAGAAGAGGCCCGCTGATTCCCGCAGCGGAGCTAGCCGAGCGAGAGCGCCATCACGACCTCGGTCCCCTCCTGCTCTGCCGTCACCTCGCGCAGCTCCAGCTTCGCCATGGGTGATAGGGTCGCACAGGTCGGGAGCCACTCGCGCGCGGTGAGGTCGGGCTTCAGCAGCAGGGTCCGAAGGACTCCGTGTGGATGCGCTCGGTCGCGACGTTGCGGACCTCGAGGTCGTCCTGGATCCCCGCCATGAAGCCGGCGGGTCCGCACAGGTAGAAGTCGCCCTCGAGGCCGGGCACGAGGGACTCCAGCAACGCACCGTCGACGCGCCCGCGACTGTCGAAGCGGCCATCGGCCTCGTCCTCGGGCAGCGGTTGGCTGTACGCGACGTGCAGCGCGACGCGGGGCCGCGCCTCCGCCAGGTCCCGCACCTCGTCCGCAAGCGGATGGGTACGGCCGTTCCGGGCGCCGTGCACGAACCACACGGGACGCCTCTCCCCGCTCGCCACCAGCGCGTGGAGCATGCTGACGAGTGGCGTCAGACCCACCCCGGCGCTCACCAAGACGACGGGCCGGTCCCCAGTCTCGTGGAGCACGAACTCTCCGGCCGGCGTGCGGGTGTTCAGGATGTCGCCGATGTCTACCTGGTCGTGCAGGTGGCGTGAAACCAGTCCCCGGGGATGGCGCTTCACCGTAATGCGGTAGCGCCCCCCTCCCGGCGCATTCGAGAGCGAGTAGGTGCGGCTCGCGATCGACGACTGCCCGGGGATCTCGATCTCCAGCGGCAGGTGCTGCCCGGCGCTGAAGTCGGGGAGTGGCCCGCCGTCCCGCGATTCGAATACGAAGGACGTGACGTCTTCGCTCTCGTGCAGCTTCTCGATGACGCGCAGCGATCGCACGGAGCCGGTGGGGGCATCCCAGCGCAGCGGGAGCGCGCCCTCGACCTCCACCGCGTAGTCGAGCTCGAAGGCAACCATCCGCCGCGCGCCGGGGAAGCGCTCGAGATCGCTGGCCTTCCACTCGATGGTCGCCAGACCGGTGAGCTGGAGCAGGCTGCCGCCCTCGAAATCCACGAACACGAGACCCGCACGCGGGTCCAGCAGCAGGTTGCCCAGCGTGTTGTAGTGGTTGTTCCCCGCGTAGTCGGGGAAGACCAGGTGACGCTCGTCCTCCACGCGCACGAAACCGGGCTGCCCGCCGCGGTGGGACACATCCATCCCAAAGGTCGGGCTCTCGCCTTCGCCCCGGTGGCCGCTCGCGATAAAGAAGGTGTCCGAGTTCTCGATCCAGCTGCGCAACCGGCCCTCGAGAGCGTCGTGGTGGCGCGCCGTGGGGGTGCCGCCTGGTGGCTCGTGCCGCCAGCGGCGTTCGTGGATGTACTGGGGGCAGTTGCCGAAGCTCTGCTCGACCTCGAGGGTGAAGCCCGCGTTGCTCGCTGCGGCGATGCGACCGTTCACGCGGTTGCGCCGTCGCGTGGCGAGCTCGATGCCCAAGAGACCGCCGTCTGCCCCCTCGGTAAGGGCATCGGCCAGCGCGTCGCTGGCCGAGGGCAGAGCACTCGAGGAAAGCATGCGCGGGTCGGGCGAG
>CAXMNF010000374.1:0-4932 GCA_964194645.1 uncultured Gammaproteobacteria bacterium
GTGCACCTTGGCGAGGCGCTGGGCTAGAGCAGGAAGTCGAGCGGAATGAGCGCGATGCCCTGCGCCGCGACGTGCAGCAGTACGCAGGGCCAGACGCTCATCGAGCGCTCCCGGACGACGGCGAGCGCAAGTCCGGCCGCGAAGGCGGCGCCGACCACGACGGCGACGGCGCCGGCCGGTGGGCCCGGCAGTGCTGCCAACAGGGGCGGCGATGCCAGCCAGAGCCGCGACAGCCCGTACGTGGCGCCGGCGTAGAGCAGGGCGGACACGGCGGCCGGGCGCGAGATCCGCCAGGGACCGGCGACTCGGGGCACGTGGCTGCCGAAGAGCTGGTAGCCGTGGGCGACGCCGCGGAACCAGAGTTCGGCGCCCAGCGCCGCGAGCACCCCAAGCGCGATCCGCCCCGGCCAGGTCGCCGCCGGGCCCGCGTCGGCGGCAACGGGCAGCCAGATGCCCCCCGCCAGCGCAGCCGCTGCGACGATCGGTGCGGCCACCAGCCAGTCCAGCGCGCGTGGTAGGCGCAGGCCGAAGATCCAGGGGCGGCGCGTCGAGAACGCACCGGCAGCGGCCGCGAGCGCCAGGGCCACACAGAACGCGGCGAAGGTCGCGGCCGTGCGCTGCCCCTCCGGTAGCTGGTCCTCCAGGGCCAGCGAGGCGCCGAGCGCGACCACCCCCGCCGCCGCGAGTGCGACCAGGGTCCAGAAGCCGGCTCCGGCGCTGTCAATCAGGCGCGGCCAGCGCCGGCGCCGATAGACCACCGCGAGCGCTTCGAGCACTTCGCCGGGCTGGAGCCGCGACCCCTTGACGCGCGGCGAACCACCGATGTCCTCGGAGCCGCCCCAGCGGTCGCTCGGCGGGGCCCCATTCACCGTGCGGTCGATCAGGTTCAAGCGCTCGTAGGCGGTCTGCAGGTCGATGCCCGAGAAGGCGGCGCTGCGCCGCAACGTGTAGCTCTGACCTTCCTGCAGCACGATGATGCCGAGCCGATTGCCCCAGATCTTCTTCAGCGCACCCTCGACCGCGTAGATCCCGTGCGGATCGCGGCAGGCCACGGCAACCCGGTCGCCGCCGATCGAGACGTGGCCGAACACTTCCTCGAGTGCCGGCACTTCGCCGAGCTCCTCGTCGGTGAAGACCAGCGCATCGACCTCGCACATCATGCGCACCGTGAGCTCGACGAGATCGGGCGCCTTGCCCCGCACCGAGTGGCCGAGCGCGTTCAGGCGCGACATCAGGTGCTCGACCGAGGCGCTCGCGGAGCGCAGGGCCGCTTCGGGCAGGCCGCAGAATGGGGTCAGCGCGTGCCCGTTGGCATCGATCGAACCCTCGAGCCGCAAGAGCGGCATCAAGGTGTCGCGCGCGCCCGGGCTCAAGCTGCCCAGCCTGCGGTGGTTGAGCAGGACCCAGATGGCGAGCACCGTGTCGAGGTCCGGCTCATTCGCGTAGACCGTCCAGTCGCCCTTGTCGAGCTCGAGTCCCTTCGCGACCAGCACCATCGCCTGCTCGCAGGTCGCGAGCGTCAGGGCGCGCACGCAGCCCTCGTGGTGGTCCAGGTTGTAGACCTGGTTCGTGGCGTCCACGAGCGGCCCGAACTGGCCGGCGCCATCGAGCAGGATCACGCGCTTGCCGAGCTTGCGCGCGTCGGTCTCCGAGTAGCTGTGGGACTTGTGCACCGTAACCGCGATCCCCGGCGCCTCGCGGCAGTGCAGGAAGGTGCCCTGCTCGCGTTGCCGGACCTCGTAGCGGCCCTCCACCCTGGACTGCCGGCTCTCCACGGGCGCAATGCTAACCGCTTCGGCCCGCGATATCCTGAGCCGCCATGGCCAGTGCCGTCCCAGCGCGGCCCGACCAGGCCTCGATTCCCGAGCTGCGCGCCGCGCTCGAGGAGACGGGACTGGCCAGCCTGCCGGGCGCCGTCGCCCCGGAAGCCGCGCTCGAGATGCGGCAGCGCATCTGGTCGTTCGCCGCCGAGCACCTGGGCGTAGAACACGACACCCCCGACACGTGGCGGCCGCTGCGACCATCCCGGATGCGGCCCCTGCACAAGGCCGACGCCTTCGCCGCCATGGCGAGCAGCCGGGTACGCACGGTGCTGGACGAGCTGCTCGGGGCAGGCCGCTGGCACGAGCCGCCGCACTGGGGCCAGCTGCTGCTGAGCTTCCCTGGCGAGGGCCCCTGGACCGTGCCGCACAAGATCTGGCACCTCGACTTCATGGCACCGCACGGGTCTCCCCCGCTGCCCGGTGTTCAGCTCTTCCTGTTCTTGGACCGCGTCGCTCCGCGCGGCGGTGGCACGGTCGCGATCAGCGGGTGCCACCGGCTCGTCGCGAGCGCGGCCGAGCGCGCGGGCCCGAGTTTTCCGGCCTGCTCGGAGCCGCTGCGCCGGGCCCTGGGGCGCTCGGTGCCCTGGCTGCGCGACCTCTGGACTGCGAGCGGAGAGGGGGACCGCGTGCGGCGCTTCATGGAGGAGAGCGCGGAGCACGACGGCATCCCCTTGCGCGTGGTCGAGCTGACCGGCGAGCCCGGCGACATGCTGCTGATGCACCCGTGGATCTTTCACGCGCCCGCAAGGAACTGCGGCGCGCGCGCGCGCATGGTGCTCACCGAGCGGATCCACGCGCGCGCCTAGCCGCGCAGGTCGAACCTCCACGCGGTGGCGCTGGCGTGGAACGCTGCCCCGCCGTCGCGGCCGCTGTTGTCGCAGCTCCAGGCCTGGATGCGCTTCGGGCGCACCACGTACACGTCCTTGCTGGTCTCGGGCATCTCCCAGCTGTACTTCTCGCTGTACTCCCGCGCCCAGCGCGCGGCGTCCGCGTCGGCCAGCCCGCGCACCCGACCCTCGACGATCACGACGTCATCGCCCGCCTCGACGCTTACCTGCACCCGGTCGTCGCGCCGCATGTGCGTGGCCAGAGCGCCTCCCGTGCTGAACACGGGCTCCGGTGGCCACCAGAGCCCCCAGACTGGCCGAGAGCAGGGAAATCCTTCGCCGCGCACGCTGATCCAATAGGTGCGCGCGGCGTTCATGCGCTCTTCGACCCAGCTCCAGGGCAAACACGTCCCGCTGCCTTGTACGTAGCCCGAGAGCTGCGCGCGAGTTGCTTCGGGAATGCGCATATCGTGATTCTAGCGCGGCGAGTCAGGTAGAATCCCGGCCCCTGGGGGGTGAGCCCGGAGGTGTTCCTCATGTGCAAGATCGTGAACTCGCTTTCGAAGATGTTCTCCGTGCTGCCGGTGCTGGGCGTGACTGCGCTCTTGCTGGCTCCCGCGACCGGTGCCCGGGCCGGAGCGGATTTCGATGGCGCCGCAGGGGCGTTGATCGCGCTACCGGCCGACTTCGTCGGTGACGTGTTCGGTGGATTGGGCCTGATCGGAGCCGCGGGGCTCGGGGCGGCCGGAGACCTCGTGTCCCTGGTGGACGACAACTCCGTGACCCGCAAGGTGCTCCAGGGCATTGGCAGCCGCGCGCTCGGTCGCGCCGCCCTGGCCGTGTCGCACACCGCGAGCGGCGCCCTCGAGGGTGGCCGCGCCGAGCAGCTGGCGGCTTTCCCGGAGCCCGGGAAGCTCTATGTGAAGCGCGGCGAGAAGGTCTCGCACAACACGGTCCAGCGGCTCGGCACGCTCCACACGGGCATCGGCGCTGCCGTTCCGTTGGCGGTAGCCGACGTCGTGACCAATTCGGCCCTGGTCGTCACGCGCATGGTCGGCAGCGAGAACGCCGACTCGATCGCTACCTGGCAGAACGACTTCCGCGGCCACATGGTCGGCCGCGCCGATCTGCCCGCGGTCGCCGCCCGCTAGCGCGGCGGGCCCGCAGCCACTCCGCTCCCGCGGCCGGCGCAGGCCGGTCGCGGGAGCACCCTTGGCCCCGCGATCCGCTACCTTTGCCCGTCACCGGGGCGTAGCGCAGTTGGTAGCGCATCGGCTTTGGGAGCCAATGATCCGCGAGCCGGAGACGGTCTCACCCTCCCGCTCGTAGCAAGAGCCTATCGATCGAGAGCTTCTCCCCCGCGCTCCAGCCCTCGATCTTCTGGGGGAGAGCCACTGGGGGGCGACGCTGCGGGTCCGCGGGGCTCCACCGCGGTATCCACAGCGAGGCGGCCAGCATCACTCCGAGAAGGAGGGCCACGGCGATTTAGCGTCTGCGTCCCTACGGTCCCGCCAGCCGATAGCCGCCCCAACCGACCCCGGCGGGCCGATCAGGCGGGGGCACTCACCCAGCGCAGCCACTCTTCCTCGAGAGATTCGATTCCCGCGCTGTAGTGATCCGTGTCCCGGAGGATCGCTTCTATCGTGTCGCCGTCGCGGAGCCTCTGCGCCATGCTGCGAACGAATGACATGCCTTCTCGCTGTAGGAGAAACTCGAACACGCTCAGCGACTGCGTGTAGTACGTCATGTTCCGGACACCGGCGTTGGCCAATTCGCTCGCGTGGCTGGCTGCGTAGGCGGAGACCTGCTGATTCAGCTCGACCACCGTGATCTCGCCCTTGGCCAGCTTCTGGTGAAGGCGGGCGGTCATCTCCACCAGCGGGTTCAGCTTCACCGGATTCTGCATCTGGAACAGCTGCTCGAGGGGAACCCGGTCCTTCAAGTGGTCCCGCATCCACTGCCTGCGGTTCGCGATGAATGGCTCCCCCTCGTGATAGCAAGCCACTGCCTCGTGAAGCCAAGCGTAATCCTGGTGGAGCCCGCCGGGGTTGCCCATGACGTCGAGGAAGTACATGTGAGCGATCTCGTGGGAAAGATCGCTGAACGACTGGCCGCTGAGACTCTCGCCCCGGGACACGGTCCATGCGATCACGTGCGCGCTGGCGGCGTCCCTCCGCTGCTCGGTGCCGCTCTGCTGCTCCGTGTCGCTGTGCTGCTCCGTGTCGGTTTGCGTGTCGGATTGCGACGGCGCCTTCCCTTCGGTCACGGTGAGAACTACCCGG
>CAXMNF010000375.1:0-2512 GCA_964194645.1 uncultured Gammaproteobacteria bacterium
TCTCGCCGGTCGGCGCGGCCGGATCGATCAACACGCCCGGGTTCAGGATGCCAGCGGGATCGAGCGCCTGCTTGGCGGCGCCCAGCGCCAGCGCGAACCCGTCGGGCCGCTGGCGATCGTAGCCGGGCCGGTGGTCGCGACCAACCGCGTGGTGGTGGGTGATGCTGCCGCCATTGGACAGCACCGCGTCGCTCGCCTCGCGCTTGATTTCGGCCCACTGCTCGAGTTCCCCGCCCCTGCGCGCCGGGGCCAGGATCGTGTAGTAGGGCGCGGGGCCGTCGGGGTACACGTGGGTGAAGCGGCAGGTGACCGTGCCCTGGCCGCACACGCGCTTGACCGCGTCCTGCACGCGGCCGAGCACTGCGGCGTGGAAGGCGGGGAAGCGGTCCCAGGTGATGGCGGTCTCAAAGGTCTCGGAGAGCACGCCGATCGCGACCATGGCATCGCGCAGATAGGGCGCGCCGATGAACGAGCTGCGCCAGGCGCCGGCCGCCCCCTCGCGTCCGGCATTCGCGTCGCTGCGCGCGGGCGGCGCATCGTCCGGCAAACGCGCGCCGAAGTCGCGCGCCAGCTCGAGGCCCCGCGCCAGCCAGGCGTCGAGCGGATGGTCCGCCGACTCGAAGGCCAGCAGCAACAAAGCCTCCACGCCGTCGCCGCCGGCCTGCGCCGCAGCCTCGCCCGGGTCGAGGACCCGGCAGTTCGAGGGCTCCAGGCCGGACTGGGACAGCGCGCGCACCGCCTGCACACCGTCCTCGAAGCTCGGGAACCAGAGGCTCGCGTTGGCGCGAAAGGTCGGCCGGCTCTGCAAGCGCAGCCAGGCCTCGCTGATCACGCCCAGGATCCCCTCCGAACCGAGAAACAGCCGGTCCGGGCTCGGACCCGCGCCGGAGCCGGGCAGGCGCCGCGATTCGATCGGGCCGGTCGGAGTCAGCACGCGCAGCGACTGCACGAAGTCGTCGATGTGCGTGTAGCGGGTCGCAAAGTGGCCGCCCGAGCGGGTGGCGAGCCAGCCGCCCACCGTCGAGAACTCGAAGGACTGGGGAAAGTGGCGCAGCGTGAAGCCGTGCGGCCGCAGTGCGTCCTCGAGTGCGGGCCCGTAGATGCCGGCCTGGATGCGCGCCGAGCGCGAGGTCGCATCGACCTCGAGCACCTGGTCGAGGCGCGACAGGTCGAGCGACAGCACCCCCCGGTAGCCCTCGGCCACGCGCGTCTCGACGCCGCCCACTACGCTCGAGCCACCGCCGTAGGGGATCAGCGCGACGCCTCGGGAGCCGCACCAGTCCATCAGTTGGCCGATCTCCTGCTCGCTCTCGGGGAAGGCGACGCCGTCGGGCGGCGCGGAGAAGTCTCTGCGATAGGCGCGCACCACGTCGCGGTAGCTGCGCCCATAGCTGTGGCGCGCGCGCTCGTAGGGGTCGTCGCTCACGAGCTTGGCAAGCGCGGCCGGCGGCCGGACGCGCGGCGCGGGCAGCTCGAGCTCCTCGATCCTGGGGCGCGAGCTCACCGAGAATTCGCCGCCGCCGAAACGCCGGGCCAGCGCCGCCGCGATGCGCGGCAGGTCCTCGTCCGTGGGACCCTGGTCCTCCCAACCCCAGCCCCAGAACTTCAAGCGCCGCTTCGCCATGCCGACCCTCCGCGCGCCATTATGGCCTGCGCCGAGCCTTTCGGTAGGATGTCGGCATGTGGCTTCCGGGGGTCCTGGACACGGCCCTGCGCACGATCGTGGCCTGGCTGGTCCTGCCAGCGGGTATCGTGCTGCACTCGCTGGCGGCCATCGGGGTGGCGCTCGCGACGCACTCCCAGCAGCGCGTGCACCGGGTCTACCGGTCGTTCGGACGCATGTGCCTCTGGGTCGGCGGCACCGAGCTGCGCGTGTTCGGCGCCGAGCGGATCGAGAAGGGACGCAGCTACGTGGTGGTGTCGAATCACGAGAGCAACTGGGATCCTCCGTGCATTCTCGCCGGCCTGCCGGACGTGAACCTGCGCTTCGTCGCCAAGCGACAGGTGACGTTGATTCCGGTGTTCGGACAGGCGCTGCAGCTCACCGGAAACGTGATCGTGAACCGCAACCACTCGGCAGGCGACGCCGGTCGGATCAGCTCCGGCATGAAGGCGCTGGACCCGGAAGTGTCGATCTTCTTCTTCGCCGAGGGTTCGCGCTCGCGCAGCGGCGAGCTGGGCCCGTTCAAGAAGGGGGCCTTTGCCACGGCCATCACGCACGGCCTGCAGATCCTGCCGATCGGCATCGCCGGAACACGGGCGATCTGGCGGCCCGGCGACGTGCGCGTACGCAAGGGCCGCGCGGTCCTCGAGATCGGCGAGCCGGTCCCGGTGGACGGCCTGTCTTTCGACGATCGCAGCCGGCTGCGCGACCAGGTGCACGAGGTCGTGGCCAAGCTGCGCGCGGACGCCAGGCGCAGGCTCGAAGGGCCGGGGGCGCATCTCGGCTAGACTGGCCGGCATGACGCCGACTGCCAGACGCCTCCCCGGAGCCCAGGGCCTCGAGCTGAAC
>CAXMNF010000376.1:0-1777 GCA_964194645.1 uncultured Gammaproteobacteria bacterium
AAGAGGCCAACGAGACCGGCCGCAGCCATGCCGACTCGCCTCACTTCTGCGCCGCCGCCGCTGGCCGGGATGGGGCGTGGCTACCCGCAGACTCATACTGCGTGAGCTCGACCACGACTCCGTCGGGAGCGGCAATGTACGCGTAGCTGAGCCCCGATGGCTCGCAGACCGGTTGGCTCAAGACGCGAACGCCTGAACCCGACAACTCTGCGACCGCGGCACGCACGTCCGCGACGCGAAGGCCGAAGTGAGCGACGCCGAAACCGTGGCTGTACGCTCCGTCTCGCGCCTCGGGCGGAGGCGCCGGGAGGAGCCCGCTGGGGAAGCTGCCGACAACCAGAATCTGCCCGCCGAGCGCGAGAAAGATCCGCGCATCCCCGTTGGCGTTCGTGTTGCGCAGCACCGGTTTCGCCTCGAAGTGGTGTTGGTAGAACCGAGCAGATTCCTCCGGCTCGGCCGCATAGATGTGGATGTGATCGAGTGATTCGACTTGCAATGGACTGAATTCGCCTTCTGGTAGAATGCTACCAGAACGCGACTCAAACGCGCCGCTGCCCGTCGGGCCGGCCCCGAGGAGGCCCTCATGTCGAACGCTCCGCTTCGCGTGGTCGGTGCACCCGGCTCGCCCTACACCCGCAAGCTGCGCGCGGTGCTGCGCTACCGGCGCATTCCCTACGAGTTCGTGTTGCGGAACTCACGCGAGGACCACGACGTGCCGGCCGTGCCGGTGGCGCTGATCCCCGTGCTGGTGTTCCCCGCGGCGGGGGCCGAGCCGCAGCAGGCGATGGTCGACACGACCTTCCAGATCCGTCGGCTCGAGGAGCAGTACCCCGAGCGCAGCGTGATCCCACCCGACCCGGCGCTCGCGTTTCTCGATGCGCTCCTGGAGGACTACGGCGACGAGTGGCTCACCAAGGCCATGTTCCACTACCGCTGGGCCTACCCTGCCGACGTGAGCAAGGCCGGAGCGGTGCTGCCGCTCTGGGGCCGCGTCGACGTGCCGAACGACCGGCTGGCCAAGACCTCGGCCATGATCAGCGAGCGCCAGGTGAGCCGGCTCTGGGTGGTCGGCTCGAACGAGACCACCGGACCGGTCATCGAGGCCAGCTACCGGCGCCTGCTGCGCGCACTCGACGCGCACCTGGAGCAGAGGCCCTACCTGCTGGGCGCGCGGCCCGGCACGAGCGACTTCGGCCTCTACGGGCAGCTCACGCAGCTCGCCTTGTTCGATCCCACGCCCATGGCCGTCACGATCGAGGAGGCGCCGCGCGTCTACGCCTGGACGGAGCGCATGGAAGACCTGTCGGGCAGCGAAGCGCAAGACGGCGACTGGCTGGGGCGCGACGCCTTCCCCGACACGCTGCGCGCGCTGCTCGCCGAGGTGGGTCGCGTCTACGCGCCGTTCCTGACGGCGAACGCGGCTGCGCTCGAGACGGGCGCTGTGCAGGTCGAGTGCGAGATCGACGGCCAGAAGTGGGTGCAGCAGCCCTTCCCGTACCAGGGAAAGTGCCTGCGCTGGCTGCGCGAGCAGCACGCGGCGCTGGCCGCCCCGGATCGCGCGTTCGTGGACGGGGTGCTCGCGGGCACGGGCTGCGAGGTGCTGTTCCAGTAGGCCCGCCGTACGGGGTAGCATGGTCCAGAGCCAGGAGGCCGAATGTCAGACGGATATCGCATCTTCGGGGCCGAGGTTTCGCCGTACTCGGTGAAGGTCCGCTCGTACTTCCGCTACAAGGGCATCCCGCACGAGTGGATCGTGCGAAACCCGGGGACGATGGCG
>CAXMNF010000377.1:0-2144 GCA_964194645.1 uncultured Gammaproteobacteria bacterium
AGAGTGGCTAGGGGTCCGCAGGGTGCGCGCCTCGGGCTGGCCGCTGGTCGGCTGGACGTTCCTCGCGGTCGGCGGGATGGCTGGTGCCGAGCTGGCCGTGCAGGGTGCGACCGCGGAAGGTCTGGGTCTGGTGCTGCGGAGCACGGCGCGCAGCTCGGCGTTGCTGTTCGGCACCGCCTTCACGGCTTCTTCGCTGCGCAGGCTCCACAAGGCCGACTGGACCGCTTGGCTGCTGCGCAACCGCCGCTACCTGGGCGTCTCGTTCGCCGTCTCGCATACCATCCACCTGGCGGCGATCGCCGGCCTGGTGCGCCTGCAGGACGCGCCACCGGACGCGGGCGCCCTCGTCGTCGGAGGACTTGCCTACCTGTTCATCGCGGCCATGACCGCGACGTCCTTCGACCGCAGCGCCGCCTGGCTCGGGCCGCGCCGCTGGCACGCGCTGCACAGCAGCGGCGTCTACGTGATCTGGCTGGTGTTCACGCTCACCTTCGCGCGCGTAGCGCTCGCGGCCGGCCCCGGGCGGGCGCCCGCGGCCGCGCTCGGCGCGGGACTGCTGGTGGCCGCGCTGGGACTCAGGGTGTACGCGAAGTCGCGCTAGTCGGTCATTTCGCGGATCTGCTCGGCGAGCTTCTTGCCCGCTTCGCTGGGAGCTCCGGCGCCCTGCATCGCCATGATCTTGCTCATGTCACCCTCAACCTTGATCTGGCCGGACATGAACGCCTGCATCGCGGCAGCCTGGTCGCCTTCCACCATCATCTTGCGCGCCACGTCGAAGGGGATGATCAGCTTGGTCGGGGCGGAGTCGGCATAGCCCTTCTCGAGCGCGCCCGCGGCCATGCGAGCCTCCACCGAGCCGTCCGGCGCACCGGTCACCTCGACGTTGATGACCAGATCCTTGATGGCGGCGGGAACCTCGACGTTGGCAGCGGCGCTGAGCTTCTCGACCTCGCCGAACCAGCTGTCCGAAAGGAACGTGTGACCCACGGCATGACCTCCTGTTTTGGGGGCCCATCCTATCGCGAGCAGCGCGCTCGGCGGTAGGGGCCGCGAGGCAAGGGGATGCATGCGCAAGATCGTGCTGACCGGCGGGCCGTACGCGGGCAAGTCCACGGTCGCGGAGCGGCTGCGGGCCGAGGGCTTCGCGTTGGCACCGGAGGCCGCCCTGCTGGTGATCGGGGCGCTGCGTGAAGAGCTCGGGATCGAGCGCGCCCAGGGCTGGCGCGACGCCCACCCGGGCCCCTTCCAAGAGCGCATCGCCCAGCTGCAGCTCGATCTCGAGGCTCGGGCCGAGCGCTCCGGCTCCGAGTGGATCGTGTGCGACCGCGGGATACCCGACGGGATCGCCTACTGCCGGTTGCGCGGCATCGAGCCTCCTGCGCTCGTGCTCGAGGCGGCGGCGCGCGCGCGGTACGACGCGGTCCTGCTGTTCGACACACTCGGATCCTTCGACTCGCGCTCCGAGTCGGGCCGGGTGGACGACCGCGGTGACTCCCTGCGCCTGCGCGAGCTGATCCGGACGGTCTACCTGGAGCACGCCGACAGGCCCGTCGTCATTCCGGAGCGGCCGCTCGGCGAGCGCCTGGCCCTGGTCCGGGCGGTGCTCGAGGGGCTCGGCCGCTCCCCAGAGCATTGACAGACCGGTAGTCGGTCTGTGATATTTCACCCGTGGCGTCGGGAACTTCACGCCGAGAGCGCGCCGAGTCGACCTGCCAGCGCCTGATTGCAACCGCACGCCGGCACTGGCAGGAGCGCGGCTACGAGGCAGCTTCGATCGGGGGAATCCTCGCGGAAGTGGGCCTCGCCCGGGGCGGCTTCTACCACCACTTCGCCGACAAGCGCGCCCTCTTCGAGGCGGTTCGGGACCAGGTCGAGGCCGAGGTGCTGAGCTGGATGCGCGGCGCCTCGAACTCGCCTGGCGGACCCTGGTCAGAGCTGCGCGCGGCTTGTGTGCTCCATGTATCGGCCTGTGCCGACCCGGGCGTCCAGCGCATCCTGCTGCGCGACGGCCCCGCGCTGCTGGAGCGCGGCGTGGAGCCACGCCGGGCCGCGCTGCAGGCGCGCCTGGAGCGGGCCCTGCCCGACGACCCCGCCGGCGCGGCCGCGCTCGCGCCGCTGCTGCTGGGCGCGCTCGAGGCGGCAGC
>CAXMNF010000378.1:0-4421 GCA_964194645.1 uncultured Gammaproteobacteria bacterium
CTTCATCGACAGCAGGGGAGTGATGTGATGACGCGAATCGCGTTCGCGGCTTTCTTGGTCTGTTCGCTACTCGCGCTCGGCTGTGGACCGGCGCAGCCGCCTCCCGAGCCGGAGATCCGCCTGGCCGACGACCTCGGCAGCTTCCGTCGGGCGGTGCGCGCCAGTCCCGAGGCGCAGGCCTACTTCGACCAGGGGCTCAACCTGACCTACGGCTTCAACCACGACGCGGCGATCCGCTCCTACCGCACGGCGTCCGGCATCGATCCCGAGTGCGCCATGTGTTACTGGGGCGAGGCGCTGGCGCTCGGCCCGAACATCAACGCTCCCATGGGGCCCCAGGCGCACCAGCAGGCGAACGACGCCATCCAGAAGGCGCAGGCGGCCGCGGCCGACGAGCTGGAACGCGAGCTGATCCAGGCGCTTGCGAAGCGCTACGACCCGCTGCGCGAGGACGAGCGAGCTGCCCTCGACCTGGCCTACGCGAACGCGATGCGCGAGCTCTACCAACGCCACCCGCAGGACGACGACATCGCCACCCTGTTCGCCGCCTCGATCATGAACCTGATTCCCTGGAAGTACTACGACACGGACGGCAACGCGGCGGAGCAGACGCCGGAGCTGGTGGCCGCGCTCGAGTCGGTGCTGGCGCGGAATCCCCAGCACCCGGGGGCGAACCACTACTACATCCACGCCGTCGAGGCCTCGAAGACCCCCGGCCGCGCCGAGGCTGCAGCGGACCGCCTGGTGTCACTCGTACCCGGGTCCGGGCACCTGGTGCACATGCCCACTCACATTTACTGGCGGATCGGTCGCTACGCCGACGCCGTGCGCCTGAACCAGCGGGCCGTCGGCATCGACGAGACCACCTTCAGCTACTGCGGCTCGGCCGGCTTCTACGGGGCAGCCTACTACCCGCACAACATCCACTTCGTGCAGGCGGCCGCCAGCGCCGAGGGCAACAGCAGCATCGCGCTGATGGCCGCGCGCAAGCTCGCCGCCGACGTCGAGCCGAAGCTCGCCGAGTTTCCCTTCGTCGAGGAGTACATGACGATGCCGATCGTCACCCTGCTGCGCTTCGGCCAGTGGGACGCCGTGCTCGGCGTGCCGAAGCCGCGCGAGGACCTGCGCTACCTGACGGCGCTCTGGCACTACGGGCGCGGGCTCGCGCGCGTGCGCATGGACGAGCACGACCTGGCCCAGGAGGAGCTGACGGCGCTCCAGGCCATTGCAGCGGAAGAGGCGATGCACGAGTTCTGGATCAGCGGCGGTGTGAACCGCGCCTCGACCCTGGCGCGCATCGGCGTGCTGCACCTGGAGGGCGAGCTGTCGGCAGCGCGCGGCGACTACGAGGCCGCCGTCGAGCAGCTCACGGCAGCGGTCGCGGTGCAGGACAGTCTGGCCTACATGGAGCCGCCGCCCTGGTATATGCCCACGCGCCAGGCACTCGGTGCCGTGTTGCTCGACGCGGGCCGCGCTGTGGAAGCCGAGCAAGCCTACCGCGCGGACCTGGAGCGGCACCCGGCGAACGGCTGGTCGCTCTTCGGCTTGGCCGCGAGCCTGCGTCAGCAGGAACGCGAAGAGGATGCCGAGCTGGTCGAGGCTGGCTTCGAGGAGGCCTGGGCACGCGCCGATGTGACGCTCGTCACCTCGCGCTTCTAGGAGTCGACGGGCTCGCCGAGCGCGGGGTTGTGGTGCGCTCGAAAGTTCGCGATCGGTAACAAGGTTGATGGGGGGCCGGGAAGGGATCCTGGCCGTGTTCGGGCTGGTCGCGCTGGCCGCAGGGGCTGCGCTCGCGGGCTACGAAGACGGCATGCGCGCCGCGCAGAACGGCGACTACGCCGCCGCCCTGCGCGAGTGGCAGCCGCTCGCCGATCAGAATCACCCGCGCGCGCTCACGGACCTGGGCTTCATGTATGCGAACGGCCACGGCGTGCCGCGCGACGAGGCGAAGGCCGTCGAGCTGTACCGGCGTGCGGCCGAGCTGGGCCTGCCCCTCGCGCAATTCAACCTGGGCTACACCTACCTGCACGGCCAGGGCGTGGCGCGGGATCCGGCCGAGGGCCTGCGCTGGTACGAGCGCGCCGCGAAGCAGGGCTTCGTCGCCGCGCAGTTCAACCTGGGGGTGCGCTACTACACTGGCGAGGGCGTCGAGCGCGACCTGGGTGAGGCGTACGTCTGGTTTGCACTGGCGGAGCGCGGCGGCCACGCCCGCGCCGAGCGCGCCCGCGAAGGGCTCGCCAAGCGCATGACCCCGGCCGACCTGGCGCGTCTCGACATTCACGTGGCCGCCTGGGAAGCGCAGCCCGAAAGGGCGCCGCTTCCGAAGGTCGCAGCCGCGCCGAAGCGCGCTCCACTTCCCCCGCGCGCCGAGCCGAAGCCCGAGCCGGCCGCGCTTCCGCCGCCTGCCGCGCCGCCACGCGCAGAGCCGAAGCCGACCCCCGCCGTGGCCGCGCCCCGGCAACCGGATACAGAAGCGTCGCCCGCCAAGCGGCTGCCCGTCGATTCACCGGGCGCAGTACCGGCAGGCACGGCGATCGCATCGATCGCGCGGCCCGTCGCCGAGCCCACGCTCGTCCAGCTCGGCTCGCTCACCACGCGCGCGAGCGCCGAGCAGGAATGGCAGCGCCTGCTGCGCAAGAACCGCGAGCTGCTCGGCAAGCTCGAGCTACGCGTCCAGGAAGCGCGCGTGCCCGGGCGCGGCACCCGCTACCGCGTGCGAGCCGGCCCGCTGCAGAGCTTCGCAGCCGCCGAGGCGCTGTGCGCGGAGCTCGGCACCCGCCGCGTCCCCTGCCTGGTGGTCGACCCCGCAGAGGCCAGCGGCAACTGACCCGAGAGGAACCTGGCACACCGGCCCACTCGCTCCAAGCTATCCTCTCCCGTCGAGCCCCCAACCAACGCGAGGTCGTCATGTCTCCGCGCACCGTCTACCCCGTGCTGCTCGCGCTCGCGTCGGCCTCGCTGGGATGTGCAGCCGTCGTCGAGCTGCTTCGCAACCCCAGCGACACGGTCCTGCCCCACGTCAGCCCCGACCTGCTCTACGACGAGCTGGCCCCCTACTACGTGGAGCTCTGTGCGGTCAGTCAGTACCGGCCCCTGGACGGCACCGTAGGGGGCATCCCCGGACACGCAGTCATGTACCTGAAGGGCGCCTGCGTGGACGAGTCGGCCCCCTACCCGCGGCTGCGGCCTTGCAAGTACGTCACCGCCGACCCGGACGATCGCGAGCACGGCGCCGGGGTGAGCGTGAACCGCTGGCTCAAGAACGTGAACTGGGTGGCGACACCCGGGGCGTCCCTCTTCTACAACGGCGAGCTGGCGACCTACGAACTACTCGACCAGGCCCACTCCGATGCGACGATCGAGCGCGCCATCGAGCTTGGGATCTTCAGGGGAGTCGAGTTCCATGCGGTGCGCGGTGCGGAGGAGCCGCTCGAGCTGCGGGACATCATCGCCACCGAGTCCGTCGGCACCGACTTCGGGCTGCGCTTCGGCCGCACGGTCTTCTGCTCGCGTCTTCCCATGCACAAGGAGATGCTGAAGGAAGCGGCTGAGTACCTGAACAGCCTGAATACCGAGTACTGGAGTGGCGAGGCCGACTACCAGTGGAGCGGCTACTCGGACAACTGCGTCCACACCCTGCACAACTCCCTGGCCGCAGCCGGGGTGTGGAAACCCAAGTCGATTCGGGCCACCAAGCTGCGGCAGTTCTTCAATATCGCAGTTCCGGCGAATACCGTAATCGACCTGGCCTACCTCTCCAACGAGTATCCGATCGAGAGCTACGCGAAGATCAAGAGCGATGATCTGTACTGGAAAGGGCTCACGGAGAGGAACTGGCTCCCCGCGGTTCCCGGTGCCCTGATGAGGGTCCTTCCCGTGCACCAGGTCAACAACCTCTACGACACGAAGTTCCGGATGTTCGTGCTGGGTGGATGGTGGAGCAACGACAGCCTGAAGCGCGCACAACGTCTGATGAGAGACGGGCGCTACCTCCAGATCGACGCCAACCTCCGCTACTTCTACGACCGCTACGAGAGGATCCTGGCCGAGCGAGACGCGGACCCGAGGTGGACGGACGCGGTACGCGGCGAGGAATTTCGCAATGACCGGAAGGTCTACTACGACTACATCGAGAGGGCACG
The DNA here is from genome assembly GCA_964194645.1 of uncultured Gammaproteobacteria bacterium. Classification (GTDB taxonomy): domain Bacteria; phylum Myxococcota_A; class UBA9160; order SZUA-336; family SZUA-336; genus CAXMNF01. Next base: position 4,143 of record CAXMNF010000378.1, read on the forward strand.
CGACGACCTCGTCGCAGTCGTGCGGCGGCTTTCCGAGCTCGAAAGCGCCCGCGCCAGGGGCCGTCGCGAGGCCTACGAGAAGTGGAGGGCGGGCGAGCGCTGAAGACTACCTGGCGCGCCCGGCACGACTTGAACGTGCGACCTCCAGGTCCGCAACCTGGCGCTCTATCCAACTGAGCTACGGGCGCTAAGGGGGGCGGAATCTAGCAAATCCGGCCAGACGTGGCGGAGAGAGTGGGATTCGAACCCACGGTAGGTCTCCCTACACACGCTTTCCAA
>CAXMNF010000379.1:0-15278 GCA_964194645.1 uncultured Gammaproteobacteria bacterium
CAAGGCGAACCTCGCGCGGGTCCCGGACGAGTACCGGCGCAAGCAGACCACCACGAACGCCGAGCGCTACACGACCGATGAGCTGGAGCGCTGGGAGGGCAGGGTGTTGCGCTCGCGCGAGCAGGCGGCCGCCGCCGAGGCTCGGGTGCTCGACGCGCTGCGCGCGCGGGTGCAGGCCGAGGGCGCAGCCGTGCAGGCCTGCGCGCGAGCGCTCGCGGAGCTCGATGTACTCCAGGCGCTGGCCGAGGTCGCGCGCGAGCGCGACTACGTGCGGCCCGAGGTAGACGACTCGCTCGGAATCGAGATCGAGGCGGGCCGCCACCCGGTCGTGGAGCAGTACGTGCGCGACGGTTTCATCCCGAACGACGTGCGCCTCGATCCAGAGGACGCCCGCTTCCTGATCCTGACCGGGCCCAACATGGCCGGGAAGTCCACCTTGCTGCGCCAGGTGGGGCTGATCGTGCTGCTCGCCCAGATCGGCTGCTGGGTGCCCGCGACGCGCGCGCGGATCGGCGTGGCCGACCGCATCTTCACGCGGGTCGGCGCCTCTGACTCGCTGGTCACGGGCGAGAGCACGTTCATGGTCGAAATGCGGGAAACGGCCGCGATCGTCCGGGAGGCTACGCCCCGCACGCTGGTGCTGCTCGACGAAATTGGGCGGGGCACCTCCACTTTCGATGGACTTTCGATCGCCTGGGCGGTGGCCGAATACCTGCACGACACCCCGGGCTTGCGTTCCCGCACCTTGTTCGCGACTCACTATCACGAACTGGCGGACCTGGCCCGGACCAAGTCCGGGGTGCGGAACTTCCACTTCGCCTGTGAGGAACGGGGAGACGACATCCTGTTCCTGAGGCGCATGGAGCCCGGGGCCGCCAGTCGCAGCTATGGTATCGAGGTGGCGCGTCACGCCGGTCTCCCCCCGAACGTGATACGGCGCGCGAGAGAAGTGTTGTCCAATCTGGAGGGGGGAGAGTTCGACGAGCAGGGGGCGCCCCGCTTGGCGCGCGAGCCCGGAAGCGGGCCGCCCGCGCAGCTGGGCCTGTTCGAGCCGGCCGCAGGCGGGGCACTGCGCGAGGCGCTTGCAGGCTTGGATCTGGAGCAGCTGACGCCCCTCGAGGCCTTGCTCGAGCTCGACCGTCTGAAGAAGCTTTCGACGGGAGACTGATGAAGCTCGCGCGTGCGGCGCTCTTGGGAGCGCTGCTCTTCCTGACCCTGGGTGCGGGGAAGCGTCCGCCGGGGCTCGGGGACGTGACCGACGTTCGCATCTTCGAACACCCGGGCTACACGCGGGTGGTCGTGGAGTTGTCGCGGCCCGCCCCCTACCAGACCGGAGAGCTGGGCAGTCCGCCGAGGCTCTTCATCGACATCGACGGCATCTGGATCGAGCCTCCGCAGCGCGAGCCCGCGGGGCAGCGGCCCAGCTCGGCGCTGCGCAGGGTGCGGGGTGGCCAGAACACGCTCACGCGCGCGCGGGTGGTGCTCGAGCTGGGCCGAGCCGGCCGACAACAGCGCACCTTCCACCTCCAGGACCCCTTCCGCATCGTCACCGATCTGTACGACAGCGAGGCCCGGCCGTCGGCACGGCCGAGCCCGCCCCCGGTGGCCGCCTTCCCAAGAGATGGACCCCGGACCTTCGACCAACGTCCGGTGCGCCGCATCGCGATCGATCCGGGGCACGGGGGCAAGGATCCGGGCGCGGTCGGGCACCGTGGGCTGCGCGAGAAGGACGTGGTGCTGCGCGTCGCGCGCGAGCTCGAGAAGCTGGTCGACCAGCAGGGCTTCGACGCGTTCCTCACGCGCAGCCGCGACGTCTACCTGACGCTCGAGCAGCGCACGCAGCTCGCCAACCAGCGCGATGCGGACCTGTTCGTGTCGATCCATGCGAACGCCTCGCCAAACCGGGGAAGCCACGGGGTCGAGACCTACCTGCTCGATACTCGCTACGACCGCCAGACTGCCCGCGTAGCGGCGCGCGAGAACGGCACGTCGGTCGATCAGCTGAACGACCTGCAGCGCATCCTCGCTTCGTTGCGACTGGGCTACACCGAGCGCTTTGCGGCGCGTCTCGCCGGAAAGGTCCAGAAGTCGCTGATCAGGGGCTTGCGCAGCCAGCACGGCGGCACACGCGATCTGGGCGTGAAGCGCGGGCCCTTCCTCGTGCTGTTCATGGCCGACATGCCGGCGGTACTGGTCGAGCTCGGCTTCGTCTCGAACCGGGGTGAGGCCGGGCGCCTGCGCAGCAAGGGCTACGCACGTGCTGCCGCCCGCGGCCTCGCCCAAGGCATCGCCCAGCATCGCGACGAGCACGCGCGGAGCCTGGTCGCGACGCGCTAACCTGGGGCGCAGACATGCAACCCGTCTGCGACGATTACTTCAAGGAGCTACAGGCCCCCGCCGAACCCTCCTCGATGCACCTGAATCCCCAGGTACGCGCCTACCTGGACGCCGTGCGCCAGTACCTGCTCGGGCTGCACGACTCGCGCGTGGCGGCGCGGAGCGTGAACGAGGAGCACTCCGACCTCATCGACCGGCTGGTGCGCAAGCTGTTCCGGCTGGCCGAGGATCGCTACTTCCAGAACTTCCCGCGCCTGAACTTCCGGCTCGCCGTGATCGCGGTGGGCGGCTACGGGCGGCGCGAGCTGTCGCTCGGCTCCGACATCGACCTCCTGTTCCTACGCCGCGGCAAGCTCAACCCCTACGTCGAGACGATCGCGGAGGCGATCACCCACCGGCTCTGGGACGCACGGCTGAGCGTCGGGGTGGCCACCCGGACCCTCAAGGATTGCATGCGCGTCGGCCGCGAGGACCTGTCGACGCTCACCTCCTACCTGGACGCCCGCTTCCTGGTCGGCGACCCGGCCCTGTTCGCAGACCTGGAAGGAGCGGTGCGCGACCGCATGCGCACTGGAGCTTCGAATTTCATAGACGCCAAGCTCGAGGAGCAACGCGACCGGCACGAGCGCATGGGCGAGTCGCTCTTCCTCTTGCAGCCAAACGTGCGCGAGAGTGTCGGAGGGCTGCGCGACTACCACACGGCTCTCTGGGTGGGTCGGGCCGTGCACTGGGAACTGCGCCGCGCCGAGCAGCTGCTCGTGCAGGGCTTCATCAGTGAGGACGAGCTGCAGGAGCTGATGACCGCGCTCGACTTCATGTGGCGGCTGCGCAACGAGCTGCACCGGGAAGGACGCAAGGACGATCGGCTGCACTACGATGCGCAGATGCGCGTGGCCAAGCGCTTCTCGGTGCAGGGCGCGGACGCCATCGTGCGCGCAGAGCGACTCATGCAGATCTACTACGGCCACGCGCGCGCCATCGAGCGGGTCACGCGCCAGGCGACCCGCCACGCCCGCAGCCTGGTGGAGCGTCGCCGGGGACGCCGTGCCCCGCCGCCGCGACCCGTCGAAGAAGGCTTTCTGGTCGTGAACGGCCGCCTCGAGATCCCCGGCTCGGAGTTGCTCGAGGAACGGCCCGTCCGCATGCTTTCCGCGTTCGGGGTCGCCCAACGCCATGATGTCGACCTGTCGGTGCGCGCCCAGCGCCTCTTGCGCCAGCACCTGCCGCTGATCAACGACCGCTTCCGCGAGAGCGAGGAGGCGGCCGAGATCTTCAAGGGGCTGCTGGCCGCGCCGAACCGCGTGTACCGCTCGCTCTCGAGCATGTCGGAGATCGGGGTGCTCGGCGCGTACCTGCCCGAGTTCCGGCGGCTCGTCGGCCTCTGGCAGCAGGACATGTACCACACGTACACGGTCGACGTGCACTCTCTGTTCCTGGTCGAGCAGCTGCGGCGCCTGGGCAAGGGCCGCTTCCGCGAGGAGCTGCCGCTGGCGACCGAACTGATGAGCGAGGTGCGCCGCCCGGAGATCCTGTTCCTGGGCGGCATCCTGCACGACATTGGCAAGGGCCGCGGCGGCGGCCACTCGCAGAAGGGTGCGGAGCTGGCGCCCGAAGTGTGCCGCCGACTCGGAATCGAGGGCGAAGATGAGGAAGCGGTGCGCTTCCTCGTGCGCCACCACCTGACCATGAGCGAGATGGCCGAACAGCGCGACGTGCACGACCCGCGCCAGATTCTGAAGCTCGCCAACCTGGCGGGCAGCCGCGAGCAGCTGCGACGCCTGTATCTGCTGACGGTCGCGGACATTCGCAGCGTCTCGCGCGAAGCGTGGACCGGCTGGAAGGGCGGGCTGCTCGAGGCGTTGTTCCGCAACGCCGCCGAGTGGCTCGAGGCCGGGCGCGAGGAAGAGGGCGCGCTGCAGTTCTTCCTGGAGCGCGCGCAGCGCCAGGTCGCGAGCTGCGAACGCCAGGTGCTCGAGCAGTCCGCTGCTGCGAACCTCGATCCGGAGCGAGTTCGCGCCTTCCTCGACAGCATGCCGCGCCGCTACCTGCTGAGCCACGCCGTGTCCGAGATCACCCAGCACGTAGCCGCGGGCCTCGACTTCCTGGCCAGTGACCGACCGGCTGCCGTATACAGCTTCGAGCCGCCCGCGCCGACCCGGCCGTTCTGGGGGCTCGTGGTCTTTGGGCGCGACCGGCCCGGCCTGTTCGCCACGGTGACCGGGGTGATCACGGCCTGCAACCACGACATCCTGGCGGCGCAGGCCTATACGAACCGCGGCGCACTCGCCGTGGAGATCTACCAGGTCAGCCCGCTCGAGGGTAGGACGGCCGAGCAGGAGCTGGAGCGGCAGCGCCTGGACAGCGCGCTGCAGCGCGTGCTGGCGGGCGAGCAAACGATCGACGCGCTGATGAGCGCGGCGCATCTCGCGGCGCCCGCCGCGGCGCGCCGCGTCGCCCCTGCCGTGCGCATCTCGAACGACGAGTCTGACTTCTACACGGTGGTTGACGTGCTCACGAACGACCGGCCGGCGCTGCTCCACGACATCTCGCGAGCGCTGGCGGAGCTCGGCCTCAACGTGGTGATCTCGCGCGCCTCGACCCGCGCACACCAAGCTACCGACACCTTCTACGTGACCGAGCAGGGCAAGAAGCTGACTGCGCCGGAACGCCAGCAGACGGTGCAGGACGCCCTGCTGCGCGCCATCCGCGGGGACGCCGCTTGAAGCTCGACGCGGCAATCGAGGCGTTCCTCTCGCACCTCGCCGTGGAGCGCGGCCTCGCCGCCGCCACGGTCGAGGCCTATGGCCGCGACCTGGCCGCGCTCTCGGCGAACGCGCCCGGTCAGTCGACAGACTCTCTCGACGCCGCTCTCCTGCGCAGGCATCTGGACCGCATGGAGGCGGGCGGCCTCGGGGCGGGCACGCGATCCCGGGCGCTGTCGGCGATCTCGCAGCTGCTGGTTTTCTTGCGCGCCGAGGGCGTGCTCGAGCGCGATCCGCTGGCCGACGTTCACCGGCCGCGCAGCGGCCGCCGGGTGCCCCGCGTACTCGGCGTTGGCGAGGTCACCCGGCTGATCGAGGCGCCGGACGAGACGCCGCTCGGGATTCGCGACCGCGCGATGTTCGAGGTGCTCTACGCCGGGGGGTTGCGCGTCTCGGAGCTGGCCGGCCTGCGCCTCGAGGATCTGCGCCTCGAGGCGCCAACCTGCAGCGTGTTCGGCAAGGGACGCCGGCAGCGACTCGCCCCGCTCGGCGAGCCGGCGGTGGCCTGGCTGGGCCGCTGGCTGGAAGAGGTGCGCCCGCTCTGGGTCAAGGATCCTTCGGTCGTCGCCGTGTTCGTGTCACGGCGCGGCGGACCGATCACGCGCCAGGCCATCTGGTACCGCATCCGCCACCACTCGCGGCAGGCCGGCATCGAGCAGCGCATCACGCCACACATGCTGCGGCACTCCTTCGCGACGCACCTGCTCGAGGGCGGTGCCGACCTGCGCCTGGTGCAGGAGATGCTCGGGCACGCCGACATCGGCACCACGGAGATCTACACCCACGTGAGCCGCGAGCGCCTGCACTCGATGGTCGAACGCAGCCATCCGCGCGGCGGCCGGGGCCGGCGACCCGCGAACCGGTGAAGGCGAAGCCGCTGCTTGTTCGGCTGCGCCGCGCCCTGGGCGCGCGCGCTGCAGCGCTCGACGCGCTGGTCGAGGAGGCCGCGAGCGCGGGAGCGCAGGCCTTCCTGGTCGGTGGCCCGGTGCGCGACCTGTTGCTGGGCGAGCCGCTGCTCGACGTGGACGTGCTGCTCTCGGCCGAACTCGAGCGCGTGGCCGGCCGCCTGGCGGAGCGGCTGGGAGGGAAGCAAACCCTGCACGCACGCTTCCTCACGGCCACAGTCCAGAGCGACACGGTGCGCATCGATCTGGCCCACGCGCGCGCCGAACGCTACGCGCGGTCCGGCGCGCTGCCCACGGTGCGGCCGGCGAGCGTCGCGCAGGACCTGCTGCGTCGCGACTTCAGCGTGAACGCCATGGCGCTGCCGCTCGCCGCCGGATGGGGCGAGGGAGTCCTGGACCCGGCCGGCGGAATCGCGGACCTGGCGGAGCGGCGCCTCCGCGTGCTGCACGACGCGAGCTTCCGCGACGACCCTACCCGCGTGCTGCGAGCGGTGCGCTATGCCGCCCGGCTTCGCTTCGCGCTCGAGCCGCACAGCCGCAAGCTCGCGCGCCAGGCATTGCGCGCTCGCGCGCTTGACCGGGTCTCGGCGGACCGGCTGCGCCACGAGGTCGAGCGCCTGCTCGACGAGCCCGAGCCCGCGCGCGCCATCTCGGCGGCGCGCGAACTGGCTGTCTGGGAAGCTCTCGCGGCGGGCTGGAAACCCGCGGCGCTGCGCGAGCACGGCCGCCTGGCGCGCAGCGCCGCGCACCCGCCCTGGCGCGGGGCCGGGGACCGGGAGCTGCGCCGCGCCTGCGGCCTGCGCCTCCTGTTGCTCGGAGCGCACGCCCGCGTGCGCCGGCGTGTGGTCGCGCGCCTGGCATTGCGCGGGCGCGCGGCCTCGCAGCTCGCCGACGACCTCGCACAGTTCGGCCGGCTGCGCCGCGCTCTGGCGCGGCCGCTCTCGCCGGGCCGTCTGGACGCGCGCCTCGCCGGCGTGGCCGAGAGCGCGCTGTTGCTCACCTGGTGCGCGGCGCCGGATTCGGCCGCGAAGCAGGTGGCGCACTACGCGGGAACCCTGCGCCACGTGCCCGCCCCGATCGACGGGCGCCGCGCGCGCTCTCTCGGCCTGTCAGGTCCGGCGGTCGGCGCGCTGCTGCGCAGCGCGCGTCGCCGTGCGCTGGATGGAGCCATCGTCGACGACGCCTGGCTGCGGCGCTGGTTGGCGCGACACGGATGAGTTAGCCTCCAGCCGGTTCCGTGGCCCCCGGAAACCGATGCGCCCTTGAGCGAGCCAACCATCGCAGCCAGCGTTCCAGCTCCCGCGTCCGAGGCGTCCGTCGAGCCCCGTGGGCCCGGCGGTGCCAGTGCCTGTGCCGTCAAGCTGCCGGCGTTCGAAGGTCCGCTCGACCTGCTGCTGCACCTGATCCGCTCGAACGAGGTCAACATCAGCGACATCCCGATTGCGCTGATCTCCGAGCAGTACCTCGAGTATCTGGACCTGATGCGGCTGGTCGACATCGACTTGGCCGCGGACTACCTGGTGATGGCCGCGACCCTGGCGTGGATCAAGTCGCGCATGCTGCTGCCCCCGGACCCCGACGCCGAAGGCGACGAGGACGGGCTCGACCCACGCGCCGAGCTGGCGCGGCGGCTCGCCGAGTACGCCGTATTCCGCGAGGCCGCGCTCGACCTCGGCGGCCGCGCCCTTCTGAACCGCGACGTGTTCGCGGCTGAGCCAGACCGCTCCACGATCCCCGAAAAGGACCCGGTGCTCACGGTGAGCCTGTTCTCGCTGATCGACGCCATGAAGCGGGTACTCGAGAACATCCCGGAGGAGCTGCGCAGTCACGAGGTGCTGCGCGAGAGCCTCACTGTGCAGGACCGGATGGTCCACGTGATGGACCGGCTGCGCGCGGCTCCGGACGCAGTGCTGCTCTTCGAGGACCTACTGGTTGACGCGGCGACCACACGCCATCGGGTCGTCATTACGTTCCTGGCGATCCTGGAGCTGGCCAAGATCCAGGCGCTGCGCCTGTTTCAGAACATGGATGAGCAGGGGCTGCCCTTCGGACCGGTCCGCGTCCACGCGGCCGTGGATCCGGCGCTGTCCGGCGACGCATAGGAGGCTTCCGTGGCTCGAGTCGAGAACCCCACGCAGGTGCTCGAGGCGCTGATCTTCGCGTCCACCGGCCCGGCCACGGTCGGGCAGATCCGCCGGGTGCTGACGCGCCTCAAGCCGGCGCGGATCGCCGAGTTGGTGCAGGAAATCAACCGCTCGCTCGAAGAGACCGGGCGCCCCTACGAGATCGCCGAGGTGGCAGGCGGTTACCAGTTCCGGACACGCGCCGACCTCGGTCCGCTGCTGCAGGCCGCGCAGCCCGAGCGCAAGCTGCGCCTCTCGCGTCCGGCGCTCGAGACGCTCTCGGTCGTCGCCTACAAGCAGCCGCTGACGCGGGCCGAGATCGAGAACCTGCGCTGCGTCGATTGCGGGGCGGTGCTGAAGGGCCTGCTCGAACGCGACCTGGTGCGCATCGTCGGACGCCGCGATGCGCCCGGGCGCCCGGCCCTCTACGGGACCAGTGCCACGTTCCTCGAGACCTTCGGTCTCGGCTCCCTGGGCGACCTGCCCGAGTTGCGCGAGATCGCAGCTCTGGACGAACTAGAGGGAACCCCGCTCGACGCGGCGCTCGGCGCGGCCGCGGAGCTCGACGCCGATGGCGGCGACGAGGATGGCGCCGAGCCCGGAGAGGAGCCGGCTCATGCCCCCGAGCCGCCGGAGGACGGCGCGACGCTCTAGCACGGGTGCGCGCGCGGTTCGCCTGCAAAAGATCCTGGCCGACGCCGGGGTTGCGTCGCGCCGCGCGGCCGAGGAGCTGATCCGCGCGGGACGCGTGTCCGTAAACGGCAGCTTGGTGACCCGGCTCGGCAGCACGGCCGATCCCGAGCGCGACCGGATCGAGGTCGACGGGAAGCGCCTCGGGCGCAGCCGTGAGCCGCTCTATTACCTGCTCTACAAGCCGCGCGGAGTGGTGACGACCACCAAGGACCCGCACGCCCGGCGCACCGTTAGCCAACTGGTGCCAAGCGATGAACGGCTGTTCCCCGTCGGACGACTCGACGCCGCGAGCGAAGGTCTGCTGCTGCTCACAAACGACGGTGCAAGCGCACACGCGCTGCTGCATCCGTCGTTCGGGGTGCCGCGCAGCTACCGCGTGAGCGTCGAGGGCGTTCCCAAGGCGGCGACCTTGCGGCGTCTCCGGGAGGGCATCGTGGTCGAAGGCCGGCCCACCGCGCCCTGCCAGGTGACGCTCGAGCGTCACACCAAGGAGCACAGCGTGCTCGTGATGGAGTTGGTGGAAGGGCGGCGCCGTCAGATCCGATTGATGCTCGACGCGGTGGGTCATCCGGTGCGCCGCCTGGTCCGCACGCGCTTCGGACCGCTCACCCTGAGCGGCCTGCGTCCCGGGGAGCACCGGCAGCTCGAGCCTGGCGAGCTGCGCGCACTGCGCGATCTCGCGCTGGCCGCTGGCCACACGAACCGGCAGCAGTGACGATAAGCCACTGATCCTAAAAGCATTGCAAAAACAGGTATTTAGGTAAGAGATTCAAGGTATAATCAGAGCATGAAACGAGTCGCAACCAAGGTCCTCCTGGCCGTGCTTTCACTCGCTCCGGGCGCCGCTCTCGCGGGCTCGGTGGCCGGCGTCTGCCCGGATGGCAGCGCCTTCGTGGTGAGCCGCAAGGCCAACGCACCATGCGCGCGCGCGCGCTTCGTCAGCGATCCCTCCAACCTTCCGCCGCTGCGGCCCCAGCTGCTGCCGCGTCCATACACGTGGATGCTCGACCAGCAGGCCCGCGACCCGAACAACCCCTACAACCTGCTCGAGGCGACCGAGAAGTTGAACGCCGCACGCCCCAGCCCGTCGCCCGAGCCGCAGCCTGCGCTCCCCGTCGGGGCCCCGCAGCCCCAGAACACCTACGGCGCGCAGAGCCCCAGCTTCGCGCCCGAGAGCGCGGCGAACGCCGAGCCGCTGGCCCTGGGCCTCGACGAGAACCAGATCCGTGACCTCGTCCAGCTCGTGGCGCTGCGCCAGGAGCTGGCCCCCGCGACGTTCACCGTGGAGGACATCGAGCGCGACACACAGCTTCTGGTGCGCCTTGCGCACGCCGAGTCCTTCGAGGAGCGGGTGCTCGACGCATTGGGCCGCTCCGACAAGCGCGTCGTGTTGTTCTTGGCGCGCAGCGTGCGCTCCAGCGAGTTCCACCCGAACTTCTTCCTCGTACGCGATGGAACGACGTTCCGTCCGGACCCACAGGATCCGCACGAAGTGGGCTTCGTGGTTGGCGGTGCCGGTCCGCTCGAGGCCGGCTATCTGGCGCTCGGCTACCTGGTCCTGCCCGAGCGCTTCGACCCGGGAACGCAGCTCGAGATCTGGTGGGACGACCGCAGCGTCGCGACCGTGCTGCGCCCGTAGCTAGCGGGGTAACGGCGAGCGAAGCTCGCCTGCCCGCACGGAGAGCGACTCGGAGAGCCGCTCTCCTAAGGGAACGGGGGGACTGCCCAACCCACGCTCTCCCTTCCCGTAGGAGAGCGACTCTTCCTGGAGTCGCTCTCCGTCGCGGCAAGGCGAGCTCTGCTCGCCGTTAGGCCGCTAGCTACGGGCGGGGGAAGGTTGCGTAGAGTTGGACCGCGATGAGTTCGTCGTTGCGGCCACGGGCGAAGCCGGCGCCGCAGTGGTTGAAGGCGGGGTTCAGCAGGTTCTCGCGGTGCAGGGGCGAGTCCATCCAGGAGGTCACGACCTCGGCGATGCGATCTCCGGCGACGTTGGTCGCGCCGATGTTCTCGGCCAGCAGGCGGAAGCCCTCGACGCCGGCGGCCCGCACCCGCTCCAGCGGATTCAGGCCCTTGCGGTTCACGTGGTCCAGGTAGCCCTGCTCGGCCATGTCCTCGGCGTGGGCACGCGCCACCGCAGCGAGTGCCTCGGAAGCTTCGAGCGGCCGCAGGTGGCGCTGCTCGCGCACATCGTTCACTCGCGCCCGCAGCGTTTCCCCGGGCTCGGCCAGCGCGCGCAGGGGCACCTCGGCGGCGGCGACGACCAGGAAGAAGCCCACGCCGAACGCGAACGTTCCGGCCAGCGTCGGCGGGGGCGTCACGAGCCGCCGCCACCCTGCCACGGCTCCAGCGCTCCCTCGGAGCTCACTGTGCGCCGCACGAGCTTGCCGCCCTCGTAGTAGGAGGTGATGTCGGGCAGGCCGTCGAAGTCCATGTCGTCGTGCTTCTCGACCACGGCGCCCTCGCGATAGACCGACACCATGTCGGGCCGGCCATCGCGGTTGCGGTCGTCCTCCTCGCGGACCAGGGCGCCGGCCTCGTAGACCAGGATCAGGTCGCGGAACCCGTCCTTGTCCCGATCGACCTCGTGCCTGGTGAGCTCGCCGGCGTTGTAGAAGCTCCAGCTGTCCGGTGCAGCGTCGCCGTCGGAGTCGGCGCGGCGCCGCGAGATCTCGCCGTTGGCGTAGTGCGTGAAGGTCTCGAAGCGGCCGTCGTAGTCCAGGTCCTCTTCGCTGCGCTCGATGCGCTTCTGATCATCGTAGAAGAGCACCCGGTCGGGCTGGCCATCGTAGTTGTCGTCGAGCTCTTCGCGGCTCTGGCCCGCCTCGCGATAGGCCCACAGGTCGGGCCGCCCGTCGTGGTTGCGATCGAGGCCTTCGCGGGCCTCGGGCAGCGGGGTGCTCGATTCTCCGGAATCGCTGGAGCCGAGCGAGCGCTCGAGTGCCGCGAGTTCGGCCGAGATCGTGGCGGGCCCGCGCGCGGCCGCCTTCCGCTCCAGTTGCTCGCGGATCCGCGTGTTCTCGCTCTCGATGCGAATCCGCTCGGCGTCGTCGGCGGAGCGCGGAATCAACCGGCCGGGCTGCTGCTTGGCGGCGTACTCGTCGGCTCGCTGCGCAGCCACGTGGTCGGCCTTCTCCTCATTCGAGCGGAATACGAAGAACGGGTAGCCCACGATCGACAGGATCGGCCCGATGATCGGAGTCGAGCGCATCCGCGAGCTGGCATCGGCCTCGGCCACCGTGCCGGCCAGCATCGACATGCCCTCGTCACTTCCCGGTGTCGGCAGTGCGCTGCCCGACGAGGTCGCGTTGCCCGAGCCGGAACCGGCGCTGGAGCCGGAGCTGGACGACGAACCGCTGCTCGAGGCGGAGCCGGACGAAGAGCCGCTGCTCGTCGAGCTGCCTTGCTGAGTGGTGGCGTTGCCGCTGCCGCTCGAGCTGCCGCCGCCGGCGGCGGCCCCGCCGGTCGGCTGGCCGAAGACGGTCATCGGGGCGGGGCCCTGACCGGGCATCATCACCGTCGCGCGGGTGCCGATGGCGGTCTCCGGGCGGACGCTCACGTCGTCGTTGGTGTGCTGGAACAGACAGCCCGCACAGAGCAGCGGCAGCGCGGCACTGACGAGGATCGGGGCGATAGAGCGCTTCATCCCGGGTTTCGCTGCAAGAGCGACGCCCGTTCGGGCCGGAGAGCCGCCCCGCTGGGCTTGCGACGGGAGCTGCGCAGGAGCTGCGCCGCGCCTGCGCGCGCGGTGGGAAGTGCTGTACCCAATCAGGGAACTCCGCTTCGCGCCGTCGGGCCGGTTAGACTGCCGTCATGGGCGAGCGCCAGGTTCGCATCGAGCCCCGCTTCTGTGGCCCGCCGGACTGCGGCAATGGCGGCTACGTGGCCGGGCTGCTGGCCGAGGGCGCCGACGGCGTCTGCGAGGTCACGTTGCGCGCCCCGGCGCCATTGGACCGCGACCTCGAGCTTCGCTCCGGTGACGCCGGCCTGCGCGAGCTGTGGGACGGCGAGACCCTGCTGGCGAGCGCGCGCACGGTCGCTCCGTTGGAGCTCCGGGTACCCGACCCGCCCGGGCTCGCAGAGGTCGAGAAACGCGCCGGCAGCTGCCGGGCGTTCGCCACGCACCCCTTCCCGCATTGCTTCGTGTGCGGACCGGCGCGCGAGCCTGGCGACGGACTGCGCGTGTTTCCGGGCTGGCACGCGGAGCTCGGCCTGGCCGCGGCGCCGTGGCAGCCCGACCCCGCTCTGGCCGACGCGTCCGGGCGGGTCGCTCCGCGCTTCGTCTGGGCGGCGCTGGACTCGCCGAGCGCCTTTCCCCTGCTCGAGCCCGCCGACTCCGTGCGCCTCGAGCCGCTGGTGCTGGGCCGCTTCGCTCTGGAGCAGCGGCACGACGTTTCGCCGGGGGCGCGGCACGTGGTCACGGCCTGGTCTCTCGGCTTCGAGGGACGCCGCGGCCTGGCGGGCTGCGCCCTGCATGACGAGCAGGGCCGCCTGTGCGCGCTGGCGCGCGCCACCTGGGTCTCGCTCGCACGCTAAGCCGCGCGGGTATACTGCAACGATGTCGCTCGAATCCCTGAAGCAGGCGGTGTGCGAGTCAATCGATGCACGCAGTGACGAGCTGGTGCGCGTCTCGCGCGAGATCCATGCCCACCCGGAGCTGGCCTTCGAGGAGGTGCGCGCGGCCCGCCTGCTGTGCGACACCGCCGGCGCGGCCGGGCTCGAGGTCGAGCGCGGCGCCTACGGCCTCGACACCGCCTTCGCCGCGGACTTCGGCGCGGCTGGGCCGCGCGTCGCCCTGCTCGCGGAATACGACGCCCTGCCGGGGATCGGGCACGCGTGCGGGCACAACCTGATCGCGACTGCGGCGCTCGGTGCGGCGCTGGCCCTGCACGAACTCGGCGAACGCCTGCCCGGCTCGGTGCGTTTCCTGGGCACGCCTGCCGAGGAGCGGGGCGGCGGCAAGGAACTGATGGCGCGGCAAGGCGCTTTCGAAAACGTCGACGCGGCGATGATGGTGCACCCGTCTGGGGTCAATCTCGCAACCATGCCCTGCATCGCAATCGCCGAGGTTCGCGTGGTCTATCACGGGCAGTCCGCGCACGCGTCGGCCATGCCCGAGCGCGGCATCAATGCCCTCGACGCGCTGGTGAACGCCTACCAGGGCATCGCAGCGCTGCGCCAGCACATTCGCACGACGGAGCGCCTGCACGGGATCATTACCGAAGGCGGACAGGCCGCGAACATCGTGCCCGAGCGAGCGGCCGGCTTCTTCTACGTGCGCGCCGCGAACAGTGACGACCTCGAGGTGCTGAAGCAGCGCGCGATGGGCTGCTTCCAGGCCGGCGCCCAGGCGACGGGTGCGAAGCTCGAGGCGCAGTGGGGCGAGATCGACTACCTCGAGCTCAACACCTGCTGGCCGCTGGCGCGCGCCTTCCAGACGAACGCGGAGAAGCTCGGCCGCGAGTTCTTCCCGTACGAGAAGCTGCCCGCCGGGGTGCAGGGCAGCACCGACATGGGCAATGTGAGCCACCGTGTGCCCTCGATCCACCCGATGATCGCCGCGGCGCCCATCAACGTGACGATCCACAACCCGGAGTTCACGCGCTGGTCGGGCGGGGAGATGGGTGACCAGGCGGCCCTCGACGGCGCCAAGGCGCTGGCCATGACGGCGCTGGACTACCTGTGCGACGAGGCGCTGCGCGCCGAGAGCGAGCGCGCGTTTCGCGCCGGTCAGGCCCTCTAGTCGCCGCGCGGAAAGCTGTCGCGCGCGACGCCCACTCGCGAGGCCGCCAGCAGCACGTCCCCGTCGGTCTCGGTCACGTTCCCGAGCTCGGCCTTGTCGGCGTAGGCGCGGAACTGGGTCTTGGTCATGTGCACCGCGATCTCGGGCTTGGCCACGATGCGCCCGGCCCAATCATCGACCACGGCGTCGAGCTGATCGCCGGGGACGGCGCGGTGCACCACTCCGAGCTCGGCCGCGCGCCGGCCGTCGATTGCGTCGCACATCAGGATCAGCTCGCGGGCCCGCGCGGCGCCGATCTCGTGGATCAAGCGCGGCGTGGCGCCCCACGTGAGGGGAACGCCGAGGTCCACCTCGGGGATCGAGAAGAGCGCGTCCTCGCAGGCGAGGCGAAGATCACAGGCCACGGCCAGGACGAAGCCGCCCCCGACGGCGTGGCCGTGCACCCGCGCCAAGGTGACCGCCTCGAGCGCGGCAATCGCGCGGCTGGCGCGCAGTCCCAGCTGGGAGCTGTGGCGGCGCTCTCGGTCGGAGCCGGTTGAGATGCCCGGCGGGTCCTTGCGATCTGCGCCGGCACAGAAGGACTTGCCGCGGCCGCCCAGGATCACCACGCGAACCGAGAAGTCGCGTTGCAGGCCCGTGAAGCAGTCCTCGATCTCTTCGAGCGCCAGGCGGTTCAGGGCATTGCGCCGCTCGGGCCGGTTCAGCCACACCCGCAGCA